>JABDGP010000043.1 GCA_013285945.1 Bacteroidota bacterium | reverse complement strand
TGCCTCCTTTTTGCGAGGCCGCTCATCAATGGCACTGAGATCGTATAGAAAAAGATAAGGTTTTGAAATTTCGTTCTTAAGGTGCCGGAGAGTCTCGACTATATTAGCAGACGACACCCACAAGGTAGTTATACCATCGCGGGTTGCTTGCCTGGAGACCGCATCTTCTCCAAACTTCAACTGTATTAGTTCAGGCGGATCGAGATCTTGCATAAGTCCATGGTCAATAATCCATAGTTAATTGTCAAGTACTACTCCAAACCTTCTCCTCACTACTCAATCATGCATACCACAAAAAAATTATATTCAATTAAAAATTCATTCAAATTCAAATTTCATCGGGCGACTTACATGAAGTCATCTGCATCCGTTTCTCTCTTTTCTCATCTTTCATCGAAATTTTCTCCGGCCTGATTATTCCCTGGTCTCCAATCGTCCAACTCAATGGTCGCTGCTCCTTCCCCACTCTTTTGGCCAATAGAGTAAGTCCTTCCATAAATGCATCAGGTCTCGGCGGGCAGCCGGGAACATAAACGTCAACAGGCAAAAATTTATCCACTCCCTGTACTACACTATATATATCATACATTCCACCTGAGTTGGCGCAAGAGCCCATCGAAATCACCCAGCGAGGCTCCATCATCTGCTCATGCAGTCTTTTAATGATCGGAGCCATTTTAATAAATACAGTACCGGCAATGATCATAACATCAGCCTCACGTGGAGTTCCACGGATTACTTCCGCACCGAAACGTGCTACATCGTATTTGGGAGTCATGCTTGTTGCCATTTCCACAAAGCAGCATGAAAGTCCGAAATGAAAGGGCCACATCGAATTCTTTCGGCCCCAGCCAAGCAAATCCTGAACCGTACTGAAAACGAGACTTTGACGTACCGCTTCCTCCATAGAACCATTCCCCTCGAGCGCACCAACAGGTTCTTGTGCTTTACTTAACCACCATTTCATCAGGATTTTTAGTTAGTTTTTTGTAAGCTCTAAGTATCTTTTTACCATCGGGCCCGAAATCAAGAGCTCCGTTTCGCCACTCGTAAATCAGTACTATTACAAGAAGGCCAATGAACGAGACTGCGCCTATAAAGCCAATCCATCCCAGCTCTTTAAATGCAATAGCCCATGTGAAAATAAAAATGGTCTCTACGTCAAAGATCACGAAGAGCATAGCGATCATATAAAATTGAGAGGAGAAACGAAGGCGTGCTGAACCAGCGCTTACAATACCACCTTCATAAGGCTCGTTGGTCGCACGTTCCACATGGCGCCCACCTAAAAAATAGGAAAGCCCAAGGATGGCACCAATAAGGCTGCATACTATAGCGCCATAAACTAAAAGCGGCCACAAAACTATATTGTCGTCTGAACTTCCCAAAACCGATTTGCCTCCAGCAAATTTTTTTAGTACAACTCAAGAACCCAATAAAAAATGTAACGCCTACTTCTGCAATCGTTCGCAGAAATTTTCTGTTGATGTTTTGAAGGTATGCTTTTTAGTTAGAAAACAAAAAAAAGTCGTAAAAAAAATATCCACTTTTAGAGGAGCGGTTTTTAAAAAGTTTTTTTTGTTCCTCTCAGGTTGGAGGGTTAGAACAACTTTACATCCTGAATAGTCTCACGGGTAACGTTATAAAACTCTTTGTGCATGTTGAAAGGTGCTTCACCATTTTGTTCCTTGATCCGGTAGCTGCCATCCTCCTGCATGGTGTATGAGTTCACATTATCGCGCAAGTTATAGCGCAATACATTCATAGCTTGCTTACGTGATAAATCTTGCTGGAGTAAAAACAATGACTCAACTCTTCGATCAAAGCTCCGCACCATGGCATCAGCACTTCCTATGTACACCTTCGGTTCTCCGTTATTATGAAAATAATAAATCCGTGAATGCTCCAGGAACTCACCAATAACTGAAATGACTTCAATGTTTTCACTCACGCCTTTTCTTCCGGGGCGAAGACAGCACATCCCGCGCACAATGAGCTTAATAACTACACCAACCTGAGAAGCTTCATACAAAACATCAATAAGCTCTTTATCCTGAATGGAATTAAATTTGATAATAACACCTGCTGGCAAGCCACTTCGGGCGTTCTCCGCTTCCCGCCTTACCATACTGCAAAGTTGATTGCGCATATCCTGCGGTGAGGTGATCAAATTGAGATAAGAAGTAGGGTGAGAATGGCCAGTGATGACATTAAAGAATTCCGATACATCATGAGCGTAGGCTTCATTGGTGCTGAGTAGCCCAATATCCGTGTAAAACCGTGAAGTCGTCTCATTATAATTACCGCTCGATAAATGAACATACCTGTAAACTCTGTCAGGTTCATTGCGAACAATCAATAAAAGCTTGGTGTGGGTCTTTAAGCTGCTAACTCCATAAATCACAAAACAGCCCGCCTTCTGAAGGCGCTGCGCTTCACGCAAGTTATTCTCTTCATCGAAGCGTGCCTTAACTTCAAATAATACTGACACATGCTTTCCGTTTTCTGCTGCCTTAAGCAAGGCTGCACTTACCCGAGATTCTTTAGCAAGTCGGTAAATAGTAATCTTGATAGAGAGAACGTAAGGATCAGCTGCCGCTTTCTCCAAAAGTTCGAGCACCGGCTCCATTGAATTATAAGGGTGTTGAAGCAAAATGTCCCGCTCTTTCAATACTTCAAAGAGATCGCGCGAGCCTTGCTCCGGGAAAGAAATAGGTTTGACAGGCGGCTTTGGCTGAAACCGTTTGCTCTTAAATTCGGCATGATTGACAATCTGGTTGATCCCTGTAAAGTCCACCATCGCCCCTTTCGGAATGACGAAGATATTCTTGTCATCCAGGTCCCACTGAATCTTTAACAATCGGATCATCCACGGGTCAGGATTTTCTTCCACATCCAGGCGCACCACGCGGCCCGTTCTCCGTGTTTGCAGCTTTCTTTTTAATTCTTCCAGAAAGTTGGTCTCAATGTCTTCGCTCTCCTCAAGGGTAAAATCACCATTGCGATTGATTCGAAAGAGGTTTATGCTTGCAATCTCAATATTCCTGAAGAGGTGGTGAACATTGTAGCGGATAATATCTTCCAGAGATACAAATGAGATGGAATTGTCTTTGTTCAGAATTTCATAAAAACGAGGAATATTGCTCGGCACCTGAATGAACGAGACGCGCAATTGATTCTGATGGTCTTGCGGTGCTTTTGTAACCACACCAAAGAGTAACCGGTTGTTTTTTAGAATAGGAAATGTGTGGTAGTTATCGAACAGCATTGGCGTAAGCATCGGGTAGATGGTACGCTGGAAATAGGAATCAACCCTGGCTTTATCTTCATCGCCTAATTGAGGGTAATCGATAATGCTGAAATTGTTCTTCTCAAACAGCGGCTTTAGTTTTTTAATAAAGTAATCACACTGCTCACTGACAAACTTGTGAATTTCGGCAAGCAGATGCTCACGGAACGGAACTTCGCGCAAGCCGCTATAGTCGTACCGTTCTTTACCATAATCAAGATAGTTGTATAGACTTCCTAACCGAATCGTGCAAAACTCATCCAGGTTGGAAGCAGTAATGGACAAGAACTTCATCCGGTCAAAAATACTCCGGTCAATATGCTTGGCTTGATCGAGTACTCTGTAATTGAATTGCAGCCAGCTAAGATCGCGACTAATGTAGTTACTCTCAAAGATTTGCCTTGCGGCTAAATCTGTCTCCTGTTGCGTTGCTACTTCGCTTTCCATAACTCTTACTCCGAATGATTAAATATCCACTTTAGCATACTTGGCATTCTTCTCAATAAACTCGCGGCGAGGTGCAACCTCATCGCCCATAAGCATTGAGAACAAATGATCAGCTTCTGCGGCTGACTCGATATTAACAACTTTCAACGTCCGTTTCACAGGATCCATCGTGGTCGTCCACAATTGCTCAGGATTCATTTCACCCAAACCTTTATATCGTTGCACGCCTACACTGTCTTCTTTTCCGTCTTTCGCCAATTGTTTTATCAATATGTCGCGCTCTTCTTCATTCCAGCAGTAACGCTCTTCTTTGCCTTTCTTTACTAAATACAAAGGCGGCAAAGCGATATACACATATCCTTGTTCAATCAGGTCACGCATATAACGGAAGAAGAAAGTCAAAATTAGTGTACGAATGTGACTTCCGTCTACATCGGCATCAGTCATAATAATTATTTTATGATACCTTAACTTTGTCAGGTTAAGAGCCTTGCTATCCTCGGCTGTTCCGAACGAAACGCCTAAGGCTGTTATCATATTCTTGATTTCTTCGTTTTCGTAAATCTTGTGTTCCTGGGCTTTCTCTACATTCAGAATCTTTCCTCTCAAAGGAAGTATCGCCTGAAAGTTGCGGTCGCGTCCTTGTTTGGCTGAGCCACCCGCAGAGTCACCTTCCACCAAATACAATTCACAGATGGATGGATCAGAGCTTGAGCAATCGGCAAGCTTTCCAGGAAGCCCGGTTCCTGAAAGGACATTTTTGCGCTGCACCATTTCACGCGCTTTGCGTGCGGCTATACGCGCCTGCGCAGCAAGCACCACTTTACTGATGATCAGCTTTGCCTCTCTCGGATTTTCTTCTAAAAAATTTTGGAGCAACTCGCCTACTGCGGTATCAACAGCGCCCATTGCTTCAGAATTGCCGAGCTTGGTTTTCGTTTGACCTTCAAATTGAGGCTCGGCCACTTTCACAGAAATTACTGCTGTCAACCCTTCTCTAAAATCATCTCCACTGATTTCTACTTTTGCTTTCTCTAATAAGCCCGATTTATCAGCATAGCTTTTCAGCGTACGTGTAAGCGCGCGCCGGAAGCCAGCAACATGGGTACCTCCTTCATGTGTGTTAATATTGTTGACATACGAAACCAGATTTTCGCTGTAAGAGGTATTGTAACCAAGCGCTACCTGCACGGGGATTTCACCCTTTGTGGTTTCAATGAAAATTGGCTCAGGAATAAGCTTTTCGCGTGTGGAATCAAGGTATTCAACAAATTCGCGCAAGCCTGCTGTCGAAAAAAATGTATTGGATTTCGGGTTTCCATTCTCGTCATTTTCGCGCAGGTCTTTCAGGTTCAGGCGAATGCCCGGATTGAGGAATGAAAGTTCGCGAAGGCGAGTGGAAACTGTCTCGTAGTTGTATTCAGTGGTCAGCGTAAAAATCTCGTCGTCGGGCTGAAAGTGGACAGTTGTTCCTCTTCTGTCGCTTTTGCCTATTTCACGAACCGGGTATTGCGGAACACCACGATGGTATTCTTGTTCGAAGATTTTGCCTTCCCTGTAGACAGTAACTTTGAGCATAGATGAAAGTGCATTTACGCACGACACACCAACTCCATGTAGCCCACCAGAAACCTTGTAGGTATCTTTATCAAACTTTCCTCCGGCATGGAGTACGGTCATAACAACCTCAAGGGCCGACTTCTTTTCCTTTTCATGATAATCGGTGGGAATACCACGCCCGTTATCTTCTACGGTAATAGAATTATCAGCATTGATGGTAACATGCACTTCATCGCAATAGCCCGCCATTGCTTCATCAATGCTATTGTCCACAACTTCCCAAACCAAATGGTGCAACCCTTTTACACCGATGTCTCCAATGTACATTGCAGGTCTTTTGCGAACGGCTTCGAGGCCTTCCAAAACCTGTATATTACTGGCTGAATAACTAGTATCCTTGTTTCCTTTTCCTTCGTTCATTTTGTGTTATTATAACCTTCAAAAATAAGGTTTTTTATCTCCGTTTTCCGCATTTTTAGAGGAGTTTTGAGAACTAAATTTTACACACAAGAAGTTAAGAATTGCCACCCGATTTATGAGCATACCAAACAACCCATCAGGGCCAGAAAACCCCTCCTATTTCAGAACAGAGATTGTAGTGCAGCCCGATGACATCGACTTACAAGGCCATGTGAATAATGTTGTTTACGTGAGGTGGGCACAACAGGTAGCTTCTGCGCATTGGGATGCTATGGCACCCGTAGAATTGCGTTCAGAATACCGATGGGTAGTACTGCGCCACGAGATTGATTATTTACATCCTGCTTTTCTGAATGACCAAATCACGGGATACACGTGGGTGAGTTCGGTTGAGGGCGCAAGATCCGTACGCCATGTAAAACTTTGTGCGGGAGACAAAGAACTGGCAATTGCCAAAACCAATTGGTGTTTACTTGATGCAAAGACAATGAAGCCTAAACGCATCGGGCCAGATATTAAAGCTTGGCTGGAACGTAATTTGTAAACCTCAGGCAGCCTGTTGCTGTTTCTGTAGAAAACAGAATAAGCACAACCCTAGTTGAAAAAATACTGTTGCAGCGATGGTAAAAATTAGCATAAGCTCCATCTTTTTTGTTATTGAACTTAAAGTTAAAGTAAAATAATTTAAATATGCTAATATTCAACAAGTTAATTGTTTTAATCACATGGACTTAAAGAAGGCTGCATTAAAGGAACACTCTAAGGCTCAATGCCGGATAATTGTAAATTATATAGGCCACAGCCGCTCACGCTTTGCTGATCTGGTCAGTGTTTTTCTTGCTGGTCCATATCGTGTAACTCAAAGAATTGCGTGGCCTCTGTCCTATTGCATAGAGGAAAAACCCGACCTGATCCATCCGCATTTGAATGCGATATTAAAATATGTACAACAAGCCGATGCAAGTGTCTCTGCCAAGCGGAATGTGATACGGCTTCTCCAATTCATCGAGATCCCTAAAAAACATCAGGGAACAGTAGCCGATATTTGCTTCAAGTTTTTCAATGACCATAAAGAATCAATCGCCGTACGTGCATTTTCCATGACGGTATTGGCTAACCTTGCCATGCACTTACCGGAATTAAGAAATGAAGTTATCCCCTTAATCGAGGATCAAATGCCGTATGGAAGCGCTGGCTTTATTTCGCGTGGAAGGAAATTGCTAAAGAAATTAAAAGGCTAATTTCGCAGCCCGAATGGAGCCGAGAAAACATACTTGTAAAAGCTGCGCCAATGTATTTACCGGCGACTATTGCAACCTCTGTGGTGAGAAAGTCCTTCACGGGGCAGATCGGTCTTTTAAGACTTTCATACACAACATTCTTACAGCCTTCACTTTTGCAGATTCTAAGTTTCTCAAAACACTTTGGCTGACTCTTTCAAAGCCGGGATTTGTTTCAAAAGAATTCGTGGAAGGTAGGCGGGTTAACTATCTCAATCCCCTATCTCTATTTTTTGTTCTTAATCTGGCATATTTCTTCTTCCCGGTGATTCAGCTTTTCAACGCCTCACTTAATACTCAGCTTCTATCACCATTGGGTCATTTTTACAAGAACATCATTAGCTCAAGAGTAGCCACAATGGGAATTGATTTTTCTTCATTTAGTCTTATTTACAACCTGAAGACTGTCGGACTGGCAAAGCTAATGGTAATGGTGTTTGTAGTAATCGCTTCACTCCCAATGAATTTCCTCTATCCTAAGCGCAATCGCTATTTCACCGATCACATAGATTACATGGTAGAACTCGCGTGCTTTAACTTGTTCGTCAATGCAATTGTGTTATCTGTATTTGCTTCAACCGGATTGGGTCATTACTTCAACGAACTTACCCTTACAGCCATTTTTATCACTACGAATCTATATTTCCTGTTAAGGTCAGGAGTAGCGTATTACAAGGAAAAAAGCTGGAAACTGGTACTAAAATCGGTAGTAATGATCCTTTTCCTGAAGATTTCCCTTGAGCTTTATAGGGCAATTCTTTTCTTCGTTACGATCTGGTCCCTTTAATTTCCGATCGATCGGGAAAGGCTTTCAATAAGTTCCAGTGCCTGAACTTTATCGTCTGCCGATACCAATCGGCAGTAGGCAGTAAGTGATTGAATGGCTTCTTCTATTTCTTTGTTCATGGCCAATGTCAATCCCAAGTTGAAGTGACTATTAGGGAAATGTGGTTCGATCTCTACTGAAATCTGATAATGAACTTTTGCCAAGGCGAGGTTGCCCAATTCAGCATAGAGGTTTGCAAGATTATAGTGGGCCTCAAAATGACGCGGGTTCTCTTTCAGGCTTTTAGTAAAGCAATCGATTGCCTTGGTATAATTACCTGTTTCCGATTCAAGTATTCCAAGATTGCAATACGCGTCAGCTACAGAATCACCTTCGTCAATAGCCTTTTGATAAATCTGTTTTGCTTTCGTGTCGCCCTGATCATCGAGCATCAGCGCTTCCTCAAATCGGGAGAGGTGGCTAAGGCTTATCACTTTGCCGCCACTAAATAGATTCAACTGCCCTGCCTTGCCTTTGGTGTTGGTGGCGCTTTTTTTCAGGACAGGCTTAAAGCCGAATTTCTCCGGGCCAGGACTTGGAAACTGGATTACTTTAGCCATACGGCAAAGTTAATCATGAATAGTGACAATTAAACACGCTTCGGTGCCTGCACAACAATGTCCCTCATTGTACTCAATTCTACTTATTTGAGCAATTATTGAACTGGAGTTAGCTAAATTAACAGTCAATCAGTGTATTACCGGTTTCAAGTCATTCTCCGCGCTGTGCTTGTAAGTGAAAGCAAATGGAAAGATCAAACCTAGCAGCAACGCATAGCCAGCAAAGCTAAACCAGATACTTGGCCAGTGCCGGATTCCATTCTCAGTAAAATGATCAACTACCCACCCGCTGAAAGCTCCGCCAAGAAAAGCGCCAATGCCATTGGTCATCAGCATGAACAATCCCTGAGCACTCGCCATGATACTGCGATCAGCTTCTTTCTCCACAAACAATGATCCCGAGATATTAAAGAAATCGAAAGCCATCCCGTAGATGACCATTGACAGAACAAGGAGAATTAATCCGTCGCCGGGATTACCAAAACCAAATAATCCAAACCGAAGTACCCACGCAAAAATACTGATGATCATCACCCGCTTAATCCCATATTGGTTGAGGAAAAATGGGATGGTAAGAATAAAAAGCGTTTCTGATATCTGAGAAATGGAAAGCAAAAGATTGGGATGTTTTACACCGAATGAATCTGCATAGCTCATCTTGAAATCTTCGAGGAATGTTCCTCCAAAAGTATTGGTAATCTGAAGCGCGGCTCCCAAAAGCATTGCAAAAAAGAAGAAAACAGCCATCCTTCTTCTTTTAAATAAAACAAAAGCATCCAGTCCCAAAGATGAAAGAAGTGTTCGTTTCTTCGTTTCTCGTACTGGCGGACAAGCTGGCATTGTAAAGGCATAAATTCCTAGCACGAGTGCCGACGAAGCACTTACATAAAGCTGAAGCGGGCTCAGTGTCCAGTGGCCAAAATCGATCACCCACATCGCGCAGATAAAACCTACTGTGCCCCATACCCGAATCGGTGGGAAAACCTTAATAACGTCAATGCCTTCCTTTTTCAGCACAGCATAGGAAACGGCATTATTGAGGGCTATTGTGGGCATATAAAACATCGCGTTAAGCAGCATGATAATGTACATCATGGCTGGATCTGTAACCGTAGATGCCCAAAACAGCAATACGGCCCCGATAATATGGCAAGCACCCAGCACTCGCTCAGTATTTATCCAGCGGTCGGCTATAATACCCATTAAGGCTGGCATAAATAGGGATGCAACGCCCATAGTTCCATAAATGCTGCCTACCTGAACTCCAGTGAATTTGAGAGTCAAAATCATATACCCGCCGAGAGAAATAAGCCAAGAGCCCCAAATGAAGAACTCAAGAAAATTCATCACAATGAGCCGGTGCTTTATGTTCATGATTTTGTCTGAATTAGGATTGAAATTCGATTCAAGATTTAAGATGGGTGGAGCGTCTTGAATTTTGATTCGGGGACTTTATTGAATTAGTTTCTTTTGCCGAGCTCGTCACGGATTTTCGCAGCTCGTTCGTAGTCTTCTTTGTCAATAGCGTCTTTAAGAAGGTCACGAAGTTTATCGGTAGTATAACTTTTGAAGTCTTCTCCCTTTTTTAAGGGCTCTTTTTTTACTTTGGTCTTCGCCTCCGGCTTTACTGCCTTTTCCTTTTCTTCTTCTTCCTCCTGATCGGTCAGCACAATACCTGCCTCTGCAAGAATAGCTTCGAAAGTATAAATTGGTGAATCGAACCTAAGCCCAATGGCTATAGCGTCTGAAGGACGCGCATCAATTTCAGTTTTCTTAAGGCCGTCGCTGCAGATGATCTTGGCAAAAAATACGCCTTCCTTCAAATCCGATATCAAAATTTCTTCTACATGAAAGTGAAACGTATTGGCGAACGACTTAAATAAGTCATGTGTCATCGGCCGATTGGGAATTATCTTTTCTATTTCAATAGCAATGGCCTGTGCTTCAAACATGCCAATAATAATAGGCAGGCGCCGATTGCCCTGTGTCTCGCCCAATACCAAAGCAAAAGAGCCTGTTTGTGATTGGCTCGAAGACAACCCTAAAATTTCAAGTTTTATTTTCTTTGGTGCGGCCACTTTATCAGTTCAAGTTAGGAAAATAGTTGAAAAATTCATTTGCTGTAATGTTCGTGTCTACACGAATCAAGACATTAGTTGAAAATTACTTGGCAGCCAAAACTGCTGCCGTAAGTTTGGGCAAAATGTCAAATGCGTCACCTACAATGCCGTAATCGGCCGCTTTGAAAAAAGGAGCGTCTGCGTCTTTATTTATTACAACAATACACTTTGATGAATTCACACCTGCCAAGTGCTGGATAGCGCCAGAAATACCAATAGCAATGTAAAGCTGCGGAGCTACTTTCACTCCAGTCTGGCCCACGTGTTCGTGATGCGGTCGCCAGCCCATATCGCTTACTGGTTTGCTGCAACCGGTAGCAGCATGCAATGCTTTCGCAAGGTCTAAGAGGATTCCCCAGTGCTCAGGGCCTTTCATTCCACGACCACCGGAAACAACAATCTCTGCTTCGGGAAGAAGGATCTCACCAGTGGCTTTTTCGGTAGAAATAGTCTTTGTGTTAAAGTCAGCATCGTTAAGAGTTACTACATAATTGGTAACTGAACCCACGGATCCTGTTTCTTTCAATTCAGCTGCATTTTTGCGGATAGCAATAACCTTCTTTGGGCTTTTCAATTCAACATGAGCAAATGCCTTTCCCGTATAGATGCTTCTCTTCACAACAAACCCTCCGCTTGTATTTGGTAACTCAGATACGTTGCTGGCAAAACTTGCACCTGTCTTTATAGCAACTTTTGCTGCCACAGGGGTACCTAGTGAAGAGTTTGCCAATACAAGTACATCTGCATTTTCATCTTGCATGGCTTTGGCAAGAACTGACGAATAAACCTGAATAACGTGCTCATTCAATTTTGTGTCGGCCGCGTGCAAAATTTTGGAGGCCCCATATTTTCCTATAGCCTGAAGCTCATTTGCATCAGCTGCGCCCAATGCAATCGCTGTCACAGTCCCTCCCATTCCATGTGCATATGCGACAGCTTCCAAAGATGTCTTCCTGATTTTGCCTTCCGATGTTTCTACAAAAACTAATATGTTCATTGTTATTTGTTATGTGTTTTACCTCAATCTTTATAATCCGTAATTCTAAAACTGTAAATCTTACAACACCTTAGCCTCGGTTTTTAATCTAGTCACCAATTCGCCTACGTTATCGGCGCTAATCATTTTCACCGCTCCCTTAGGCGCCGGTAATTCAAATTTTTGAGTAACTACCGATGATTCTGTACTTTTTGGCTCAACAACTTTCAAAGGTTTTGTTCTCGCCGACATAATGCCGCGCATGTTTGGAATTTTCCATTCAGCGATAGGTTCCTGACATCCAGCTACCAATGGAAGGTTTGCCTCCACTTGCTCTTTTCCGCCTTCAATCTCTTTAGACATTTTTGCCTTTGTTCCTTCAATATCCAGTTTCATCACCGGTGAAACTGATGGAATCCCAAGCATTTCTCCTACCATAGCATGAACCACTCCGCTATTAAAATCAATAGATTCACGCCCCATCAAAATAAGGTCATATCCTTTGGCATGTTCTGCGATCTGGGCAGCCACAAATAATGAGTCTGTTGGTTCTGCATTTACGCGAATTGCATCGTCGGCACCAATTGCCAGCGCCTTGCGAATTGTAGGCTCGGTATCTATTAATCCTACATTGAGTACTGTTACTGTCGCACCAGAGGTTTCCTTTAGCTCTATAGCTCGTGCCAACGCATAGTCGTCATACGGCCCGATAATAAACTGAACGCCCGAGGTGTCAAACTTCGTGTTACTATCTACAAAAGCGATTTTGGAAGTGGTGTCGGGAACGTGCGAAATACAAACTAAAATCTTCATAAAGGTTCAATCGAGTGATTATCAATTTATCTACCAACAGAAAGGTTAATTTTGGCCTCAAGATAAAGGATAAAAAGCTAAAAAACAGAAACTTTGAGCATGAATTCCGAACGAATAAAAATGCTTGAGCAATTTGTGGCCGAAGACCCTGCTGATCCATTCAACAAGTATGCGCTCGCGCTTGAATTAGTAAAATCGGACAAGCAAAAAGCGAGAGAAATTTTTGCTCAATTAATGATTTCAAATCCAGATTATGTCCCCGCCTACTATCAGGCCGCTTTGCTTTATCTTGATTTATTATTGATCGACGACGCAACGAAAATCATCGAAAATGGAATTAATCAGGCAAAGAAACAGAACAACCTAAAAGCAATGAGTGAATTGAAGTCCTTGTTGGATGAGGTTGATTAGACTACACCTGAAACACAATCTTCCCGACCTTGTTAGGTTTGGCAACATCGGCAAAAGATTCGGCCAGTTTAGAAAACGGCCTAATTGAATCTACCATCGGTCTGATCTGATGTTTGCTCACAAATGCCAGCATTTCGCTAAACTCAAGATCATTGCCCATGGTTGTACCAACTAGCGAAAGCTGGTTCCAAAACATTCTGTAAAAATCAACTTTAGAAGGCATGCCGTTAGTCGCACCATAAAAAACTATTTTGCCGGAAGGCCTCAACATTTTGATGTAGTTATTTATTTGATCACCGCCTGCGCTGTCGATAATCAAATCAAATCCGCCTTTGGTTTTCCAAAGCTCTTCGTAGATAGTTTGCTTTTTGTAATTATAGCCACCCTTCGCTCCCATCTTCATTGCCTTTTCCAGTTTCTCATCGCTACCCGAAGTGACATACACGTTGGCTCCGGTAGCCTTCGCAAAAATGTAAGCAAACTGAGCCACACCACCGCCAAAGCCTGAGATCAAAACATTTTGGCCCGCTCGTAATTCGCCCTTGCGAAACAATGCGCGAAAAGCGGTGAGGCCACCGAGAGGCAATGCCGCTGCCTGCAATAAATCCAGATGAAAAGGTTTGTGATGCAACCGATCTACAGGCACCAAAGCATATTCTGCAAATGTTCCATCTATAGGCATTCCAAGGACTGTGTACTTCGAAGATTGAACGTCAGGGTCAGATCCCCAGTCGATGTTGGGGTTGATTACTACTTCTTTTCCGATCCATTCTTTGTGTTCCTCGTTATGCACTGACTCTACGATGCCAGCACCATCGGAGCCCATCACCATTCCGGTTTTAATGTTCGGGTATTTACCTTCACGAATCCAGTCGTCGCGTCTATTGAGTGCAACGGCTTTTATCTTTACCAATGCCTTGCCCGGCGATAGAACTGGCACCGCGACTTCTTTCATTTCGATGTTTCCGGGAGCCGTAAGTACAAGTGCTTTCATGAAAAAAATGAATTGATCGTTCGATGCGGAAGTTAGAAAGTAGAAATTGAATGAACAAAAGTAGAAGTTAAAAATTGAAAGTTAAAAGTTGACGGCTATCAACGATTCTCTTATCTTTTACTTTCAACTTTAAAAAGGCATGTCATCATCGGCACGAGGAGCTGGTGGCTCGTCGCGGTTGATTCGGCTTTGAATATTGCTCATGGGGATAAAGCCATCGGGTGAATCGTAATCGGCAAACTTGGTGTACTTACCAATAAACTTCAACTTAACGCTATCAAGTGAGCCATTTCTGTGTTTGGCAATAATTACTTCGGCTACACCTTGCGAAGGCGTGCCATCTTCATATTCAGTAATCTTATAATATTCTGGCCGATACAAAAACATAACAATATCAGCATCTTGTTCGATAGAACCAGATTCGCGCAAATCAGAAAGCTGCGGGCGTTTATCTCCACCACGTGTCTCAACACCACGACTTAGTTGCGAAAGCGCAATTACCGGCACATTTAGTTCTTTGGCAACGCCCTTGAGTGCACGTGAAATAGATGCAATTTCTTGTTCTCGGTTTCCGCCACCATCGCCTTTCATTAGTTGCAAATAATCGACAACTATCAATTGTACATTATGTTCAGCTTTTAGCCTACGACACTTAGCTCTCAATTCAAGAATAGAAAGTGCCGGCGTGTCGTCAATAAAGATAGGCGCTGAAGAAAGCCGATTGGTTTTTGTTACTAACTGTTGCCATTCGAAATCTGCTAAATTCCCTTTTTTGATTTTCTCTGATTCCAATTCTGCCTCGGCAGAGATCAAGCGATTCACTAGCTGAAGTGATGCCATTTCCAATGAAAAAATAGCGACCGGGAAATTGAAATCGACGGCCGCATTGCGCAAAGCAGATACAATAAATGCAGTCTTACCCATACCTGGCCGGGCAGCAATAATTACTAAGTCCGATTTTTGCCAACCTGAGGTTAACCTATCCAATCGTGAGAAACCGCTCGGTATGCCTGTCAAGCCGTCTTTGTGATTTTTCTTTTCCTGCAGCTCCTGAATAGCGCGGAACATTAAGGACTTCATGTTGTCGTAATTCTTGCGCAGATTGGAATCCGATATTTGAAAAATCGACTGTTCTGTCTTGTCGAGAAGATCAAATACATCTGTAGTGTCTTCGTAAGCTTCATGATGTACCTGAGAGGCTATCTGGATCAAATCACGTTTAATAGCCATCTCAATGATGATCCGGGCATGATATTCAATATTGGCGGCAGAACTAACTTTAGAAGTAAGCTCCGCGATATAATAAGCACCACCTACGATTTCAAGTTTGCCGTTCTTACGCAACTGGGCCACAACCGTGCGCATATCAACCGGTTCTGAAGATTTAAACAGGTCAACGATGGCAGTATAAATTTCTTTATGTTGGTCTGAATAGAAATGCTCGGGGCGCAGAAACTCAACAACAGCTGTAAGTGCGTTTTTCTCGAGCATAAGCGCTCCAAGAATTGCTTCTTCCAGATCAGGCGCCTGAGGCGGCAACTTACCCAGGCTCTCAGAGATGTCTCTGGCAAGCGATCGGGGTTTGCCGGTGCCGCTCATCGCGGAACCTAACCTCACAGGCGTTGATCTTTGCTCCATACTTTCGTGGTTGTTGGTACGAGTTTCTTTTTTTAAAGGGAGACAAACGTACCTTCATCTTTTAAAATGCTATCCCCAACTCGCCCACATTCTATAAACACCATTTGTGTTAATAAAAATCCAGAACAAGTCAATTACCAAAAATACATTTTCAAACGAACAACAATTTGTTTTAATTTGATTTCTGAAAAGCATCATGCAATCATCTCCTTCACATACCTATAGTCAAAGTGTTGACAAACAGCGAATACTGGTCGTTGGCAAAAGTAAGGCACGAATCACGGAGATGATTCTGTTTGTGTTGAGAGATTATCATCGGAAGTTTGACTTCACCACACCGGCCAGCGAAAGTTTTTCTGATGCTCCCATAGTAATTATTGAAAGCAATGACTTATCGCCTGATATCATCACCTATCAGCCTCACATCGTAATCCTCAGCAATATGCCCGCTGACGGAAAAGATACATACTCTCAACTGGCCGATTCGGTTTCTAAATGTGGTGTCATTATCTATGACGAAACTGACTCTAAAGTGAAGGAAATTGCCAGTAAAGAACGTCCTGATGTTTCTACCATCCCTTATTCTGTCTACAAACACGAATCTCAGGCCGGCAAAGCCATGCTCATCACAAGTACAAAAGAGAAGATTTCAATCCAACTCACTGCAGTCGAAGATCTTAAAAACATTAGCGCTGCCAAAGAGCTCCTGAAAAAGGTTGGAATTTCTTCTGGCCAGTTTTATCGCACTATCGCGTCTTTTAAATAACCTCTCACTCCTATTCTTTTAATGAAGTTAAATCTTAAAACTCCACTTTGCTTTTTCGACCTTGAAACTACCGGGGTAAATATCTCTCAAGACAGAATCATTGAAATTGCGGTGATTAAAATGATGCCCAATGGAGAGATTATAAAAAAGACAAACTTGCTAAATCCGACCATTCCTATTCTAAAGGAGTCGACGGCCATTCATGGCATCAGCAATGAAGATGTAAAAGATAAGCCGACCTTTAAAGAAGTAGCACGGGAATATGCACGGTTTTTTGAAGGGACAGATTTAGCCGGATTCAACATCCTGAAATTTGATGTGCCTATGTTGGTAGAAGAGTTTCTACGAGCAGGCGTTGACTTTGATTATAGCCGCAAGAAAATTATAGACTCCCAAAAGATTTATCACTTAATGGAGAAACGTACGCTGTCGGCAGCTTACAAGTTCTATTGTCAAAAAGAAATGGACAACGCACACTCTGCCGAATCGGACACTCAAGCCTCAATGGAAGTGTTGATCGCGCAAATCGAGAAGTATGAAGGCCTGGAAGCTACTGATGGCCTGGATCGAAAAGTGGGCACAATTAAAAATGAAATGGAGGCACTGGCACGATTGGTAGGAAATGACTTGGTGGATCTTGCTGGCCGTATGATTCGCAACGATAAAGGTGAAATAATCTTCAACTTTGGCAAGCACAAAAACAAATTGGTTGATAAAGTCTTTAAAGAAGAGCCCGCTTATTACGATTGGATGATGAATGGGGACTTTCCCATGGATACGAAGAGAAAACTCACTGAACTAAAGCTCTCCGGTCTGAAAAAATAAAACCCACTGGACTTGGTGGAAGTTTCTGAACCCCATAAAAGACAAGTTTTGGGCTGCCACCTTCTGCAATCTTCCACTGTTATCCTGCTTTGAGGGCGAGGCCCCGACGAATCGGGGTGAGGCCTGATTTTAGAAGAAAGCTTTACCCGGAATTGTTATAATTGTTAGGTTCAGCAAACGTGTCCCAAATCCAAATGGGAATTATTACTGCAAAGATAAATAAAATTTAAGCCAAGGCTCAGAAAAAGATCACAGTTCGATAGCTTTGAATTTTATGAAACCAATAGCCCACTTTGCCCCCGGCCCTTCACAACTTTATTTTACGGTTGAAGATCACGTACGCACCGCTTTTCGCGATGGCATTCCTTCGCTTGCCCATCGAAGCAAAGAATTTGAAAAGATCTTTCACAATACAACAGAAGGACTAAAAGAGTTGCTCGGCATTCCGCCCGGCTTTCATGTTTTTTTTGCTGCATCGGCTACAGAAATCTGGGAACGCTCCATTCAAAATTTAGTAGGTCAAAAATCCTTTCATTTTGTAAACGGCGCTTTCTCCAATCGATTTTATGAGATCGCAAAACAGCTGGGTAAACATTCAGAAAAAATAGAAGTGCCATTTGGACAAGCCTTCGATTCAAATCCGGTTGTTCCGGCCGATATGGAATTAATCGGCTTAACTCATAATGAGACCAGTACCGGTGTCTCGCTTACAATGGAGTTTATCAACCAGTTCAGAAACTCACATCCCAATGCATTAATCAGTGTGGATGCTGTGTCGTCATTGCCCTACCCTGCCTTTGACTACTCAAAAATTGATTCGGTTTTCTTTTCGGTTCAAAAAGGTTTTGGTTTGCCGGCCGGCCTTAGTGTGTGGATTGTAAATGAACGATGCATGGCTAAAGCAGAGCAGCTTTTATCAAATGGGCATGGCATTGGTTCGTATCATTCACTCCCGTTCTATTTGCAAAATGCACTGAAGAACCAGACACCGGAAACTCCGAATGTGCTGGGCATTTATTTGCTTTCAAAAGTGGTGGAAGATTTCTTAAGACGTGGTGTACAGACATTACGAAAGGAAACGGAATACAAGGCAGCAATTCTTTATCAGGCGATGGAAAACCATCCCATGATTTCTGCTTTTGTCAAAGAGAAAAACTCAAAATCTAAAACTGTGATCGTTGCACATTGCGGTGAGCACACGGGCCGATTGGCAACTTATTTAGAAAACGCAGGGCTACATCCAGGCGATGGTTACGGAGTACTAAAGAAAATGCAGCTTCGATTTGCAAACTTCCCGGCGCATTCCAAGGAACAATTTGAATTGCTGGTCGATTCCATCGAAAAATTCAAGTAGAAATTAAACCTCTGCCAGCGGTTATTGTCTAACTTTAATATCTAAATCTTGCCTTCAATTTTGGAAGACAAAGAACTCCTTCAAAAAATACGGAATCCCGACACTAGAAACTACGGTTTCAACATGTTGGTGCGCGCCTATCAGCAGCGTGTTTATTGGCTGGTGCGCAAGATGGTCGTTGACCATGATGATGCCGATGACCTTACACAGGAAGTGTTTATCAAAGTTCATAAAGCCATTGATAACTTCCGAGAAGACTCCCAACTGTTCACCTGGATATACCGCATTGCCACCAATGAATGCCTTTCTTATCTAAACAAGAAAAAAAGGCGATTCTTCCTCCCAATTGAAGATGTAGGCAAGCAACTTACGTCAAGCCTGGACAGCACAGCACACATAACCGGCGATGACATTCAGAAGAAACTACAAAAGGCGATACTCACCCTGCCCGACAAGCAGCGGTTGGTCTTTAACCTGAAGTACTTTGAAGAAATGCCTTACGAGGAGATGGCCGGAGTAACGAAGACCAGTGTTGGCGCATTAAAGGCTAGTTTCCACCATGCCGTGAAAAAAATAGAGGATTTTCTGTCACGTGATTAAACTTTTATGGAATCATTAAATCATAAAGAAAAATGAAAAAGCTTGATGACATACCAAAAGAAAACATTTTCGAGGTACCGGAGGGCTACTTCGACAGGCTGCCTTTAAGAATCCAAGCCCGAATAGAGCAAAGTAGCGCACCAAAGACACGTCTCGCATTTCCTGCCTGGAGGTTAACCTTCCGATATGCTGTACCCGTTGCCGCAGTCATTTTGGTTGCGATGTTTTTCCTTATGCCAAAGCAGGTAAAAAACACTGAGGATTTGCTTGCAGAGATTGCCTCAGAACATTTGATCGCTTACTTGCATGAAAGTGACATTACCGAGAGCGACCTATTAGAGATTCTTAAATTTGACGAAACTGATGCAGACTCATTAAATTTACATGTGGGATCACAGTTTATCATCAAAGGGATCGATATTATGGAACTGAAAAGTGAGTTGGAAAATGAACTTTAGTGCAATGAAGAAACTGATTTACATATTTTTTGCGAGCTGGGTTTGTGTAACTATCCAGGCGCAAGACCTTGATGAAAACCAACCCCAGGATGCTACTGCTAAAGATAAAATTAAAGCAGCCAGAGTAGGTCTAATCACACAGCGGCTGGGGCTTACCTCCGAACAAGCTGAGAAATTCTGGCCTGTATATAATGAATTTACTCAGAAACGCGCCGACCTCAAACAGCAATATAGAGTCGCTGAAAAGAACATTAATCCTAATAATCCTGACCCCAAGCAGCAACAGGCGCTTGTCGACCTTGGCTTGAAATTGAAAGAGGATGAGCTAAACCTGGAGAAGGAGTATTCGGGTAAACTAATGAGTGTGATAACTGCTCAGCAAATGTTAAATTTGCGTCAGGCGGAGCGCGATTTTCGCAACATCATTATCAACATGCTGAACAACCGCAGGTTGCAACAGCAACGGAAGGAAAACTTCCGGGACAGAAACATGAAGTTGCGGGAAAAGAAAAATTAAAACCCTTCCGTCTGATCAAATTGATTGGTACGGAAATTCATATTCTTCTCGATATTAATTTTATCAGGAGTCTGTACCAAAGCTCAGTCTGTTGATTCCTTAAACAGAAAAAAGAAGGACTCCACACTCCTGCAGACCAATTTACTTTCTGATACTTCTTTTGTTTCCACATTAGAACTTATCGACAGCTTACTGGCAACACCCCCCTTGTTAGAAACCGGCTCAAGTTTTATAGCGCGCCTTGGCTACAATAGCAATGTCAATTCTACATCTCAGGCACTCGGGCTTAATCAATTTGGGATTTCACCTGGCGTAACATATTTTCATAAATCGGGCTTGTACCTTGACGTAACTGCCTACTGGAGTTCCGAATATCTGCCCAACCTATACCTTACGATACCATCCGCCGGGTATTTGAAAACAGTTAAGAAATGGACCTTCAATCTTGAGTATAGCCGTTACCTTTACTCACCTTCCGATTCATCCAAAGCAAACCCTTATACAAACGTCATCAGCGTCAGTAATTTCCTCAAAGCCAAGCCCTTCTTGTTCCGGCTGGATTACAATCTTTATTTTGGCGACAAAACGAGTCACCGCATTACTCCTGCAGTGATGATTAACCTTGAAAAGAAAAATTGGCTGGGAATTGACCGGCTATGGGCTTATCCGACATTTAACATTTCGTGGGGCAATGACATCCTCGAGTCGTCCCAGTACATCCCCTACTATACCAGGTTGGCTGATATAATTTATGCCATACGGCACAATCAAAAATTGTATTATCAGCAAACCAGGAGCACTAATGAATTCGGGATCATTAATTATTCAATCTCCATGCCTATTGGCATTTCAATAAAAAATTGGGTCTTCCTCGCCAATTACACCTACAATTTTCCTCAAGCTTTACCAGACGAGTATGGTCTTAACAATAGTGGTTATCTGACTTTCAGCCTTTCGCGGTATTTTAATTTCAAATCAAAATCTGCTGTGAAGGATTTTTTATATTTACCGAACCGATACTAAAAAATATGAACAAAAATTTTACGCTCACCCTCTTCATTTCTCTCGCATCATTCGCAGCCGTTGCGCAAGCTGGATATTGGCAACAACGCGTAGAGTATACTATGAATGTGAACCTGAACGTTTCAAACCATCAATTTGACGGTGACCAGAAACTAATCTATTATAATAATTCGCCCGACACACTCACGAAAGTGTACTACCATTTATATTTCAATGCTTTTCAGCCGGGAAGTATGATGGATATACGATCGAGAAACCTTCCCGATCCTGACCGACGAGTTGGTGACCGGATTTCAAAACTAAAAGACGATGAAATTGGATATCAACATATCACATCACTAAAACAGGATGGAAAAGATCTGACGTATAAAGTAAATGGCACCGTGCTGGAGGTAACTTTAGCAAAGCCATTATTGCCAAAAGCCAAATCTACCTTTGAAATGAAATTCAATGGTCAGGTTCCTTTGCAAATCCGTAGATCAGGACGTGACAATCGTGAGGGTATCGCCTTCTCTATGACTCAGTGGTATCCAAAAATGGCTGAGTATGATTTTCAAGGCTGGCACGCCTATCAATATGTAGCCAGAGAATTTCACGGGGTTTGGGGCGATTTTGATGTGCGAATTACACTTGATCCAAAATATGTTGTTGCGGGTACAGGCAAACTTCAAAGCCCCGAAAAAATCGGCTTCGGATATGAAAAGTCTGGAACTACAGTTAGCAAAGGCGATGGCCCTCTCACGTGGAATTTCGTTGCCAAGAACGTAATCGATTTTGCATGGACAGCAGATCCTGATTATACACATGACACAGCTCAGGTTCCCAATGGTCCGGAGTTGCATTTTTTCTATCAAAAGAGTGAAAAGACTGCAGACAATTGGAGAAAGACAGAAGACATTGCCGTAAAGGTGTTTCAGTATTTGAATACACATTTTGGCAAATACCCTTTTGATACCTATTCCATTATTCAGGGTGGCGATGGCGGGATGGAATATCCCATGTGCACCCTGATCCTTGGTGAAGGTAATTTAGCGGGGCTTTCCGGAACGATGGCGCACGAGGTCGCACACAGCTGGTTTCAAATGGCGCTTGCTTCTAACGAGTCCCTTCATGCATGGATGGACGAGGGATTTACGGATTTTGCGAGTAGCGAGGCAATGGCATCGATCGGCGACAATGTCAATCCACATGCCGGTAGTTATGCCAGCTATTATTCTTTAGTAGCAAGCGGTTTGCAAGAACCAGCAAGTCAACACTCAGATCATTTCAATACAAACAGAGCTTATGGTACTTCGGCATACAGCATCGGTGCAATTTTCCTCGAACAATTAAAGTACCTGATCGGGGAAGATAATTTTAATAAGGGAATGCTGCGCTACTACAACACTTGGAAAATGAAACATCCAAGCCCCAATGATTTTATAAGAGTGATGGAAAAGACCTCGGGAATGCACCTTGGCTGGTACCTTCGCTATTGGATTGGTACTACAAAGCATATTGACTATGGGTTCGGCCAACTTACCGAGAATGACGGCGCTTCTTTAGTAGACTTGAAGCGCGTTGGCGATTTCCCCATGCCAATAGATTTATTGGTCACCTATAAAGACGGCTCAAAAGAACTTTACTACATTCCTATGAATGAACTTATGGGAAATAGGCCAAAAGGAGATGCTATAACACAAATAACCTGTGAAACTTGGCCGTGGGTGCTTCCTGTTTATACTCTCAAAATTGGTAGGAAAATCGCTGAAATTGAAAGCCTTGAGATTGATCCGTCGCAGCGAATGGCCGATATTGACCGGAAAAATAATAAGCTGACTATTGCCGAAAGAGTGCCTTATAAGGATACAACCAAATAGTTTTAGCTCTATATTGGCATTGATAAGATACTTTTTTACAAATGATTTACTCAAGTGTTTGATAAATAAGTAAATTAGAGAAGGTAGATTCATAAATTTGATAACCCTGAGTTATGGAAAAGAAAGCCGACATGCAGAAGACCATTTATGACAATGCAAAAAGTCATTTCCTCGGAAACTTCCCCGATTCATTGCCCATTGAACAAGCGTATGTACACATCGGTATGTATTTGGGCTGGGTGATAGAGTCAGGGTTATACTCCGAGTACTTTGAAGAGGAAGCCGCAGGACAGATTTTCCGTTTCAAAAGGAAGGAGATCTCATGCACGATCCTAAGCGAGATATGGGATGGCTACCTCGGCTTTGAATTATTCAACCGCGAAGGAAATATGTTTACCTACTACTATTATGGTGGTGGTTTATATCGCGCCGATTATGATGAAGTATTGGTAAAAACTCTGCCCTCAATCTATCACGTCACCGATAGCTGGGAGAATTATGAAAAGATGAAGCAACGCATCAATTTGCGTTATCAGGATTGGAAGAAGCTTACCGGGAATTAATTTATTTTCATTTTCCCGTTCTTATCCAAAGTCACAATTTTTGTAGCCCCATCATTGCCAAGCATGGTGACAGTTATGTCTCCGGTTTCTCCATTCAATGTAATGCCATAAGGAAGCATTTCCAATGCATAGTTATTGGCCCACGCCAATCCGTCGGCACGATAGATTTTTGAGATCGTAACAGGGAATTTGTCTTTAGCCTTCTGCGACGAATAGGCCAACAAAATAAATGAGTTACCCGTACCATCCGTTGTCGTTATTCCTTTAATTAAAGAGACAAAGCGCCTCTTAAAGCTGGTTTGATCAACAGGAAAGTTTGCTTTTACACCCGCTACTCTCGTGGGGGTAATAACGTAGAAATAACCTGTAGCCAGAGAGTCTTTATAGGCAATTCCAAATGTAAATTTCTCCTCTTCTATCACTAAAGGTTGGAATTTGAATTTACGGGGCATCTCCGTGAATAAAGGAATAGAGTCTGCTCCACTGATAAGCCATTTCAATGATTGGCTGGTGGTTTCCCATTCACCTTCTTTTTTTACCAACTCCCTTTTGGCATAATCTTGAGCCGCACTAATTGTACTTTTTAAGACAGACGCGGTACCAAAAGCCTTTGATATAAAATGATGATAGTCTTTTTCTTCCTCGTCAAAATTTCTTTTGCTTAACCGGGTTGAAAGGCTGTCTAATTTTTTCAAATCATTGATTTCAGTTTGTATTGCGGATAATCTGAGCTTGACATTAGAAGAATCTTTTAAAGGCTTATACAAGATCACATTGGAGTGGTATTCCAACTCGGCTACTTTCATCGCGAACAAAGACAACGGCATCGGGTCAGGGTCATATTTCTTCAAATGCGTCAGCATGATTTTATCAACCACTTTCGTAAGATCACTTTTTACTGAAACAGAGTCATTCTTCAATTTCTCTCGGAGTTTATTTAATTCAATGTCGTAGGCAATCAGGTGTTCTCGCATCGGGGCGATTTCTTTGTCGATCACCTCAATAGATTCCTCAGCCCATCGCTTATAATCCCACAACTTCAAGTCGTCTTTCATAAAGTCCGATGCTGAAGTGCCGTCACGCTTAATGTCTTTAATCTCCTGAAGATCGACAATCTGATTGTGCCCGGTCTTTCCGATCTCTTTAGTGATGGTTTTGTATTGATCAAACAAAGTAATTGTTGAGTCAAAAACGGCGATAAGCCTTTTCAAGGTTTTAAGCATTTCATCATCAGCGCGGAGAAAGAATTCTTTCTCACTGCCATATTTTTCTCGCAACGATTTATATATTCCATTAGCCTTCACATAAGAACCGGAAGACTCATCGAAGTACTTTTTTAGGAGCTTTACCTTCTCCTTCTTGTCCTTAAGTCCTTTACTTCTGTTTTCAATATCCAGCTGTACGTCAGAAAGCTTTATCACGAATTTTCCCGTTCGCAAATCTCTCCGCATATAGGCTTCATAGTACTCATCGTTTTTCCTCAATTCCTTGTCGGTAATAGTCTTATACGCTTTGTCATAATTCATTACGGCAGAATCGATAGTAACACCAATAATACTGGTATGCACTAGTGGATCCATTTTAAGGGATTTTTCATGGAAAATGATTCCCATATACAAGTAAGCATTGGGGTTGTCATCATTTTCTTTTAAATATCTCTTTAGGAACGGTTCGGCTTTCTCGTATTGTTTGGAAGTAAGCAAAACAATCAAATCTTTATATTTGACCTTCTGTGCGTAAGAAGAGAAACCCAAAACCAGTAAAAGAGAAAGTACAGAAATCCGTGCGAGCATTTTTAAAGTTTATAGTGGAAAGGTATCAAATTAAACACATTTGATGAAACAGAATTACATGCAAGATACTAGATCAACACGAGGTTATTTGAAACGATTTTACCCATACGTGTTCGTCTTAGTTTTGTTTATCCCGGGAGTGAGGCAACCGCTGTCTTCGCTTACACAAAGTGCAGTCCTTAAGTCAGGTTTTCTTGATGCTGCGCCTCAAGTGGACAACAAAGAGACATTCGACTTTAATTTTAAGATCAAAGACCTGTCGGGAAATAAAATTGAATTTGAAAGCCTTCGCGGAAAAGTCATTTTTTTAAATTTATGGGCAACTTGGTGTGCGCCTTGTCGCAGTGAAATGCCAGCTATCCAAAGTCTGTATGACGGAATGGATAAAGAAAACATTTCTTTCGTCATGTTATCATTGGATAAAGATACACACATCGAAAAAGTCAGGGGTTATGTCAAAGAAAAAGGCTTCACTTTTCCCATATACATGCCTTCGGGGTTTTTGGCAGACCAGCTTCAGGTTCCATCCATCCCTACTACTTTTGTGATTTCTAAAGACGGGAAAATTGCCATGAAAGAAGTAGGAATGAAGAATTATAACACAACCAAATTCAAAAATTTCCTGAAAGAATTAGAAAAAAAATAAAACCATTCATTTCTGTTAATGAAAATGCTTTCTTTACAAATCAAACTATCACTATGAAAAGACTTTTTTATCCCCTGTTCTTACTTGCTTCTGTTTGCACTGCACAGAACTCACCATTGTGGGAGGTTTCTGGCAACGGTCTTACCACACCTTCATATCTTTTTGGCTCCCTTAAGTTCACGCACGAAAAAGAATTTAGGGTGCCTCCCATTGTAGCTGAAAAAATTAAGGCATCTAAAATTTTTGCTATCGAAGATCAGGTCGATCACCATGCACAGCATGAATTAAATTCAGCACTTCATTTTCCCAAAGGAGAATCCCTTGCCTCTGCGCTTAAGCCCGAAGAATATAAGGAAGTGCTTACTTTTTTTGAAAAAGAGTTTCACCTGAGTAAAGTGAGCTTTGAGAGCAAATATGGCAAGATGAAACCATTAGCTTTATCCATCGCGATGACTCGTATGTCGTTGGGTGGGAAAGTAAAATTTTATGACATTGAGTTGCTCAACATTGCGATAAAGAACAAGGTGAAGACTTTCAGTCTTGAGCCAGTAGAACGCGAAGCACAGGCATTGAACGCTTACCCTATGCTAAATCAAACCCGCGCTCTCCTATATAGCATCGAGCATTTTGAAGATCAGAAAATGCAGTTTCAGAAATTGATGAGCGCTTACCCCCTTGGCACACTTGACGAGATTTTTGAATACTCTCTTCATCCTACCGAAGGCAACCCGATATTTATCGATGAGTTTTACTCGAAGCGCAACGAAGAATGGGCTCCAAAATTGGAAAAGATGATGAAGGAAAGCCCATCTTTTATTTGCGTTGGAGTGTCGCACCTTGAGGGGCCTCGTGGATTACTCGCCTTATTGAAAAGCAAAGGTTATACCCTTACTTCTGTAGCACTTGGCAAGTAACTAACCGATTCGCTTCGATACAAGTTCACTTAATATCAGGAGACCTTCGCGAAGGTATTCATCGCTCATTTGAAGTACGTCGTCCTGAGGGAGGCCCTCTTTGTTAGAGGATAATTTGGTATCAAGCTTGCCAGTAGGTTTCTTCTTTTCAACTTCTTCCATCTGCTTTTTCCTTTTGGCTTCGTTAAGAGAGATTGACGACTGGTGAAGGTTTTTTCTCAAATCGTCAGTTTCGAGAATATAGTTCTTTAAGTGACTGTCATGCTTCACGCGGTCATCGTAGGACTTATTGAGACTGGCAATGATCTTATCGTTAACATCAGTAGTTTTTTGAAAAGAGGCCGCACCGATAACATCCCAAGGCAACGCACTCAAATTTGAGCTTTCACCATATTGCTCTGCATCTAGTGCGGTAGGCAATTTTATGTCTGGTTCAACACCTTTATGCTGGGTGCTGCTTCCGCTCACGCGGTAAAACTTCTGGAATGTGTATTTCAACTCACCAACAGGTGCGTTTTTTTCATTCATAAACGGCGCAAGATCTTGAACCTGTTGCACAGTACCTTTTCCATAAGTTGACTCTCCCGCTATAATTCCTCTGCGATAATCCTGAATAGCGCCAGCAAAGATTTCAGAAGCCGAAGCGCTAAAGCGGTTGGTCAGTATGACAAGAGGACCCGCATAAGCTACGCTCTTATCATCATCTTCACCCACTTGAACTTGGTTATTGGGGAATCTTACTTGCACCACTGGGCCATCCTTAATAAATAAGCCGGTCAAATCGATTGCCTCAATGAGAGATCCTCCACCATTGTTGCGCAAGTCCATAACTAAACCATCAATGCCTTCTTTTTTTAGTTCGTCTATTATTTTTTTTACATCGCGCGTAGTGCTTCGGTAATCAGGATTCTGTTTCTGATATTCCTCAAAATCCATATAAAAGCTGGGCAATGTGATTACTCCCAGTTTCATCTCTTTGCCATTCATCTGATACTTAATAACATTTTTCTTCGCTGCCTGATCTTCGAGTTTGATCTTATCACGAACAAGTGAAATCTGCTGTGAAGGTCCATTGACACCAGTTGCACCTGGTAATATTAATAGTCGTACAACAGTGCCCTTGGGGCCTTTTATAAGTTTAACTACATCATCCAATCGCCAGCCGATAACATCCACCATTTCACCGGTTGCTCCCTGAGCAACACCAACAATAAAATCATTAGCGTGTAATTTTCCTGACTTATCAGCATCACCACCGGGCAATATCTTAGAAACCTTGGTGTACTCATTTTCAATTTGCAAAGAAGCTCCAATACCTTCAAGGGAGAGGCTCATGCTTTGCTTAAATAGTTCAGAGGCTTTAGGTGAGAAGTAATTGGTATGAG
Source organism: Bacteroidota bacterium (assembly GCA_013285945.1). Classification (GTDB taxonomy): domain Bacteria; phylum Bacteroidota; class Bacteroidia; order Cytophagales; family Cyclobacteriaceae; genus ELB16-189. The sequence continues at coordinate 141 of JABDGP010000043.1, read as the reverse complement.
GATCATATGCCTCCGTTATCCTATTCATATATATATTGAAGATATCCTCAGAGTTAAATTGAATGAATGATTTCAATAAACGATCATACCTCTTTTTCAAAACATCAGTGATTTCATCCTGCTTCTTACCAGCAAGCTTTA
>JABDGP010000042.1 GCA_013285945.1 Bacteroidota bacterium | reverse complement strand
CGGTGGTTATCGCTTACCTCGAAAATCAGAAGGCCTATGTTAGTAAAGGACTGGAGCAAGTGACTGAGGTTATTTCGGCGGGCTCTGCATTTCTAACTGAGAACAGTACTGTAAAAATTGAACAATAATAATTTTCAGTTATGAAGATTGCAGAATTTTCGGTTAAGAATTGGCAGTTCACGCTTATCATTTTCGTGTTGCTGCTTGCGTTGGGGTTCAATTCATTACTTAACATGCCGCGTGGCGAGGATCCAGAAACTACTGCGCCCTCGTTTGTCGTCATTGTGATTTATCCAGGCACAAGTCCTATCGATATGGAGAAGCTTGTGGTTGATCCGATGGAAAAACGGTTTAATGAACTTGACAATATTAAAAGACTTGTTTCGGACGTAAACGACGGGCTTGCAACTGTAAGAGTTGATTATAAACATGAATCGGATCCTGATGAAAAATATCAGGAGATAGTTCGCGAGGTAAATGCATTGCGCGGAGAATTGCCTCAGGACATTTTTGATATTAAGATTCTGAAGTTTTCTTCCACAGATGTGAGCATTTTACAATTGGCATTGGTTTCTGAAACTGCTCCGTATCGTGATTTACAAAAGCAGGTAGAATTACTGGAAAGCCAACTAGAGAAAATTAAAAGCCTAAAGAAAATTGAAACGCATGGTTATCCCGAGCAACAGGTTCGTGTTTCATTAAATATTGAGAAACTAGCGCATCAGCATATTCCTATGAATGCAGTGCTGGGCGCTTTGCAAAGTGAGAATGCAAATATTCCCGGAGGAAGCATTCAAATGAATACGCGAAGGTTTAATGTAAAGACCAGTGGCGAATATAAGAGCATTGACGAAATTAAAAATACAATTGTTTATTCGGCAAACGGAAAAATAGTATACCTCAAAGATGTGGCTGAGGTGGAAAGCGTGTATCAGGATGAATCACATCTTGTGCGACTGAATGGATTTCGAAGTGTGTTGCTTACTGCTTGTCAGAAAGATGAACAAAATATTTATCAGGTAGGTGATCAGGTTGCGCCTGTGCTTGATCAATTTGAGAAAGAATTGCCTGCCAATATAAAAATGGTGAAGAATTTTGAGCAGGCGAAAAGTGTTCAAAAAAGACTTAGTCGTTTTGCCAAGGATTTTGCAATCGCGATTTTATTAGTGTCGATCACTTTGCTTCCGTTAGGATCACGAGCGGCTCTTGTGGTGATGATCTCAATTCCACTGTCCATTTTTACCGGATTATTCTTGCTGGATTTTTTGGGATACTCAATCAATCAATTGAGTATTGTCGGGTTGATTGTGGCGCTTGGTATCTTAGTGGACGATTCGATTGTCGTGATCGAAAATATCGAGCGATACTTGCGAGCTGGAAAAACAAAACGTGATGCATCTATTGAAGCGACAAAACAGATCGGTCTTGCCGTTCTTGGTTGTACGGCTACGCTGATTCTCGCCTTTTTACCTTTAGTTTTTTTACCGGAGCAAGCTGGTGATTTCATTCGTAGTCTGCCTATGGCGGTGATTACCACTGTACTCGCTTCATTATTCGTGTCGCTCACAATCGTACCTTTCCTGTCGAGCCGGCTATTGAAAACACATTCTTCTCCTCAGGGAAATATTTTCTTGCGTGCGCTGAAGAAAGTTATAAGTGGTACCTATACCAAAGTATTGCATTGGTCGCTGCGTCATACTTGGGCAACTCTCGGAATAGCCTTAGTGCTCTTTGTCGGCAGCCTTGCGCTTTTTCCGGTGGTTGGATTCAGTTTATTTCCAAAGTCGGAGAAGCCACAATTTTTGATCAACATTGAAGCTCCGAATAGTACAAGCATTTACGAAACTGACCGCGTAGCCCGTTATGTGGAAGAAGAACTGAAAAAGGAAAAGGACATCACGTACTTCACAACCAACGTTGGCAAAGGCAATCCGCGAATCTATTATAATGTGATAGCCCGCAACGAGTCGCCCAACTTTGCGCAGTTTTTTGTTCAGCTCAATGGTCTTACTCCTGAAAAGAAAACAAAATTGATCGACAAGCTTCGAGAGAAATTTAATTATTATCCCAATGCTAAAATAGAAGTAAAAGATTTTGAACAAGGCCCACCGCTCGAAGCACCGATTGCTCTCCGCTTGTTTGGAGAGAACTTGGATACTCTGCGAAAGATTTCGATGGAAGCAGAGGAAATATTAAAAAATACTGAAGGCACAATTTATGTGAACAATCCGCTGGCTAACCAGCAAACTGATCTGCGTGTGAAGATCAACAAAGAGAAAGCTGGTCAGCTTGGAGTAGCAATCAGCGATATAGATAAAGCTGTGAGACTGGGTGTGGCTGGAATCAACGTTGGCGAGTTCACTCCTGGGGAAGGTGAGGACGAAATCAACATCAATGTGACATTGCCGAGAGGAAAATTTTCAACATTTGATGTGTTTGATAAATTATATATCAACTCGATCAGTGGCCAGGCAATTCCATTAAAACAACTGGCTTCTATTGAATTTGAAACATCACCCAATCTGGTCCGCCATTACGACAAAGCACGCTTCTCAACAGTAACTGCTTTCGTGAAGAATGGTTATTTGTATGAAGATGTTACAAAAGCTGTGCTCAAAAAACTGGATAAGTTTCCATTCCCGAAAGGGTATCGTTATGTAGCAGCGGGCGAAGTAGAAAACAAACAGGAATCTTTTGGCGGCCTTGGCACGATCATTATGATCACGGCATTCGGGTTTATTGCCGTGCTTGTGCTCGAGTTTGGTAATTTCAAAAGTACACTTATTGTACTTTCAGTCATTCCGCTGGGTGTGATTGGTGCAGTGACAATGCTCTTCATCACCGGGAACCCATTATCTTTTGTAGCAGTAGTGGGATTGATTGCACTGGTAGGAATTGAAGTAAAAAATTCCATTCTGTTGGTTGACTTTACACATCAACTACGCGAGCGAGGTGTGGCACTGGATGAAGCGATAGAGCATGCTGGTGAAATCCGATTCGTTCCAATTGTACTCACATCGCTTACGGCAATAGGTGGATTGATTCCTTTGGCTATTGAGGGTAATCCGCTTTATTCGCCGCTTGCATTAGTAATTATTGGAGGATTGATCAGCTCAACGTTGCTTTCACGACTGGTAACGCCGGTGATGTATAAATTGCTTCCTCCCAAAGTGGAAGTAATTGGAGAACAGCCCGGAGATATTCCGTTGGAATAATTTGTTAATTCGTTGACGAATTGATTGTTGATTTGCCGAGCCGGATTACGTCAACTCGTCAACGAATCTCAGTTAATCAAAAGGGCAAATCATCGCTTGCATTAGAATCAGGAACGAAGTTGTCTTCCGCTGGAGGTGGAGATTCACTTCCTTTTGATGAGCCTGAATCTTTCTGAATTTTCCATGCGCGTACGTCAGTGTACCAGCGGCCGTTGTACTCGCGACTCTCGATATTGATCGAGGCGGTGATTTTATCGCCCACGCTGAGTTTGTTCTCATCGGCTTTTTCACCCCACAATGAAAGACATACCTTTTTTGGAAACTGACCTGGCGTTTCCAAAATAAACTCTTGTTTCTTCCACGTTCCGTTCTTTCCCTGGCCACTCTGCAAAGGAAGAAGACTCACTACTGTTCCTGTGATTTCCATTTTTATATTTAAGCTAAATTCTTTTCAAGAGTAATAAAGTACAATTCTTTTTTAGGAGCTCCTCCAGCCGGACTGTCAAACACCATCGGTTTTTTTTCTCCGGTTTCAACGTACCCGTGACGCTTGTACCAGGCAATGAGTTCGGCTCGAACCGAGATGACAGTCATATCAATCGATTTGCAGTTTTGTTTGAGTGCTACTTCTTCAGCAGCCACCAATAATTTTTTTCCTATTCCTTTGGCCTGTTGAACAGGATCAACGGCGAACATGCCCAGATAAAGATGGCCTCCCCTATTGACAAGCCTTACACAACCCAGAAGTTGCTCGGCATCAACATACTTCAATATTGTAGAATTGGGGTCTTCAAAAAAATCCGTGATCGTTTTCTCATCTGTACGCGTACCATCCAACAGATCGGCTTCGGTAGTCCAGCCTTTTCTGGATGAATCTCCGCGATAAGCTGAGTTTACAAGATTGTTTAATGCTGGTATATCGTTTGGAGTTGCTTTGCTGATCATGACTAAACTTTAATCGAAGAGATTATAAACATGCAAAACAAAATAAAATTTCAAACATCCAGATCACAAAGCGCCATTTTTAATTTCTTCAACCACGTTCGGGTCAAGAAGTGTTGTGATGTCGCCCAGGTTGGAAGTATCACCTTCGGCTACCTTGCGTAGAATTCTGCGCATGATTTTTCCAGACCGTGTTTTTGGCAATCCACTTACAAATTGGATTTTGTCCGGCTTTGCAATAGGGCCAATAATTTTTGAAACTGTTTCTTTGATTTCAGCTCGCAACTTTTCAGCGTCATTTGGTTTTTGATAACAAATCACAAAAGCGTAGATGCCCTGCCCTTTGATATCATGCGGAAAACCTACCACTGCAGACTCCGCTACAGCAGGATGTTCGTCAATTGCACTTTCAACTTCTGCAGTCCCCATATTATGGCCGGATACGATGATGATGTCATCAACCCGACCTGTGATTCTATAATAACCGTCTTCATCGCGCTTGCAACCATCGCCTGTAAAATATTTTCCGGGGAACGTAGAGAAGTAAGTGTCTTTGAAACGTTGATGATCTCCGTAAATCGTGCGAGCTATTGACGGCCAGGGAAATTTGATTGCGAGCCTGCCTTCAATGTTATTCTCCAAAAGCTCATTTCCTTTTTCGTCCATCACGGCAGGTTGAACGCCAGGCAATGGCAACGAAGCGAATGCGGGTTTTAGTTTTGTGACATTGGCAATAGGTGAGATCATAAAGCCGCCATTTTCGGTCTGCCACCATGTGTCGATGACTGGACAATTGCCCTTGCCTATATTTTTATGATACCAATCCCATGCTTCCTCATTGATCGGCTCACCAACACTCCCGATCACCTGAAGACTGGAAAGATTATATTTTTCAACAAAACTCAATGGCGCGGCTTGCAACGACCGGATTGCTGTTGGCGCAGTATAAAAAATATTCACTTTATGTTTTTCTATCACTTGCCAGAAGCGGCCCATATCAGGCCATGAAGGAATTCCTTCAAACATAGTTGTGGTGGCGCCTGCGGAAAGCGGTCCGTACACAATATAAGAGTGACCTGTGATCCAGCCAACATCGGCTGTACACCAGTAGATTTGTTTTTCTTTATACTGAAAGGCAGTGCGAAAAGTATAATTCACATAGACCATGTAGCCGCCACAGGTATGCACCATCCCTTTGGGCTTGCCTGTACTTCCGGAAGTATAAAGGATAAAAAGTAAATCTTCGGCATCCATTACTTCTGCAGGACAAACTGTAGAGACTTTTTTCATTTCATCATGCCACCAAAAATCGCGCCCTGCTTTCATCGCTGGTTTGGAATGACTTCGCTCAAGAACAACTACCTTTTCTACCGAAGGGCAATGTTGTAAAGCAGCATCAACGATAGTTTTTAACTCAATTTTTTTATCACCCCGATGCGCTCCATCGGCAGTTAGCACCAGTTTGCATTTGGAATCATTAATCCGATCGACAAGCGACCCCGACGAAAAGCCGGCAAATACCAGCGAATGTACCGCACCAATTCGAGCACAGCCAAGCATTGCATAGGCGGCTTCGGGCACCATTGGCATATAGATACAAACGCGATCTCCTTTTTTTATTCCATGCGCCTTGAGCATGTTGGCGACCTTGCAAACCTGATCGCTCAATTCCTGATACGTAATTTTTTTTGAAGGCTCTTGGGTATCGTTGGATTCCCAAAGGATAGCAGTTTGGTTGGCTCGAGATGGCAAATGCCTGTCAATACAGTTTTCTGTAATATTCAACTTGCCTCCGATAAACCACTTTACCTCGGCTTTATGAAAATCCCATTGCAAAACTTCGCTCCATTTTTTCTTCCAGGTAAAATCTTCGGCTATTTCAGCCCAAAAATTCTCGGGATTGGCGACACTATTTTTATAGGCATCAAGATATTCTGACTGACTGCTTGGAATTTTCATATCGGTTACTATTCCTTCAAAATAAGAACCAATTCATCCAAAAACCAAGGAAAATTTTGGAGCGATAAATTCTTTTAACTTGTAAAATGAACGAGAAGGATCAGAGGAATAATTTCATTGAAGACCTTTTGGTGATTTTGGTTATTCACAAAATGAAAATTGATGAATCTCCGGCATACAAATCCATATCGCAGGCCTTGCCATTGCAATCGTTGCCAGTATCTCTTTTTATTTATGATAACTCACCAAATCCGCAATTGTATAGCTCAACAAAGAATTGGGATATTGATTACACACACGACATTACAAATCCCGGAGTGAGCAAAGCCTATAATCTGGGCGCAACGTTTGCCAAAGCCGAATCGAAGAAATGGTTATTGCTCTGTGACCAGGACACAGAATTTCCGTTGGATATCTTTTCGAAATTTCAAACAGCCTCCGATGATAACCCTAACGTAGAAATTTTTGCCCCATCGATGCGAGACAGAGAAGGAATAGTTTCACCATTTCTTTTTCGCCAAAACAGAGGCATTCGATTGAAAAAAATTGAGCCGGGTATTCATTCTTTGAAAAACTTCAAGGTTATCAATAGCGGTCTGTTGGTTTCGTGTAGTTTATTTCAAAGAGCTGGAGGGTATGATGAGCGATTCCGACTAGACTTCAGTGATCTTGCATTTATTGAACGAGTCATTCCATATTGCGACCGGTTCTTATTGATAGACTCTGTGGCGAAGCATAATTTGAATTCACATGATTCTGTCGACTTAGCATTAGAACGATTTCGTGTTTATATAAGATCTGCGTTCCTGTATCCCAATATTGCTGGCAAGAACTTTCTACCATTGATAAATGCCTTTCTGAGGGCGGTAAAATTTTCTCTTAAATTTCGTAGCACAAAATTCATATTTGTGCTCATAAAAGAGGTAGTTAAATGATCAATCCATATTGGAGCTACGTAGTTTCATTTCTTTTTGCTTTGGTAATATACCAATTGGGGTGGTCGGGACTTTATCCTGAATTGACCATCTCCTTATTACTTTTCATTTCCTCAACGATTGTTATAAATCTGATTTTCGGCTGGCAGTGGAAGCGCAAAGAACAACCAAGGCCTGTACCAACAATCAAAATTTCTCCTGTAGCCGTAACGATATTTTTATATGTGCTGTGGATCATGGAGTTTGTTTATGAGGGCGGTATCCCTTTAGTAAAAATACTTTTGCGCCAACCTTATAACTACCGGTTTTTTGGCGTGCCTTCTCTTCACGTCTTCAATGTTACTTTTGCTTCCTTCTTTACAATCTTCTTGTTTCATCTTTATTTAAGTAGCCACAAGAATAAATACTTGATTCTTTCTCTCATCAATTGGGCTGCTGCCATACTGATCTATAGCCGGGCAATGTTCATTTTTATTTTAGTGGCGGCATTTTTTGTTTACCTCGCCAGCGGATCAATTAAAATTAAATTTATTTTATGGACTCCCCTGGTTGGAATTATGATATTGTATTTTTTTGGAATCCTTGGCAATGTTCGCGAGTCTTTTGAAGCCAAATCAAAATATAATCCGGCACTTTTTTTAGAAACCGGCGGGGCAACCGATCAATTTAGAAGTTCATGGGTACCCAAGGAGTTTTTTTGGGGATACATTTATATCTCTTCGCCATTGGCCAACCTGCAGACAAATATCAATACAAGACACGTTTCAGATAAACCGAGTGTGCTCTATCAGCATGTCAATAATGAGATAGCATTTGATTTTATATCTAAAAGAATTAATCGTCTGCTAGGATGGGAGCGAGAAGGCGAGAATACCATCACGGGACCATTCAATGTGTCAACAGTGTATTCGCGGAGTTTCAGTTATCAAGGTTGGATCGGTATTTTTATTATGGCGGCATTTGTGCTTGTATTTCCGTGGTTTTATTGTTGGTTACTTCCGCAAGGATCTTTTACATTAACCGGCATAGCCATTCTCAATACTATGTATCTGTTTTTAGTTTATGACAATACCATCCGGTTCACAGGTCTTGGCTTTCAGTTAATTTACCCTGTAATTCTTCCGTTTTGCGAAAAGGCATGGATGTGGACAAGAGAAAAGATGAGTCTATGAGTGTTTCGGTTTGTATGGCTGTGCATAATGGATCTTCTTTTATTAAAGACCAGGTAGATTCGATTTTACCACAACTTCATGCTCAGGATGAACTTGTTATTTCTGATGACGGATCTTCTGATGATACTTTGGAGATTCTGAGATCCTATTCTGATGAGCGAATCAAAATATTATCCATTCAGAAGTTTGGCAGCCCTGTTAAAAACTTTGAGTTTGCCCTAAGCCATTGCCAGAACGATTTTATATTTCTCTCGGACCAAGACGACATCTGGCATCCTGAGAAAATCAAATCAATGCTTCAGGTCCTCAGCACGTTTGATCTTGCGGTTTGCGATTGCCGTATTGTTAACGGAGAGTTAAGTACAATAAGAAATTCTTTTTTTGAATTAAACTCATCAAAAAAAGGGCTTCTCAAAAATTTTTTTAAAAGTTCTTTTGTTGGGTGCTGTATGGCGTTTCGAAAAGAAGTTTTAACTAAGGCATTGCCCTTTCCGGCAGGTATAACAATGCACGACCAATGGATCGGATTAGTAGCCCAAAGGTACTTTCGTGTGAATTTTATCCCCCAAATATTGGTAGATCATCGCAGACATGGCGGGAATTATTCTACTACCGGAGAGCTAAGCCAAAATTCTTGGGGAAAAAAAGTAATTTCGAGAGTCAAGCTAGCTAAAATGCTTTTGCAACGATGATGGAAAAACGATGATGGAAAGAATAAGAGCATCCGTAGTAGTCTATAAAACTGAAATTCATCTTTTGCATAGAGTCATGCAAAGTTTTCTAAACAGCCCCATTGGCGGTCTGCTTACTATTATTGATAATTCGCCGACTGATCAGTTGCGGCAATTCTGTGACAAACCGGGAGTTGAATACATCTTTAATAATGAAAATCTAGGCTATGGCAGAGGTCACAATATTGCGATGTCGCAAAGTCTGGAGCAATCTCATTATCACCTTGTACTAAACCCCGATGTTTATTTTGAGCCTGCAATCCTTGAAAAGATTTTTCACTTCATGGAAGCGCATCCGCAGGCAGGACTTGCTATGCCCAAAGTTTTTGACACTGATGGGAGTTTGCAAATGCTATGTAAACTGTTGCCTACTCCCTTTGACCTTGCCACCCGAAGATTCTTTCCGTATAAAAGCTGGTTTAAGAAACTTAATGAACGCTACGAAATGAAAAGTAGTGGTTATGACGAAGTGATGAACGTTCCGTTTCTTTCGGGATGCTTCATGTTTCTTCGAACATCAGCTTTGAAAGAAGTCGGCCTTTTTGACGAACGTTTCTTTTTATATGCTGAAGACACTGACCTTTCCCGCAGGATGCATCAGCAATTTCAAACCTTGTATTTTCCTGAAGCAGAGATTCAACACATCCATGCTCGCGGTTCATACAAAGATTTTTGGTTGACGATGCAAAATCTTAAAAGTGCCATTCAATATTTTAATAAGTGGGGTTGGTTTTTTGATCGCGAACGTCAGGATATTAATAGTCGCGCTCTGCTTGCCGTCTGTGACCCCGACATGCAAAACGAATCGTTAAGAGAAGTTAGGGCAGCATGAATTTTTTTTTATGGTTAAATAGTCATCGTTGGCAAATAGCTTGGTGGCTTTGTGTCGTTACTGTACCATGGGGCGACAAAATCAATAATGCCAGCCTGATTTTTCTGGCCGTTACATGGCTTTTTGATAGTGGTTTAAGCAAAAAATGGGAGCAACTAAAAACAGCCCGATGGGTGTGGCCTTTCTTTGTTTATTATGGGTTACTTGTGGTGGGATTAATTTATACCCATGATCTGGCAAACGGTTTTTTTACATTGGAAAAAAAAATCAGCTTCATTGCTTTGCCACTGATTGCTGCCACCGGACGAACACTTGACAATGATTTTATTGGCTTTTTGAAGCGGTGTTTTGTTTACTCGTGCTTCATTGTCGTTGCTATTTGCGTTGGAGCTGCAATTTTCCATTTGTTTTATGACACCATTGTGCCAGCAAACTTTGATGCCCTGGGCGATGCTCAATTTCGTGCTCTTCATCCGTTCGCATCTGTGGCATGGTCACATTTTTCATATATTCAGTTGGCGCAATGGATGGGCTTGCACCCGGCTTATTTCTCTATGTATCTAGTGTTTTGCCTTAGTGTTCTTTTTATAGAGGAATCTAAAAGCAATAAAGACCGGGTAGTGAATATCTTCATTGCAAGTGTAATGGTTGCCGGCCTTGCCTTTCTTGCCTCACGTATGGCCATCCTTGCATTTATTTGTATTTGCATTTACCTAGGTTGGAGAAAAACGCAGGAGCTGCGAATGATTCCATTGACTCCGATAATAGCTGTTGTGTGTATTTGCTTCTTGTTATGGCTTAACCCGGTGGCACGTTTTCGTGTAATTGAAGAGCCTGCAACTACAACTTACCGCGCGGATTCAAAGGTGACCGATTGGAATTCGGTGAGCTATCGTTTATTGGAATGGAAAGGGAGTTGGTCTATTATTCGTGAGAAGATTTTATTTGGTACAGGAACCGGCGGAAGTGCAATGGCAATGAATGATTTCTACGACCATTATAGCAAAAGCACACAAGGTCTTGGTTACAATGTGCATAATCAGTATTTACAGACCTGGACTGAATCAGGTTTTTTAGGATTGGTTGTTTTTTTACTTTGTCTTTGGCTTCCGTTGTTTAGGGTGCCAGTCGACCGAAGTTATATTGCATTTATTCTTACCTTTAGTCTGATGTGCTTGACAGAATCTGTCGTTGAGCGCCAGAAAGGAATCGTTTTTTTTACCTTGTTCCAGTCGCTGTTTTTAGGCTTCAAAAAATACTAGATGATTGCGGCCATACAAACCTCTTCCTTTATTCAAGAAGAAAAATTCCTCTTACGAGCGCTATTGTATTTTGATATTTTTGATTATCCTCTTACTCAGAACGAGATTGTCCGATTTTCGCCTGTTGTAGTGAATTCATCTTGTGAACAGTTACTTGAAAGCCTGGTAAGGCAAAATATTATCTTCCGATTTGGTGATTTTTATTCAATTAAGAATGACCCCTCATTAGCGGAAAGACGACAAAAAGGAAATGCACTTGCTGAAAAGAGGATGCGTAACGCCCGAACCTATTCGCGGCTGGTCGCTTCTTTTCCATTTGTGCGAGCAGTATTGTTATCTGGTTCCATATCAAAGGGATTTATGGATGAAAAAAGCGACATCGACTACTTTATTATAACTGATTCGCAGCGTATGTGGATTGTGCGAACGGCCCTGGCCGTTTTCAGGCGGGTCTTTCTTTTTAATTCACATAAAAACCTTTGTACTAATTACCTTATTGACACTCAAAACCTTTGTATCCCTGATAGAAATATTTTCGCGGCTATGGAGTTGTGTACGCTCAAGCCGATGTATGGCAAATCAGTTATCGAGGATTTTCAATCGGCAAACAGGTGGATCGTTTCTTTTCTCCCCAACACTCAGTTTGAGAAAGTTGAGGTAATGAATCGTTTCTTTTTACTTAAGGGGGTCATCGAAAAAATACTTTCCTTTCCGTTTTTTAATAACCTGAATGATTGGTTAAGGCGAAAGACATTGCAGCGTTGGAAGAAAAGATATGCTCAAGGCATGAACCAAAGTGATTTTGAAATTGCGTTTCGTTCGACGGACGGAGTGTCAAAAAGTCATCCGCAATTTTTTCAGAAACAAGTGCTTACCCGATATGAGCAAAAAATAAAAGGCTTTGAAGCCCTGAGCGGCCTTGACCTGACTATATGAACCGCGTTTTAGTCACGCACTCGTATTTCTATAAATTAGACCATAAGCAATGGAAATTCAAGCAGCCGTATCCTCCGCTTGGCACATTGCAGGCTGCAGCCGTTGTGCGGGACGCAGGGTTTGATGTCACTCTTTATGACACTGCGTTGCGCGAAGGCCCTGCTGAGATTGAGAACGAACTTAGATCTCATAAGCCGGACTTTTTTATCATCTATGACGATGGGTTTAATTATCTGACCAAAATGTGTCTGACGGTAATGCGTGAGGCAGCTTTCGCGATGGCCTCACTTGCAAAGCAACACGGTGCCATTGTTATAATCTGCAGCTCTGATGCCTCTGACCAATATGAGAAATATTTCACGCATGGTGTTGATTACGTAGTACGCGGAGAAGGAGAGGAGACATTAAAAGAACTTTTACTTTGCCTTAAAGAGAATAAAAGCGCGAATGAGGTATTAGGTATTGTTTACCAATTTGAAAGTAAACAGATAGTTACTCCGCCCCGGCCAGTTATGCGGCACCTGGACGAACTGCCTTTGCCCGCCTGGGATCTGATCAATCTTGAACCATATCGCAAAATCTGGAATGATCATCATGGTTTTTTTTCACTGAACATTGCGACAACTCGAGGCTGCCCTTACAAGTGCAACTGGTGTGCCAAACCGATTTATGGCAATCGATACAATTCACGTTCGCCAGAGCATGTGATTAATGAGATTGACTATTTACGTAAGGAATTTAAGCCAGATCATTTCTGGATGTGTGATGACATCTTCGGTTTGAAACCAGGGTGGGTCAATCGTTTTCGGGAATTAGTAAAAGAGAAGAACTTAAAGTTCAAATACAAAATCCAGTCGCGGGTGGATTTACTGCTCGAAGAAAATAATATTGAAGCACTTGCTGTCTCTGGCGCAGATACAATTTGGGTTGGCGCCGAATCGGGCTCACAAAAAATACTGGATGCCATGGATAAAGGAACCACTATAGCAGAGATACGGGAAGCGACCCGCTTGTTGAGAAAAAACAATATCAAGATTGGATACTTCCTCCAGTTTGGCTATTCCGGAGAAACCCGTGAGGATATTGATGCTACTATGAAACTGGTTTTGGAGATGATGCCCGATGAGATAGGAATATCGGTTTCATATCCATTGCCAGGAACCAAGTTTTACGAAAACGTGAAAAGCCAGCTGAAGGAAAAACAAAACTGGACTGACTCAGACGACCTGGCGATGATGTATCGTGGTACGTTTTCGCCAACGTTTTACAAACTGCTACACCGATATATGCACAGTCGCTACCGCATCAAGCGTGGCTGGGAGCAACTCAAGAAGAGAGAATTTAAACTTCGGCCGCTTGCTTCAATGATCTATCACGCGCCACTTTCGCTTGTTCAGGGATGGCGATTAACCCGATTGCAGCATGCGGAGTGAAAATGAGCAATGGTCGTCTGTCAGCAGAGCATTTGGGAAGCAATCATTTCATTTTGACCAAGATGACTTCGCGAATCCTGTTCTTCACCAGTGGCGACAGCAGGTTTATGCTCATGTTGATCGGTTTATAAAGCCTGGTTCACGAATTCTCGAGCTCAATGCCGGTACGGGTATTGACGCAGTTCGTTTTGCAAAAAGCGGTCATACTGTGCATGCCACTGATCTTTCGGACGGGATGATTGCGAAACTCAACGAGAAAGCAGCCAGCCCTTCTCTTGTCAATAGAATTACTGTTCAGCAGGTTTCTTTTGAGCACTTGGAGGAAGTGAGTGGAAAATTTGATTATGTTTTTTCAAACTTTGGCGGGCTGAATTGCACAAATAATTTAATAAAGATAACCAATCAGTTGCCACAGTTATTGACACCAAGTGCTTTTGTGACCTGGGTGATTATGCCGCCTGTCTGCCCGTGGGAGCTGACTTGGATTTTGAAAGGAAAATTTAAAAAGGCATTTCGAAGGCTGAATAAGAAAGGAGCAATGGCCCATCTGGAAGGCGAATTTTTTATGACCTATTATTATTCACTAAGTGCAATTGAAAAAGCATTTCACGATCAGTTCGAATTTATAAAATCAGAAGGTCTCGGAATTTTCTCTCCGCCGCCTGCTGCTGTTAAATTTATTTACAAACATCCACGCCTGGCCAAATTTTTAAATAACGCGGATCGTAGAATACAAAATCATTTTCCTTTCAGTAGGTGGGGCGATCACATCCTTGTCACATTTCAATTAAAGTCATAGATCATTAACGGTTATTACTAACTAGCAATTGGTCAAGAAACTGGTGATAATTTTCAACAGACCATCTATTATCAAATTCAGTAATCCATTTATGTGCTTCGGTTGTAATGCGCTGATAAGTTTCGGGATTATTCACTAATTGTAGAATTCCAAGAGCCAATCTTTCAGGGTCGGCAACAGGCACGACTGCTGCATATCGATCGCCAAGGTCAGCAAGTATCCCAACATCGGTACCACAAACGGCTACACCGCTTGCCATCGCTTCCTGAATTGCCGCGCAGCCGGTTTCAAAACGCGCAGGATGAACGAGAATATGAGCATCGTTTAGATATTGAGGCAACTCTGTTTGAGAAATGAGACCTTTGAAAGTTACCAAGTCACTGATATTCAGCTCCTGTAATAGCGTCTTTACTTTTGGATTGTTGAATCCATCGCCAATCACAGTAAGATAGCATGGTATAGTTTTGGAGACTTTAGCAATTGCCCTGAACATTGTATCCTGATCTTTAATGGGGCTGTAGTAGGCAATATGAATTAACTGAACTGGAAACGTGACAGCTTTCTTTCGATAATGAAAATGATTAGGATTAATTCGTAACGGGAGAACCTCCATTTTTCGATCTGATGGCAGAGTGGCAAGGGCAACTTTTCTCTGATGTTCGGCTACCATAACCAACGCGGTAGCTTCCTGACTAACCCATTTTGTAATTTTTCGCAGCCATGGTATAGCAAGATTCCCATAGCCAATATCCGTGAGTGCTACTGCCTCCAGTGCAATGTATTGTACAACAGATGGTCGCTTTACTATTTTTCCTAACACCACAGCGTATTGGCCGGCAGGATAAGCTGCAACTGCAAAAATTAAATCATAGCGACTCAGCAGATGATCCCATAAGAGCCTAGCAGACAACAAAATATATTTAATACGTCCTGGCATCCGCCAGCCAGAGGTTTGCCTTACTGTAATTGACTTTGGAATTCTTGTGACGTCTGTTGGATTGAAAGAATAGAATACAATCGTATAGTAATCAGATAGCCGGCTAAATAAATCTGAAATGGACGGAATGCCATGGCCTAGCGGTCCTCCGCCAAGAGTGGCTACACCTAAAAGAGCAATTCTCGGTTTAGCTTTTTCAGTTTTCATGCCTTATATAAGTCAATCATTTGTTTTATAGTCCACTCAAGTGAATGTGCCGAGCACCAGGTGCGAGCCTTACTTCTGATTGTGTTCATGCGGTCATTATCCTGAATCAGTTTTTCTACTTCTTTTGCAAGTACTTCGTGCGCCCGTACAGGCACTGAAATACAGCATTCAGGCAGATCATGTAACAGCCCCACGTTAGTTCCGCACACAATCACACCACAACTCATCGCTTCTGTTACTACTTCGCTTTGCCCTTCGGTAAGAGAAGTGTGAAGCAATATATCCGATTGATGATAAAGCGCAGGTAATTGCTGATAAGGAAGCTGCTTTAGGATAGTTACAAATTCATTAAGCCGGAGCTGATCGATCAATTGTTTTATTTTCTCTTCTTCCGAGCCTTCGCCAAGGATTGTTAAATAAGATGGCATTGTTTCGTGAATGATCTTAAACGCACGCAGCAATGTTTCCTGATCTTTTATTTTGTTAAGGTTAGCGATGTGCAAGAACTGAATTGGCTTTTGCAGAGGCTTGGAAGCGAAACTGAAATTTTCCTGATCCACTCCCCAGGGAATAATTTTCAATTCTCGTGTTAGTCCTGCGTCGTGAAGGTTCTTGACAAGAAAATGCGTTAACGCCGTGGCCTCATTTGCTGTTCTCAATGTCCATAAAATCATATTTCGGCTGAACTTGTTTCGAAGATGCCCATATCCAATCTCCGGAATTGAAGCAGCATCACCGCCCAGTACACTTACTATGCTTTTGATGTTAAAAACTTTCCCAAAGACAACCGCCAAGAATCCACAGGGCCATCCCCAAAAACCGTGCACGGTGGTGAATCTCTTTTTTTTATGCGCCTTATAAAAGGTGTATAAAAATTTAGAGTATTGAATAACCCGATTGCCAGCTTTAAAATCCAGCAACTCAAAACCTTCATATTGATAATCCTGATTGACCTTATAAAGCTGGAAGACTGTGACTTTCATTTCATTAGACAGCAGCCTGACGATTTGTTCCAGTACCGGAACGCCTAAATTATTTTTTCCCGTACCGAGGCCACCTGGGATAATAAGGGCTACTCTTCTATCGATCATGAATCAAGATAAGATAAATGTTCATTTAGAATTATTTCCAGACAGTGGGTCAATTTCTGGAAATAAGTTCCAGCGCCTCGCTGAGGACGAATTCCGGCGTATAACGATGAAGGCATCGGACATCACCATATTGGCAAATTTCTTTCAGGCAATAGCGACAGGAAAGATCAGCCGAGTTTAAGCATTTTGACCAAGTGCCAAGCGGAGCAGACCAATCACCCCGACTCGAACCAAACAAGGCAAGCGTAGGCACGCCCTGTACCCACGCCATGTGCATGAGGCCTGAGTCTTCTGACAAAACGAATTTAGCTTTTTGAGCGATCAAAAAAGCTTCAATCGAAGTCGTCTTCATTACTAGGTCGATTAGTTTTTCGCCCAAGTGCTTTTTTAGAAAAGCAGATTTCTCCTTCATTGAGTCTAATCCAAGCATTATGAAAAAAGTGTTCGCATTAACTTTTTCAATCCAGGCGTTCGCGAAAATCAAATAGTTCTCAAGCGGCCAGTTTCGTGTTACAAAAGCTCCGGCAGGATTTAGAATTACCAGATCGCCTTTGTCGTCCCATCCCCCTTTTCGTAAAATTGAATTAACATCAAATTTCTTTCTAACCCCATACGCGGTAGAAATTTCCGACTTGCAAATATGTGCAGCTTCAATAGTTTTCTTAGTGCGATAACCGGCTGCGTTAGCAGAGGAGCGATCGAATTGACTCCAGCATACTGGAAATAAAAGAAACCGAACGACCCTGCTGATTTTGTGATTCTGCAAATCCAAAACAACATCGTATCGTTGCCACCATAGATACGGTATTAAAAGAAGGCACAACACAAATTGCAGTTTGGCATTACGGCCTCCACCAATCTCAATCACCCTGTCAAAAAGGAAAAGATTTTTTGGAATACTACTTACCTCCCGCCTAGTAAGCAGATGAAGCTTGGTATCAGGAAGAGAATTTTTGAGACCTTGCAGATATGGCAAAGTAATAACAAGATCTCCCATAGCCTGAAAGCGCATGGCCAGAATCTTTCGAGGTGCTCGTCGCTTAGCCCAGGGTTTAAAAAATACGTTGCCGGTTTTTTGTATACTCATTAAATTAAATATAATATCTTCTATAGACTTCTCTCTGTAATCTTATGGAACTGAAAAATAGAATTAATTGTAACTTGGCAGTGTTGAACCAATGAAAAAAGTCCTTCTCTTCAACCCACGGGCCGGTGATCCTGTCCACATCATACCAAATGCAATACTTGCCATTGCTGCATCTATTGAAGACGTTGCAGATTATGCTATTGTAGACGGGAATCGTGAAAAGGATCCTCTCAAAAAGATTATAAATTACTTAAGCACAAATGAGTTTGGTTTTTTTGCCTCAACGGTTATGCCGGGGCCGCAACTCAAACAAGCCATTCCTTTCACAAAACTTATCCGGGAAAAATTTCCAGAAATTAAAATTATCTGGGGAGGTTATTTCGCATCAAATCATCACAAGACAGTAATCCAGTCGGGTTATGTTGATGTAGTAGTTAATGGCCCCGGTGACAAAGCATTTCCGGCGGTTCTTAAAGCACTAACCGATAACGAACCTTTGGATACTATTGAGAACCTGATTTTAATTCGAGATGGGAAAATAGTTAAGACAAAAAAAGCGTCGCTTTACGATCAGGATCAACTGCCAGCTTTGCCTTATGATAAACTCCATTCCTTTTACCCGATGAGTGAGTTTCTTGGGAAAACTTTTCTTGGAACCAAAACTATCGCCTACCATTCCAGTATTGGTTGTCCTTTTACATGTTCATTTTGCGGAGTCGTTCCCATTTTTGATGCCCGGTGGAAAGGAAAGTCAGCTCAAAACATTTATAAAGACATTAAGTATTTAAAAGAGAATTACAAAGGCAATGCTTTCCAGTTTCACGACAATAATTTTTTTGTTTCAGAAAAACGCTCCGTCGAATTTGCAAAATTGATAGCCCCTGAGAAAATGAAATGGTGGGCCGAAGGCCGTATTGATACCATGGATCAGTTTTCGGATGAGTCACTTCGATCGATTGCCGATTCGGGATGTACCATGATTTTCTTTGGCGCAGAAAGTGGCAACAACAAGCTGTTGACGCAAATGGACAAGGGAGGCAAACAAACAGGAGAAAAAATCAAAGCCTTTGCCGCTCGCATAAAAAAGTTCGGCATCATCCCTGAATATTCTTTTGTGCTAGGCTTGCCGGCACCAACACAGGAACGAGTTTGGCAACAAATTGAAGAGGAGGTAGCTTTCATAAAGGAAATTAAATCGATCAATCCGAAAACGGAAATCGTGATATACATTTACACACCAGTGCCAACAGAGGGCTCGGAACTTTACCTTGAAGCTGAAGGCAGGGGATTTTCATTTCCCAAAACTTTGGATGAATGGTTGCAACCACAGTGGCTCAATTTTGACTTGCATCGTGAATTTCTTACACCCTGGCTCAAGCCGGAAATGATTCGATATATCCACGACTTTGAAACAGTTATTCACGCACAGTATCCAACGGTGAGTGATTACAAACTTTCCATGTTTCAGCGAAAAGCAATGCGATGGGTTTCATCAATGCGCTACCAGCTTAATATTTTTAGTTATCCATATGAATTAAAGGCTTTAATGAAATATTGGCTACGCTACAGGCAGCCCGAAATTCAGGGGATGTGATGAATTTTTTTAGAAAAAAGAAGCTGGCGCCGCTCGATGCGTATAATCTCTGGGCCGACTCGTATTCGGGTGAATCCAATCCCATCAAGAATTTCTCTGACGAACTGATAGGGAAGTGGATGACAGAAGTGAATGGGAAATCTGTTTTAGATGCTGGTTGTGGCACAGGCAAAATTTGTAATCTGGCAAGTGACCGTGGCGCTTCACGCATTTTTGGGGTTGACCTTTCGCCTGCAATGATAAAAGAGGCTACTAAAAACTGCCTGAACGCTGACTTTAAATGCCTCGATCTCTCTAAAGAGAAAATTGACGGGCAATTCGATTTAATTGTTTCGGCTCTTGTGCTTGGCCACATCAGGAATTTAGATTTCGTTTTGACTAACCTGCTGGGCAACCTTACTCCAAATGGAATCTTATTGATTACTGATTTTCATCCATTTCTGACTCTGCAAGGCGCACGGAGAACATTCAGTGAAAAAAAATCTGGAAAGACTTTTGAAGTAGAACATCATCTTCATTTGTTTGAGGAGTACGTTTCCTGTTTGACAAAATCAAATGCCTGTGTTGAGGAGGTGGCTGAACCTCGCTGGCAAGAGCAACCTGTTGTTTTCGGAATGAAAATACGCAAGCGCGATCTTGGACCTGCTGCTTAAAAATATTACGTGGGTCAACGACAATGGCATTATCACTGCCGATGTGAGGATAAGCCATGGAATTATCTCAGAAATAGGGAGCGGCCTTGTTCCTTCAAAAAAAGAAAAGTCGATTGATCTTCAAAATCATTTTCTGTACCCGGGACTAATCAACGCACATGATCATTTGGAGATGAATCTATACCCACGGCTGGGCAATCCACCGTATAATAATTATACAGAATGGATGCGTGACATCTATAAACCAAAAGAATCACCGGTAAAGGAAATAGAAAGCGTCGATATAAAAGACCGTCTTCTTTGGGGAGGAATTAAAAACCTTATCTCAGGAGCAACCACGGTAATTCATCATAATCCATGGCATCGGATTTTTTCAAGGGAAAAATTTCCTGTGCGAGTATGGAGAACGGATTGGGCCCACTCACTTGCTTCAGAGAAGGACGTGAAAAAGAAGTTTCCAAGAAATACGATTGTGCGGTTTATAATCCATGCGGCCGAAGGCGTTGACAAATTTGCTCAAGCTGAGATTCCCAAACTGAATCAATTGGGTCTTCTAAAGGAAAACACAGTGCTTATCCATGCAGTGGCTGTGAACGAAGAAAGCAAAAAATTGATTGAACAAGCAAAGGCATCAGTAGTGTGGTGTCCTTCGTCCAATTTATTTATGTTCGGCAAGACATCGCCGGTTGATCAGCTAAGAGAAAAAATACTGGTGGCTTTAGGATCAGATTCAACCATGACAGGACTCGCGACTTTGCTTGAAGAAATGTGCGTAGCAAAGAATACTGGATTGGCCACAGCAAAAGAGATTTTTGAAATGTCAACTTCTGTTCCGGCAAAAATCTTTCATCTCGAAAAACCGGAGATAAAAATTGGAAGCCGGGCAGACCTTTGGATTGCCCCTATGCTTCATACGGACTATTTTGAAAATATACTTTTAACAAAACCCTCCGGGCTTACGGCGGTCTTTTTTGGTGGTGAGCTGAGGTATGGCAGCAACAGCTTTGCGAAGGAAACTAAAGACAAAGGTTTTTCCGTCAACGTTCAAGGTGACGAAAAATGGTTCTTCATAGATATCTTGTCATTGAAGAAAAGAATCGAATCCAAAGCAAAAGATCAGTGTAGGCAAAATGCTTTGTGGAAACTACTCTTTAACGAGTAATCCTAAATGTAAAGTGAACAAACGCAACGCTGGCATATCGGATTCTGGTCGACATTGAGGTTCTTTCTAAAAGAGATTGCTTGCTCAGAGTTGATCAGATCTGAAAATGGTTGCTGATAAATGTTGCCATACTTCTGGTGAAAAAAGCACGGAAGAACATCGCCATTGGATTCAATCACAGCCGAAACCCAAGGCGCATTGCATTTCGTTTTTGGGAAACTTTCTTTGTTATGCGCCGCTCTATAATGTTGAACGATCGTCATCATTTTTTCAGGACTTTCAGCTATAAACTTCTCGGCGTATTCTTTTTTTAAATCGATAAAGGATTTTTTTAAAATAACTTCCAACTCATCGGCTTCTTCCAGAGTAAGTGCCACTTCTTCTTTTTTATCGGTTTCCCATTCCTGAGGACGGTTGAAGGCCGAGGACGAAACATCGGCTGCTAAAAATGAAATTTGATCAAGACCCAATTCCCTCGCAGATCTGACGATATTGATAAAATCTTTAAAATTCTGCTTTTGCAAAACGCAACGGCCGGTGACCTGAAACGATGAGTTGATTTCCTTGATCGACTTTACTCCTTCGGCAAGCTTTTCATAAGCAGCCGGAATATTGCGGATGGAGTTATGAACTTCGCGGCTGCCATCAAGGGAAATGATCAGGTCATCACAGTTGGCAATGATCTCTGGTGCGTTTGCCTTCACAGCCAGCCCGGTGGAGAGCAAACTGATTTTGACTCCGATAGAATTCAGCTGCTCGCACAAAACCCAGAGGTTGGAGTGCATCAGCGCCTCACCACCAGAAAGCGCAACACGTTTCAGGCCTAGCTTTTTAAATGCAGAGATATGTTTATCCAGAGTCTCTGCAGAGATTTCTTTCTTATCGCTGTTGGCTTTCCAGATATCACACATTACACACCGGCAGTTACACCGGCTGTGGGGCATTAATACCAGCACGGGCATCTGATAAATGCGATGGGTAACCTTGGTAGCAAGCCTTTGAAGCATGGCTCAAGTTATCATTTTTAAAATTTGATCGCTCATCGTCAGATGATTTACTTATTTTTGGCTTCACTAAATCAATAGTATAAACAATGTTACTTTCTCACCGTATCAACGCCATTGAAGAGTCGGCTACATTAGCTATGGCAGCCAAAGCCCGTGAATTTAAAAACCGCGGTATTGACGTTATCAGTTTAAGCTTAGGCGAACCTGACTTTAAAACCCCGCAACATATTTGTGATGCAGCCAAGAAGGCCATTGATGATGGAAAGTATTTTGCTTACCCTCCCGTAGCAGGTTATCAGGATTTGCGCGAAGCAATAGCTGCTAAATACCAGAAGGATAACAAGGTTCCTTACAAAGCTGAGAACATTGTTGTTTCTAACGGAGCAAAACAATCGATTGCGAATGTGATGCTCGCTTTACTCAACCCTGGCGATGAAGTAATTATCTTTTCACCGTTTTGGGTAAGCTATGATGCGCTCGTTCGGCTTACAGAAGCTAAGCCTGTATTGGTGAAAGGTACTATCGACAATGATTTTAAAGTGACAGCCCAACAAGTGGAGAAAGCGATTTCACCCAAGACGAAAGCAATTATCTTTTCATCTCCCTGCAACCCTACAGGCTCCGTATTTTCTAAAATGGAATTGGAGGCGATTGCTGCTGTGGTACTCAAGCATCCAAACTTGCTGGTCATTGCCGACGAGATTTATGAGCACATCAATTTTACGGGGGATCAAACCAGCATAGCTTCCTTGCCCGGTATGTTTGAAAGGACCATTACAGTCAATGGCTTTGCCAAAGGTTTTGCGATGACTGGCTGGCGTGTGGGTTATATTGCCGCACCTAAGTGGATAGCCGATGGAAGTAACAAAGTTCAAGGGCAAATCACTTCAGCGAATTGCTCTATCTCGCAACGCGGTGCATTGGCCGCAATTACCGGTGACTTGGCTCCAACCAATAAAATGGTAGCTGAATATCACAAACGAAGAGAGCTAGTTTATAACCTGCTAAAAGAAATCCCAGGAGTGAAAGCTAACTTCCCGCAAGGTGCATTTTACTTTTTTCCGGATATAAGTTCGTACTTCGGCAAGTCTGATGGCGAAAAAAAAATCAACAATAGCGATGATTTCTGTTTGTGGATGTTAGAGAAGGGGCATGTGTCACTTGTGCCAGGCGGAGCGTTTGGTGATGATAACTGTGTACGCCTTTCGTATGCAGCTTCTGAAAAAGATTTGAATGAGGCCATGAAGCGAATGAAAGAGGTACTTTCAACATTAAAATGAGTATTGCACAAATATTTGATTCGTTTGCCAAACTACGTGTGCTGATCATCGGTGATGTGATGCTGGACAGCTACATATGGGGGGCTGTGGAACGCATTTCGCCAGAAGCACCTGTCCCTGTCATTAATGTAAAGAAGAAGGATTTTCGGTTGGGTGGGGCCGCCAATGTGGCTTTGAATGTTTCGTCGTTAGGGGCTGAGCCCGTTTTGTGCGCTTTAATTGGAAACGATGATGATGGAAAGAAACTGATTCAGCGAATTGAAGAACGAGGCATAAGCAAAGAAGGTATTGTTACCAGTAATGATAGGCCCACCACGGTAAAGACCCGAGTTATTGCCAGTCATCAACATGTAGTACGTGTGGATGAAGAATCCGATCGGGAAGTAAATGGAACAGAAGAAAAGTTCTTGCTGGAAAGGATCGAGAAGCTTCTACCACAATGCCAGGTAGTTATTTTTGAAGACTATGATAAAGGTGTTCTTAATGAGAGTATCATAGAGAAAGTTGTTGCACTGGCAACAAAGCACCGTATTCCTACGATTGTCGATCCGAAGAAAAGAAATTTTCTTTCCTATCGGAATGTGACATTATTTAAGCCCAACCTGAAAGAATTACGCGAAGGATTAAAGGCCGAAATAAGTTCAGGCAACCAGCCACAGGTGCAGAAGGCCGTTGCCTTACTTAAAGAAAAATTACAGGCACAGGGGGTGATGGTCACTCTTTCTGAGCATGGTGTGTACATCGACTACGAAAATCAGAAAATAAAACTTCCAGCTTACCCACGCGAGATTGCCGATGTCTCGGGCGCTGGCGATACAGTGGTAAGCGTGGCTGCACTTTGCACTGCATTGAAACTCGACCCTAAAATGATTGCAGGTCTTAGCAATCTGGCTGGCGGACTAGTTTGTCAGCATGTAGGTGTTGTTCCTATTGATAAAAATGAATTATTGACCGAAGCCCTGAAAGAGTTTCCGGTCTGATCACTCCTTAAACTGTTTCTCCAAAGGCTCTTCTCTTTCCAGATCTTGTACTATTTTTTTATCGAGCGGAGTTTGCTTGATCACATTGTAATTATCCCAGAATTTTTTGTTGTAAGGCTGATCCTGATACTGTAGTCCGTAGCTGTGCATTTTTTCGGCCAGCGTAATTCGCCTTCGCGGACTTGTGTCCACATCATTGATAAGGAGTTGGCGTTGTAGCTCTGCCTCGAACTTCAGCTTGCCTGTTTCTCGATCATACCAGTTGACCTGCGAAGTAACGGAAAGGTAATTCAGATATAGCTTTCCTTCAAAAAATTTGAAATCGATGGTCCGCTTAACTTTTACAAACCGACTTTCGAGGTCTCTCTTTTTTTCAAGCTCTTCATGGTGATCATTGGCATACTCTAAATGAACTATGCCGTAAGTTTCTTTGTCAATAAAGACACGAAGCAGATATTCGCGCGAATGTGATAGCACATAAACTTCACGACCATTGTAATAGGAATCATCCTCGAGATCAAGGCTTTTGAAGAAATCGCTTTCTTCCGGGAACTGCCGATAGCGTACATTATTATTGAGCAATAAATCTTCGAGCAGGTTATCTTTATCAAAGAAAGCCGTGAATTTGCTTGAGTAACCAAGGCTTCTGCGCACTTCACGCAAGGCCACCCGCTCGCGCAACTTAAACTTGTTTCGTGGCTCATGGTAGTCCTCATCATAAATCTTCACAGCCGCTTCGAGTAAAGAGATATAGGTGCCACCAACTTTTTTCAGATCGCGATAGAACCCATCCAACATAAAGGGTGTCATCGGATAATTCATTTCAACTCGCGAGATCGCCAGTCGGAGAATTTCACCGGCCTTCAGTGAATCTGTTACTACCACTTCCTTTAACAAAAACGAGACGGCCTGCATTTCAATTATAGCTGGTTGTGTCGTCAGTAAAGACCAAACGGGAGCTTCATAAATTTTATAGCCGAGCATGTTAACCCCAATGATGTCATTACGAAAGTCTGCAGGGATATGAAAATCAAACTCACCCTGCTCATTGGTAATAAGGCCTATTGGCTTTCCCACGATGCCCACCGATGCAAATGGCAGAGGTTCTTTCGTCTCCAAGTCAATTACTTTGCCGGTAATGGTAATTTGCTGCGCGTGAACCCCGCCTGCAACCAAAGCCAGAATGCACAATAAGTACTTGCTCATCGAATACGAAAGGTACGATTTTGTAAAAATTGCTTCCGCTTTCTAACCATGTAATACTACCGTTCATCGCATAAGCGCACCGTTGGGCGGCTATGGATTCATTTGCTTAACTTTATAAAGGAATTTTTGTTCTTCTGAAGAGTCAGGTGTAAGATAGAATCGAGAATTGTGCCTGTTGACCCAACAGAACTTCTGTAAATTTGCTTGGCCTTACCAGAAAAATTATTGGATAAAATTGAAATCACTCGACAGAATACCAAAGATATGGAGACACGCCTACGGGCTGATCTGTCTTTGGTATTTTCTGAACTTTTTGGTCAGCGCGATCATCGAATGGAAATTTGTAAATCCTGCATATTATGTTTTATGGAACGCTCTCTTTCTTTTTGAAGCACTCTGCGTTTTTATCATACTGATTTTTTTATGGGCACATTGGTTGTCGTGGTTTAAGCCGGTAGTTCAAATTATCGGACATGCTATTGGCTTGGTGATGTTCTTTCTTTTAATGGGCACCCTTTCCTATTTCTTTACCGATTATATGGATGGGCTGGTGTATTTCGATCATTGGAAAGAATATATGCTGGAACTTCTTGGATGGGATGCACTTCGTTTTCACGATCAGTATATAATAACCGTCGGGGTTTATTATGTGATCCGGTATTTCGAGGGATTGCAGAGAAAAGATTCAGAGAAAAGCGCACTCGCCATCAAAAATCGGGAGATGCAAATTTCTTTGCTCAAGGCGCAAATCAACCCGCACTTTCTTTTTAATGCACTTAATTCTATCAGTACACTGATTAATAGCAGCAAGGAACAGGCTCGCCGAGTGATCACTCAGCTTTCGGATGTCTTTCGCTATGCGTTAGATGCTCACAGTGAAGAGATGGTGAAACTCACAAAAGAGATAGAGTTTATTGAGAACTATGTGAAGATACAGCAGGTTCGCTTTGGTGATCGGTTAAATTTTGAACGTGACATTGATCCTACTTGCCTTAACATCAAAGTGCCGCCAATGATTTTGCAGCCGCTGGTAGAAAATTCAGTGAAGTATGGCATCGGGCCAAAGCAGGAGGGCGGAACTATTTCTTTGACTGTGCGGCGGTCGGGGAATATTATTTTTTTTGAAGTAAAAGATAATGGCTTGGGAGTTAACGCCAAGAAGGTAATGGATGGAAGTTCGAGCGGAATAGGAATGTCGAATACCGACCTGCGTTTGAAGAGTTACTTTGGACCTCAATCACGCCTGCGTGTGCGCGCAACGGACAAGGGATATTCAGTCAATTTTTTTATTGAAGACAGAGATCCATTGAAGAAACTAATGGAGTCAGAACTTGAAAAACAAAGCCTGTAACCGTCACGACTAACAACAAACGTACTTAACCAGCAACTCTCAAAAAAATAAAAACCAAACCGATGAGCTCAAAAACCACTTGCCTTATTATTGACGATGAAAAACTTGCTCGTGATCTTTTGCATGAATACCTCGAATCGTTTCCCGAGATTGATCTTGTCGGTGAAGCATCGAACGGTGATGATGCAATAGCTTTAATTGATAAACTTAAGCCTGAATTAATTTTCCTTGACGTGCAAATGCCGGGTATGACTGGCTTCGATGTACTCGATGACATCAATCACGAACCATATGTAATTTTTACAACCGCTTATGACCAATACGCAATTCAGGCTTTTGAGAAAAACGCAGTTGACTATATTTTAAAACCCTTAGATGCCGAGCGTTTTAAAGTTGCTGTTGATCGTGCCCTGAAACGTAAGCAGATGGAAGCCGGGAACATCGAAGACTTACTTAGCAGTATGCGTCCTGCCCGGTCACGTGAAAGCTACGAGTCGCACATCTTTGTTCAGAAATCTGAGAAACTTTTCAGCCTACCTGTCGAAGAAATTCTACACTTGGAGGCTTCGGGAGACTATACAATTATTACCACAAAGAATGATCAGTTCGTTAGCTCCTCCGGTATTGGCAAACTGGAAGAGATTATGAATCCCGATAGATTTATCCGGGTGCACAGGTCAACGATTGTTAATATAAATTATCTCAAGGAAATCGAACGGCACTTCAACGGAGGGATGGTGGTGAAAATGCAAAGCGGTAAAAGCTTTCCTGTCAGTCGCACCTACGCAAAGCAGATAAGAAAAAAGGTGGTTTAATTATATCCGCTTCCACGGACGCATCTTCCCGGTTTAGCACCAGTGTGTGTTCCGTTTTTCAGAACCTGAGCGCCGTTTACGAATACATGATCCACACCAACTGCATATTGGTGTGGGTTTTCATAGGTAGCCTTGTCTTTGATGGTGTTTGGATCGAAAATTACTATGTCGGCAAAATTGCCCACGGTCAAACTTCCGCGTTTTTTTATTTTTAAGTTCGACGCTGGCAATGCGGTAACTCTCCGTACAGCTTCTTCGAGCGTCATAATTTTTTCTTCCCGCACATATTTTCCAAAGAGACGCGCGAAACTTCCGTACCCGCGGGGATGAATGCCGCTATCCGTGAAAGGTTTTTCGGCGGGCACCGACGCCGCATCCGAGCAGATGCTTACATAAGGTAATTTCAACATTCTCTTTACATTGTCTTCAAAGATCAAGAAGAAAATACAGGGAACGGATGAACGATCTGCAGTGATAAGGTCAAGCATAGTTTCGTTAGCGTTTTTTCCGTGTAGCCTCGCCACTTCACTCAATCGTCTGCCCTTATACAAGTTGTTAAGTGAGTCTCTCCGAAAGCCAAGGATCATTACGTCTTTGGGGTCTGAGTTTTTTGTTGGTATTCCCAAATCCAGTTCTTGTAAGACTTTCCTCCTGGTCACGGCATTTTTCAGACGCTTGCACATCGGCCCGATACCACCCTCTTGCACCCATGTAGGCAGCCGTGCAGTCAGACCGGTGCCGCTCGCATTGTACGTGTACATGTCTGCAGTGATTTTTAATCCAGCTTTTTGAGCACTGTCGATTTTTGCAATTACGGTATCAATTTTATTCCAGTTCCACTTGTTGTTGATTTTCAGATGATAAATCTCTGCGGGAATATTTGCCTCTTTAGAAATTTTGAACACTTCATTCATAGCGGCATAGATTTTGTCACTTTCGCTGCGCATGTGCGTGATGTACATTCCTCCGAATCTTGAGGCAACTTTACAAAGTTCAATCAGCTCTTGCGTTGATGCATAATCAGCGGGAGCGTAAATCAATGAAGACCCAACTCCCATGGCCCCTTCCTTCATTGCATTCTCGACTAACACTTTCATTTGGATTAGCTCTTCCGCCGATGGCTTTTTGTTCTCTTGCCCGAGTACGTATGCGCGCACACTGGTAGCGCCGACAAAAGAGGCAAAATTGGTGCTGGTCTTTTTTCCTTCAAGAACGTTGAAAAAATCCCCTAATGTTTCCCAGGTAGAATCTTTGGCGTTTTTTTTCTTTCGCGGACCGGGACTCCAACCTTCACCAAAAATTTCAAGAGTTACTCCCTGCTTTATGTCACTCATCGAGCGGCCGTCTTGCAGCAGGGCAACTACAAATCATCTCATCTTACGTAAGCGGAATAGCTTGCGAGTAACAACCTTTTTTTATTAGCTTTAATTAATGAGGTCTCTTGTATCATTTTTTGTTGTTCTCTTTTTCCTTTCATGCAATACAGAGCACC
>JABDGP010000041.1:22041-29601 GCA_013285945.1 Bacteroidota bacterium | reverse complement strand
CAATTGAGGTGGTAGCAAAAGAAAACGGGTATTCATTTATCACCAGTCTGCAGATACCCAATGTGGGAATAATATTATTGTACAAAGATGAAAAGTATAATATCTCAGACCTTGTGCTTAAAAAACTTGGTGTGACACCTACAGCCAGTGCACCTCCCAAAACAAATTGATTTAAGTTCACCACTTTGTTAATGCTTACCGTGACGTCAGGTCTTTCGACCTTGACACACAAAAGGAACCGGCAAAATTTGCCAGCATCTCGCTTGTCTATTTTAAGTTAGAAAACTTCTTTTCGATGGTTGTCAACCACCTATTGCGCTTATCCTCCGAAACAAACTTCACCATGTTCAGGCTCATCCATTTTCTTTTCTTCACTCCAATTTTCCAAAATGTTCCAGTCATAATCGCCTTTTTAATCGCGTTGCCAAAGAGAATCCAATAAACAAAAGAAGGAGTGTTCATGGTCGTGATCACCGTCAGCCCCTTAAGCTTTTTCATTTTTGATTTCATCCCCATTTTAGCATATTCATAAGTAATACCCGGAAAAATAACCTTGTCTATAAACCCCTTAGTCATTGCCGGCATAAGTTCCCACCAAATGGGAAAAATGAAAACCAAATGCTCCGCATTTTCAAGTCGTTGTTTATAATCGATTACCATAGGATCAACCAATTGAATTGCGCTTGACGAGTCATTTCTTGCCTTTGCAAATGCTTCAAGATCTTTTGATCGCATAACAGGGTCAAACTTATCATTGTCGAGATGGATAAGATCAATTTCGTTTTTCGACTTTGTCAGTCCCGCCGAAACTGCATTCAAGATGGCATTGCAAAAGCTGCCCACATAAGGATGGTTAAAAACTATTACTACTTTCATTTTCGCTGTATTTTAAATTTACAGCTCAAATGTCCGGTCAATCGGACCTCGCTGACGATAACATTTGTTAAGAAAGTTAGCGTCTATTCCGTATCCGGCTCAACGACACAGGGGTTATACCCAAATACGATGCTATGTAGTGCTGGGGCACGCGCTGCAAAATAGTGGGATGATCTTTTATCAGTTCCTGATATCTTTTTTGAGGATTGTCTTTGATACGCGACAAGAAGAGTTTTTGATAAAAGACCAGGCGTTGAAAAGTATGTTCTTCTATTTCATGCTTGATGGATGGCGTTGCATCAAGAATGGCTTGAAAGTTCTTTTTAGATATTATGCGAATAGTACAAGGCTCAATGGACTCAACAGTAAATAAACTGGGCTGCCCTTTCCTAAAGCTCTCGACAGACGAAACGGCTTGCCCTTCGAAGAAAAATTGGAATGTCACATCTTTGCCGTTGTTGTTAAACCATAATCTTATGCAGCCTTGCTCGATATAAAATGCTTTTTTAGAAATTTCGCCTTCCTTTAAAAGGATTGTCTTAGCTGGTATTTCCTGCCTTTCGAAAAGATGGCCAAATTTACTCCACTCAGTTTGACCTTTAAGGGGTTTGAAATTCATATCGCCTGTTTACCCGTCAAAACAAATTGATTATTTTACTTTTTTATAATGATACCAGGCCTGTCGATTCACCGTACTACCTCCCTGCGGTATGGTAATTTGTCGTATTAAAATTAAGCCACGCTTCCTGATTTGCATGACAAACTCTTCGTCTTGGAAGAATTTAGTTTCATTTTCCACAACACTTTCTCTTTTCTGCAAAATCAATTTTCCGTTCTTGACTCGAAAGGTCCCTTTCATCGTTCCTGCGTGATTTCCTCCTTCCTTTGGGGATAGTATAGTCACTTCTCTGAAACTATTTCCATTAAAGAATAGGGTATCGATTGGGTTTCCTCCGCTCACGTGCTTCACTTTTTGTTCATCAATCTCCAATTTGAAAAGAACCCAAGTTCCAATCAAATTCGATGACTTCTGCCCGAACAAATCCGTAATCGTAGTGAGTGCAACAACAATGACAAATATTCCTCTATTCATTTATTTCCGTAAGAACTAATTCTTTCAAACACTCTCTTGCGTCCCCCTTTATGTGTTCTCTATATTTGTCAGCTTTTATTAATTTTTCTTTCAGCTCCGTTTCGTTCCATAAGTAGTATTCATCAGGAGTTGGACCATCATCCAATTCGCTATCATATCCAAGTGCTAATCTCTTTCTTAAACCCTGTCATCAAGACTAACCTCTGTTCCTTATTAGTCGCTTTTGCCGTGACTCCAGGTCTTTCGACCTGACGATTCTACTCTGCTTGGTCACAATTCATTGCCTACAATCTATCGACTAAGATCAAGAAGGCTTCTCAAACAAAAGAATGGGCAGGGACGTGTCAGGTCGAAAGACCTGACGACACCGTTATATTGTTGCACATAATTAATTTGCCCAAACAAAAGATGAGCAGATAAAAAAAGAACTATAGCTGAACCAATTTTTTTCATATCAATTAAAATATTTTATAGTTTCATATCAAACCTACCTTGAGTCACCTTAAGACTATCGCAACCTTTTTTAAAAAGAGTAAATTGAAAAGTTCCTGAAATTATTCCTGCAGACAGGTCAAATCTAGTCAGGTCCAAAGCACCATTTCGATAAACCAAAGAATCATGATCATAATTGCATTGAGTGGAATAATCAAAAGTCGCAGAGCCAACGTGGATGTCATTCAGTTTATATACACCCGCTTTATTAAGTTTCGACATAAAAATGTAAATGTATTCACGATCTTGATCAGATAATATCCTGTAGGTAGCTATATCAAATGTTCCTCCAGCATAAGTTGGATCATAGCTCATAATTAAATTTGTCGTTCCATTAAATCCCTTCGGCAACCACACCGTACCATTAACTAAACACCCAAAAGTATTAGCTCCAGTTTGAGTAGCTGGCGGCAAGGTTTCTTTGTGATCTGGAAATAAGAAGCAACCCTCAAGAGAAAGGAGAAGAACAAAAATTAAGACGTTTACAAAACCTCTTTTCATTCTAAATATATTTTTCAGTCAAATAGCTCGTTCCAATAACATTAAACAACGGCCACTAAATCGCCTCGACCTTGTGTTTTTTACCGTGAAGTCAGGTCTTTCGACCTGACAATTCTACTCTGCTTGTCAGTCTTATTCACCTACAATCTATCGACTAAGATCAAGAAGGCTTCTCAAACAAAAGAATGGGCAGGGACGTGTCAGGTCGAAAGACCTGACGACACCGTTATATTGTTGCACATAATTAATTTGCCCAAACAAAAGATAGGTCGGAAAAAAAAAGACAGTAACCCAAACGAATTTTTTCATAGTCATAATTTAATATCGAACCTTCCGTTAGTAATTTTTAAAGTGTCACAGCCTGGTTTATATAAAATAAAATCAAAAGTCCCTGATATAATTGGTAGGTCTAACTTAGTAATTACAATTGAACCTTTCCGGTAAACTAATGAGTCAAAATAGAAGTAATTACATTTTTTTATATTAAATGAAACAAATGCCAAGGTATCTTTCATTACAGTGTAAGTCCCGATTTTATAAATTCCATTAATACCTAAAGCTATTTCCTGAGTCTCCGTGTCTGAAACTATTCGATAGCTAGTTATATTGAGTATGGGCTTTCCATTAAAATTAGGATCATAACTTGGGCTTAAATTTGTCGTTCCATTAAATCCCTTCGGCAACCACACCGTACCATTAACTAAACACCCAAAAGTATTCGCACCAGTTTGAGTAGCTGGGGGTAAAGTCTCCTTATGATCGGGAAATAAGAAGCAGCCCTCAAGAGAAAGGAGAAGAACAAAAATTAAGACGTTTACAAAACCTCTTTTCATTCTAAATATATTTTTCAGTCAAATAGCTCGTTCCAATAACATTAAACAACGGCCACTAAATCGCCTCGACCTTGTGTTTTTTACCGTGAAGTCAGGTCTTTCGACCTGACAATTCTACTCTGCTTGTCAGTCTTATTCACCTACAGGCCTATCGACTAAGATCAAGAGGGCTTCTCGAACAAAAGAATGAGCAGTAAACGCGTCAGGTCGAAAGACCTGACGTCACAAAATTATCTGCCTTATTCCTTGCCATCGCTCGAGCTTGTGGTAATCTTTAGGTATTGCTTTGGTGTCTTTTCCATCGGATTGTAAGCAAATGAAAAGAACATCGCTACTACAAAGACAGCTACAGTCAGGATTGAAGAAGCAAACCCAAGTCCCAGTAATCTTAACCAGAACATTTTGCCGGATATTGTCGGAAGTGCTCTATTAACGAGATAAGTCAAACACGGAACGATAATCAGTACTGACAAGAAGTTGCTGTAGTACAAAAACAAAAAAACTTCGTTTGAAAACATAACCATCATTCCAGCGAATACCACTGTTGCCAATGTAGTCCACATAACCTTTTTCATTGGCCTCACAGACACCTCTTTTATCAGCAAAGTCCATGCACTTATAAAAACACACAGAGCAGGAAATATTACGAATGTCTTCACTGAACAAATTTAGAAAAAGTTATTGGTCAAGTGACAAACAACAAAACTGAGGCAACAATACTGTGCTTAATCTCAAAACTCTATCAGTTCAAAGAAATAGTCATACAATATTGAAAGTCCAAAAGTACCACGTAGACCATAGTCTCTAATGCTCTTTTCTTTTCCTTCTCCAAAGTGTACTTTAAGAAATACTGTTTGATGATCTGTCGCATTAATACTATAGCTGTTCTTTAAATCTTCAATTCTTAAATTGCTAATCAACCGGGTCAAATAATCCCAATCCTTCTCTTGAGCTTTTAACTTGAATTGGCCTTTCTTATTAACGTGGTCTATTCCGTTGTACTCAACTTCTAAATTTTTGTCAATAGACATTTCAAATACAGGACAAGTCCCGAAGCAATGGCTTGTTTTAAAATCAATCCTTGACATCTCTCTTTTGCTTGGATGTTCTGTGAAAGTCATTAAGCAGTCATTTACGACATATAAAGTGTCATAAAACACCTTTGATTTTTGGTGTGGTACGTTCATCTCGTACCCTATTGATATAAAGTCCTCTTGTCCGATGTTTATAACTTTCGGGTAAGGCGTCACATTGTTGTAGTCACTAAAGAAGCCATAAGGAAATCTGACTTTCCGAAGACTATCTTTATCCGCCATGATAATTACAATTTCCCGTTGTTTGAATGCCCACTTTTTAACGACAAACTGAGCGGTCCCTAAAACCAATAGGTCCTTAATGCCATCATGATTAAAATCACCCTCCCTGAAATTGTCGTAGCTTGAGTTAGTGGAGTCAATAGTAAATGATTCGTATTTGTACTCGTCGTCGAACATAAAACTTTCAGTAATTAACTTTTCAACCTGTCTCCTAGTCTTCAATCGGGTCAGGTCTTGAGAAGAACAAATTGTCGGAATTATTAATACGATCAGTAATTTCATCGCATCATCGCCTTTAACTATCTCTAAATAAAACAACAGTCCTCTCTTTTATCAATAGTGGTGTCAGTATTAGCGAAATCCTGCTGAAATACCTATCACTATGATCTGTGCGTAACCTTTATCTAGACCTGCGGCAACTCGGGCCGTAATAATCAAAACTGTTACGAAAATCCAAACTGCCCAGTACTTAACATTAATTTGTCCGGTAACCTTATTATCACGAGTAAGTCTTAAAATCCAAATGGCAATTATTAGTGCACCTGCCAGTGTACTTACATGTTGTAGAAGCCTATAAATCGGAATTTGTATTCCTTGTACTTCAATCCTATTTGTTAATCCAGAAATCAAATTCACAAAATATCCATGCTCATGTGTAAAGCTGTCCCAAAAGATATGAGAGGCAGCTCCAATCAATATAGAAATCGTTACTTCAATCCAATTTTCTCTAAAACATCGATTCCAATCAAATTTAGTAAACCTAATTAGTCGTTGATTAAGAATTGACGGCAGGTTCTTAAACAAGCTGTCCCTAACCATATTATGAAAAATGAATGCTAACATAATACCCAAGGGTAAGTCAAACCAAAAAAGTCCTGAAATCGAATGACCAAAATTGCTTTGAACCTTCATTCTTATAAAATATTCAAAGTCCGGTGTTAAACTGCCTATTACTAACCCATTCAAAGAGAACCATCGTCTTGGCAAATATGTCAATGGCAAAATAATTGCGGGATGTGAAAATGTAAACGGCATCACGTCTGAATTTATGCTATTACTTATTTCTCTCTATTGTAAGGTAAAACTGCGAACCAAATTATTCAAGCGCTTAACCAATTTCACAAACGAAGCCTTCGCTCATTTATAAAGCCCAAATCTGATTATTTAGATCAGTCTAGTCTACCAGATACCTGATCCGTCAAAACATTCTAATGCGCTGTCGAGAAGTCATAATTGCCTGCTAGGCATGTCACCGATTGATCGAGGAGTTATAATGATCTGCTAAGTAATTCTAATGCTCTGTCGCGAAGTGTTAATGACCTTTCACGAGATGTTAACGATCAGTCGATAAGTTATAATCATTTGTCAAATCTTTCTATTCTTCTGCAAAGAAGTGTTAATGGTAACTCAGACCATGTTACTGACCTGTCAGATCAGCATAATGATTTAGTAAGAAGTTCTGATGATATATCAAGTCATCTTAATCATTGATGCGATCATGTCTCAGAATTACTTTGATAATACTTTCTATTAATCTAATAAGTCAATTAGCATGCCTGATCATTGGCATATTTCTGCTTTCAAAAAGCATTGTAGCATTGCACTTTTTAAAATCAAAATCATACTAAAATCAAAAAATTATGAAAGTAATTGTCGTTCTGAACTTAAGTGCCACAAACAATGCGGGGGTACTCGCGGACTCGGTCCTCTATACCACGGCCATGACTGGCAACGCCTTCTTTGCCGCTGCCGATGTTGTAGCCCAGATAGCGGCGACCGTCACCGCTACCACCAACTTGCGCAATGCAATGGGTGCGCCTACGTCTGATGTAAAAACAGACAACATTAAAATTGCCCGCGAAACACTGGAACGCGTGATGAAAGCGCTGGCCGCCAAAGTTGAGAACATAGCCAACAGTCCTACCCTGCCAGACGACCAACGGGTAAGTGTAGTACACTCAGCGAGCATGCAGGTAAAAGGAAAAGCCTCGTCTCAGAAACAGGTATTTGCAGTAACGCAGGGTGATGTAGCAGGGAGTGTTTTCTTAACTGCGGCTGCAGGAGCCAAAGCACACGAGTGGCAATACACTGCCGATGTCATAGACTATACCGGCCGCACTGCGGCACAAACTACTACCACCGGCCGCACCGCCATCACAGGTCTCACCAGTGGAAACAAGTATGCATTCTTTCACAAGGCTATTACGTCTGGTGCAGTCAACAATTGGGAGGGGCCACTGTTTCTAAAAGTGAATTAAGATTTTTGGTTAGTAGTTGTTTATTTAAGAGAGGGAGCGTAAAGCTCCTTTTTTTGTTTATTTAAGCACTTCAAAAATCTTTATTCGTTATTCTTTATTCTTAAATCGAATTATCGGTAGCAAATGAATTAAGAATTAAGAATGCAGATTTTAGATTTTTGAAGTGTCCTGTAGAACTCAATCTTCTATTG
>JABDGP010000041.1:0-22031 GCA_013285945.1 Bacteroidota bacterium | reverse complement strand
ATTCTTAAATCGAATTATCGGTAGCAAATGAATTAAGAATTAAGAATGCAGATTTTAGATTTTTGAAGTGTCCTGTAGAACTCAATCTTCTATTGGGAGATACCGGATCGCACACAAACCCATCACGCATGCAGTCCGGTATGACGGGAAGATAAATAGAGTCCTTCGATAGGGCCGAATTCTCTCCCAGCGCTGTCATACCGGACTGAATGCATGCGGGTGATCCGGTATCTCCTTGCGCGAAGATCTACCCTTCTCTCCCACTTCAAAAATCTTTATTCGTTATTCTTCATTCTTAAATCGAATTATCGGTAGCAATTAATTAAGAATTAAGAATGCAGATTTTAGATTTTTGAAGGTTGCCATAGAACTCAAATCTTCCACCTGATCTACCTCTCAACTACATAGTGCAATGCCACCTCACCGTTGACAAATGATTTCGTTGCGGTGAGCTTCAATGTTATTTTATCGGGCAACGCTGTAAACAACGCAATACCCTTTCCGAAGATCGCAGGGTTAATAAAGACCCAATACTCATCGATCAAATTATGCTTCATCAACTCCTGAACAACACTCGGGCTTCCAAAGATTATAATGTCTTTACCTGGCTGATTTTTAATCTTAGTTACCTCACCGGCTATGTCATTACTGATAACCTGTGTCTTGGTTAATAGATCAGGCTTTAATGATTTGGATACAACAAACTTTTGCACACTATTATACCAGGTAGAATAGGCAAGCGTACCCTTGGTCGCATCAGGGAGCTTGTATGCAGTAGCCCAGTAGCTATTCATCATTTGATGTGAACTTCGTCCGAATAGCGCTGTGTCTCCGCTACTTGATAGTTCAGTCACGAACTGCAAATTCTCTTCACTGGCAACAAATCCATCCAGTTCACCTTTTGTTCCCGCTACAAAACCATCGAGCGATGTGTGTACGATCAAAACCAGTTTTCTCATCTCTAATTTATTTTTGTTTCCTTGCCAGTTCTAATGCCTGGGTTGTGGTATAATACTTTGCAAGCATGTTGGGCACTTCCCACGCAGGCATGTTCCTCATTTCAAGATACTCCAAAAACTTTTGAGTCACTCGTGCAAAGTGCGCTTCATGGCCTTCCTTGTATTGATCGGGAATAATAACTTGCCAGCCTTCGGCTGTTCTTTTAAAATCAATGCCCGGGTATTTCACCTGTATTTTCTCTAATTCATCAAACAAAACCGTTTCCGTCTCATTGTGTATTGGCCGCTCTATATAAAGTGTTGGCTCATATTTCTGTTCGGCACCTTGCTTGATAACCAGGTTCCCCTTTGATCCTCTGAGGATAGAATAATGCGTGTCGCCTCCTTCTGTCGCTTTGTAATTCCATACCACGGATACTTTGGCATGAACTCCTTTCAATTTGTAGTTTATCTCTCCATTGCAGAAAACAGAAAGGATGCCGTCATGTTTTACCGACTGCTCTAGATAGGCAGGGAAATCCTTCAGTTGTGTTATCGACTGAAATTCGGATAGTGTGATGTCGGTTGTCCACCGTCTCGCACTTATCAGTTCCACATCTTTTTTATAGTCTATGCTTTTCTCAGGAAAGCACTCCCACTGCACAAGGTCAACAAGGTGAGTAGTCACATCCACGATCCCCTCTCCTTCCTGTGTCACATCCATAAACCAAGGTGGCCGCTGAAGCACACTGCCCGACACATACTTATAAAAGTAGTGAACACTATTCTGTTCAACAGCTGGCTTATCGGGTGTCCCTTTTTCCAGAGTGCCGAATATTTCGGGTATCATCGAAAGTTCTCGCTGCAGAATCGTTGTAATCTCAAACCGCTCGGTCATGATATCATACAAGAGAAGGTCATTCGTGTTTGCAATTGCAAATGCATGCTTCAGTAATTGGAAGTCAGCGCTGTTAATAGCCATCGGCTTATCGGCAAGCACGTGGAATCCTGCAGCTATTGATTCGTTGATATATTCCGTTTTCTTCTGATTGTTTCCGGCAAGGACGACAACGTTACCGGCTTTCTCATCCAGCATCTTTTTAAAGAAATCATCACCGGTGTACACTTCTTCTTTCCAGTGTGTCGGGTCTTCTTTTCTCGAATTGAAACTCGTGACTCTGTTAAGGTGCAATTGCAGATCTGGTCCGGCCGGTGCATAGACATGAACTGTTGAGTCTACATTCTCATACATCGACTTTTGAACTAACGCTGCATGAAAATGACCGGGGTCGAGTGTGACCAATCGTACCTGTTCTGGTTTCACGTCCCTAAGGGGCTTATTCTGACAAGACATGCAAAGAAATAAGACAACAACAATAACGATTGCCCCGCGCATGTTTCTATTCAAACTGAAAAGCAAAATAGACACACTGACCTTTGCCGTCATTTCGAATGGCGTGCGAAACATTTGACCCGAGATAGTACACATCGCCCCTGCCCCCCTTATAAAACTTGTCGCCAATTTGCATTTCCGTTTTGTTATCGATAATCAAAACAATCTCTTCGGCCTGATGCCGATGAGGTTCATGACTTTTGATTCCTTCTTTAAGTATAGTCACGTGCATCTCCAATCGTTTGCACATCACCGTAGGTCGTTCAAGGTAGTTGCGAATGCCTCCGCGCTCATGAGGGTTAAACTCGACCTTGTTCCTTTCAATTACTACCGATCCTCCGGCAATCTCTCCTCGCGCTACATTCATTGGTAACTTCGAGCGGCTCTTCATTAAATGGAAACTACACGAATCTTTAGCTGCATTTTGTATTGAGTATTTCTGGCCCGGCATTAACAAGGCAATGCTTCCCGAACTGAGCGACCAACTTGATTCTTTCAGGTTGATGGTAAGCAATCCAGACTTTACAAGCAACAGATGCTCTTCGTTGTCGGGAACTTGCAGCGCGGTTTTCTCATCTGATGACAGGAGAGTATTAGCCGTCATTTGC
Organism: Bacteroidota bacterium; assembly: GCA_013285945.1. Taxonomy (GTDB): domain Bacteria; phylum Bacteroidota; class Bacteroidia; order Cytophagales; family Cyclobacteriaceae; genus ELB16-189. Next base: position 19,092 of record JABDGP010000041.1, on the reverse strand, counting down.
AAAAATTCCATATCACGCGTGCTTCCTTCAAAAAGCACTGATGAGAATATATTTTGATGTATCTCTTGCGCCGGTTTTTTCCACAAATACATTCCAGAGGAGACCGAGTCAAGTTGCGCAAACGCTAAAGCAGGAATGAAGCAGGCAATAGCAACTGCCAGGGTTCTCCGGTTCATCGCTTTTATCCAACAAGGTAAGGTGCGCGCTGTGCACGGGCCAACAATCTATTGGCTTCGTCATCATTGGTAAACTTCTCCTTGGCAGGATCCCAGTAAACTTTTCTCTTTACTTTCATCACCGCATGATGAACGAGGCATGCTGAGCAAGAGCGGTGAGCTACCTCTACCGGAGCGATAGGTTGTTTATTCTCCTGAATGCTTTCAAGCCAGTTGCCATGATGATCTGTGCTTATAGGCAAATGAATTTCGTTCTTGCCTATCTCTGACTTTATTATTTTCAAATCACTTGCATCCAGTGGCTTCACCCCTTGCGCGTCGGGCACGGGATCACTGGCTGTTGCCTGATAGGCACCACGTGTTACAAATATCCATCCTTCGGTGCCTTCAAACTTAACTCCGTTGGGCAACTCATTACTTACTATCATCTTCACTCCATTGGCATACATTGCCTCTGTTCTGAAGATTCCATGTACGTCCCACAATCCTTTGGTGGGAAACTCAGCTTTACCCCAAACTTCAATCGGGCCTGTGTGTTCGGTGTCCATCGCCCAATGAGCTGAGTCGATATGATGCGACCCCCAGCCGGTGATCATGCCCGAACCGAATTGTTCGCAGCGCAGCCAGCCCGGCCTGTTATAATCACCCTGCGGATGTACGCGCTTCTCAGTATAATAAACACTGGGAGTTGATCCGAGCCACATATCATAGTTAAGGTTCTTTGGAATTGGCATCTCCGGTTCTTCATCACCTGAAGGATCGCCGGGCAACCCGACAGAGACTGTTTTGAGTTGACCAATTCGTCCGTTGCGAACCAACTCTGCTGCATACCTGAATTGCGTTGACGACCGCTGCTGACTTCCTATCTGAAATATCACTCCGCTTTTCTGTACCACATCACTTACTGTCCGTCCTTCGGATATAGTAAGCGATGCAGGCTTTTGCATATAAATGTGCTTGCCTGCTCTTGCTGCCGCCACTGCAATCATGGCATGCGAATGATCGGGTGTACTTATAATGACTGCATCGATATCTTTATTCCTTAATAGTTCACGATAGTCGTGATATACTGTGACGCCATCGTAAGGCTTGCCATTCTTTTTTGAATAATATTCATTCACCAACTGCTTCCCTTCTTCAGCTCGCTTGGTATCCAAATCACAGACAGCCATAATATTTGCCTGATCAAACTTCCAAACACCCGGCAAATCGTGAACACGCGAAATCCTTCCATTGCCAATGGCCGCAACATTGATACGCTTACTTGGTGCATATTTGCCAAACACACTCGCAGGTACAATCGATGGGAAACCGCCCAACGCAAATGTTGTGAGGGCGGCCGCCTTTGCAGATGACTGAAGAAACTTCCTTCTCGAAATCATAGAACCGTTTTCAGTTTTCATAAAATCAGTAGTTAAAATTATTAATCACTTCAATTATTTCTTAATCACAACCTTCGCCGGTGACGCAAAGTAATTCCATGCGCTTTAAATCTTCTCTTTGGTGAAATGCCCGTTGAAGACAACAAATCTGTAGTTAAGTGTATAGGTCTTTCCTGGTTCAAGCAGCCAGTCTTTGTTTTTGGTTGGAGCGAACATGGCAAACATCTCACCGTTGTTTGAGTTATCGGGCCAGATACGCAATGGCTCAGGATGATTATAGTTAGATGGACTTGACATCATCGAAAGGCCTCCGTAATCTTTATCTAAAGTTCCCTGTACCATAAACCACCGGGCATTTGTTCCATCGGCATCTTTGCGAGTCTTGCCTTCTGAGGTGAGCACTTCGCAATTGTCTTTATTCCATTTCTCTGTAGCGCGCCAACCAAGTCCGGCATAACGATATTCTAAAATCTTAAACGGGCTGTTGCTCGCACACTTCAATTCAATGGTAATATCTAAGATATAGTAATCCTCGCTATTCTCAGGCTTGAATACACGAACGGTTTGTAATTCATTCAACGCTACTTTTTCGGTGTTGTTCTTTTTAAAAACCACGTGTTCGTGAAGAGCGGTGAATTCAGAATAGACCGGGCCGCTACTAATGGAAACGAACTCACCGAAACGTACAGTGCCCTTTTTACCTTTAAGATTCCAGAAATCGACTGTGTCTCCTTCAAACAAAACATGAGTCCATGGATTCCAGATTCCATAGTGATGATAGTGGTCGGGCGCCTGAATGCGTGTGAGTTCCTGACCATGCGGTGTCCAAAGCGGATGAATAAAAGCACTTCTTTTAAATGCAGAGTCAACGCCAGCTGGTGGATAGACTGTCTTGTACATATAGCGCAATAGATTCTTGTTCGCTACGTGAATGGTAAGCGCTCCATCATTCTTTGTTGCTTCGATTCTCTCCGCTGATGAAGGATTTCCTTTCATCAATTCGAAAACAAGTTTTTTACTTTCTGATTTTACCAACCAGTGCAACATGCGCTGTTTATCTTGGCTGACTTGAAATGGAACGGGTGTTTTTTTGTTTCCATCAACAGCTACCAAGGTCAAAAGTAAATCCGGAACAGAAGTGATTTCACTAAGACTTACACTGACAGGAACTTCCATCCCATTAGTTTCGGCAGGAAGCTCAACTTCAAGAGTAGCTATCTTCTGGGCGTAACTCATTGCAGAAATCACACAACAGGAAATTAACAAAGACAATCTGGCCATGACGTAACCTCAAATATTGACAAGCCTTGTACTATTTATATACATCGTCATTATTCTCATACCTGAACCAATCGTAATGAGCCATGCTAGCACTTGCCTTGCCCTGTGAAGTCGTATATAGAGCATAAATGCATCCTACAAAACCTCCGGCTACTTTGGTGCTTAAAAACTTTGCATCCACATTATCTTTCAGCGTAATCCACTCGTCTTTTTTTAATGCAAATAGAAATGAATAAGTTCCTCCTTTAGCTTCAACCTTCAACTGTAACTCTTTGTTAGTGTCTGCAGGTAGGTTTTGCGAAGCAATCAATTCCATTTGAGAATTGGTACTGGCATCAGTAGTAGACTTATATAGTTGAATTATTGGCTTGTTGTCGTCAATTGACTTACACAAGAAATAAAAATGAGTTTCGTTTTGAAACACCAGTAATCCTGCCTTTTCATCATTTGATTGTGGTGCAAATTCGATCGATGTGCTGGCCGATCCTTTTAAGTGTTGTTGACGATGCCCTACAAAGCTCGGGTTTGTTTTTTCACTGCAAGTCTGCGGCCGTGTGCGTATACTTAAATACCCTTTGCGCTCAGATAAACTGTACCATTTTTCAGACGGAGTTCTTAGTAGCATCCATTGGTAGTCAAGTTTATCGCTATCAAAATTATCGGTGAGAATAAAATTCCCGCTATACTTAATGTCCTGCTGGTTGCTTACCGACGGAACAGGAACAGGATAACGATATTGAACTTCGGCATGATCTGGATTAATGACAGGCCAGCCATCGCTCCACTTCACCGGAGCCAGAAAAGTTTCTCTGCCTATGTTATAATAATCTTCTGTATAAGGCCTGCAGCCAAGGAATACCGACCACCAATCTCCAGATTCAGTCTCAACAAAGTCAGCATGACCAGTTGATGTGATCGGGTTCTTGCGCGACGGATCTAAATGTCGTTGGGTAAGGATCGGGTTCTTTTCAAAAGAGATATACGGCCCAAGTACATTGTTACTTCGAAATACAACCTCCGAATGGTTATAAGCCGTTCCGCCTTCGGCTGCAATCAAATAATAGAAGTTGTCCTTTTTAAAGATATGTGGACTCTCTATCCACACTGGTTTTTTGGCAATGTCTGTTCCTCCATTTATAAGCGTTCTCTCCTCCCCGATTACTTTCATGCCGGCTATGTCAAACTCGCGAATTCGAATCGTGCGGTGACCATCATACTGAGGCTTGTTGTCGGGAGCTACACTATTATATATAAAGTAGGCTTTGTTATGGTCATCAAAGAACAATGATGGGTCAATGCCGTTCACTTCCGGAATCCAATAAGGCTCAGACCACGGGCCTTCAGGGTTTGTTGCAGTTACAACGAAATTCCCTCCGGTATCAATCAAAGTGCAAGTGATATAAAAGGTTCCTTTGTTAAATCGAATCGCAGGTGCAAAGAGCCCTCGTGAAACTCCAGCGCCTTCCAGCTTTAATTGACTTGGCCTGTCCAATGCATTGCCAATTTGTTTCCAGTTTACAAGATCGTTGCTTTTGAAAATAGCTATGCCAGGGAAATACGCGAACGTTGAGGTCACCAGATAGTAATCGTGGCCTACCCGGCAAATGCTTGGGTCTGGATAGAAGCCTGCGAGAATCGGATTAGTAAACTGTTTTGACGACTGACTGTTACAATCAACGCAAACGAATAGAAGTATGAATAGAAACCAAAAATATTTCATAAAGCATCATCAATCATTCGAGACTACTCTCGAGTGAGCAATCTATTATTTCATTGAAAGAACTACTTGCTGAGCAGGCGCAGCACCTAGTGCTTCACTACGGCTTCCCGGAAGAGATCCTCCGACAGAGATTTTGAAATTCCCCGATTCCAACACTGACTCTCCTTTCTCGTTAACGAGTGTGAGCATTTCAGGTGTGATTGTAAACTTGACCGTCTCCGAAGCTGATGGTTTAAGCTTCATTCTTTTGAAACCTTTCAACGAATAAAGAGGTGTGCGTACAGTTGTGGAGGTATTGGTGATATACAGTTGTGCAACTTCTTCGCCCTCTGCATGCCCGGCATTGGTAAGTGTCACTTCTACATCCACCGATTGTCCTTTCTTTATCGAAGGTGTTGAAAGTTTGATTCCCGAATAAGTAAACTTGGCGTAACTCAATCCAAAACCAAATGGATACAACGGCTCCTCTTTCATATACCGGTAAGTTCTTCCAATCATAGAATAGTCTTCGTAGGGCGGCAATTGACTCAATGACTTAGGGAATGTAATCGGAAGCCTCCCCGACGGAGATGCCTTACCAAAAATAACATCAGCGACTGCATTTCCGCCTTCTTCGCCACCATACCAAACCAACAAAACCGCATCCGCCAGTTCATGAACTTCTGCAAGATTCATTGGGCTGCCACCGGTGACAACCGCAATGATCGGCTTGGTATTACCCTGCCTTAGCTTCTTCAAGAATTCAACTTGATTCTTCGGTATATTATAGTCCAACCGATCGCCAAAGGAAGGCGATGCAATCGACTCTCCTTCTTCGCCTTCGAGCAATCCGGTGATACCCATTACTACAATAGTAGCATCACTTATTTTAGCCGTTGACGTTGTCCAATCGATTGGGTTCATGTTTTCTCTGTCAAGCAAAGTCCCAGGCCGGTATTCCATCTGACTGCCAGTCTCAATCGCTCCCGAAATTCCTTCGAGCACCGTAACGATCCTTGGATTGACACCATAGTAATTTCCAATCATGGCATCTACACTTGCTGCGTTCGGGCCTGTAATAAAATACTTAGAGAGGTTATTCTTCAACGGCAACGCACCATTGTTTTTTAACATGACAATAGACTTCACCGAAGTTTCTCTGGCCAATTGCCGATGAGCATCGCTATTTATTACCTCCGTTGAAATCGAATTGTAGGGGTTCTTTTCTTTCGGATCAAACATCCCGAGTTTGAACCTGGTACGAAGAAGAATTGCAAGCGCGTCGTCAATTTGCTTCTCATCGATGAGGCCTTTTTTAACTGCCTCGATTAGTCCGGGATATTCATCACCGCAGTTCAGACTCACACCACTCTTCACAGCAAGAGCAGCAGCTTCTGCCTGTGTAGCAACGATTTTGTGGCCTTGATAAAAGTCGGCTATCGCCCAACAGTCGCTAAGAATATGTCCTTGGAAATTCCACTCCTTGCGAAGCACTTGAGATAAGAGAAAATTATTGGAGCAACAAGGTTCACCATTAGTACGATTATAGGCGCACATAACGGCTTCCACATTTGCATTCACCAATGCCTTAAATGCAGGCAGGTAAGTTTCACGCAAATCCTTGGGAGACGCAACTGCATTGAATTCGTGTCTCAGCCTTTCCGGGCCGCTATGAACTGCAAAATGTTTGGCGCATGCCGCTACCTTTAAATAATTGGGATCATTTCCCTGCAGGCCTTTAACAAAAGCCACACCCATTCTTGAAGTGAGATAAGGATCTTCGCCATAGGTTTCTTGTCCCCGGCCCCATCTGGGGTCGCGGAATATATTAATGTTAGGAGTCCAGAACGTCAAGCCTCCATAATGCTGATAATATCCTTTTGCAACGGCTGCGTTATACATCGCTCGTGCTTCATCAGAAATTGAAGACGACACACGAAGGAGTAAATCATCATCGAACGTAGCAGCCATGCCTATGGCTTGAGGAAAAATCGTTGCAATCCCCGAGCGACCAACTCCGTGAAGGCCTTCGCTCCACCAGTTGTAGGCAGGTATATTCAATTCCGGAATCGCCGGGCTTGTGTGCATCATCTGGCCGACTTTCTGCTGCAACGAAAGCTTGTGTATGAGGTCATTCACTCGTACATTCACCGGTTGAGAGGTGTCGCGAAAGAGATCACTTTGTGCAAAGCCGGTGTGACTGTAATACAAGCTTACTATAGCGGCGATAACTAATGGTCGGAACATAACAGATGCGATTAAATTTTCTGACGATAACCTGTTTCCTCAATCGAACTCAGATTTGAGTATTAAATCAACAGTAAAAATAATTATTTTGCAACCGATTGCATAAATTATTTTATATAATGTATTTTATTTGTACTTTTTGGTCACAATTAATCATGCAAACGATTGAATGAATAGCACGAAAGAAGTCACCATTTATGATATAGCAAAGGTTCTTAACATCTCTCCGGCAACGGTCAGCCGGGGATTAAAGGATCATCCGGGTATTCGAAAAGATACCAAAAAGAAGATACATAATGCAGCCCAAAAAATGGGCTATCAGCAAAACACCTTTGCCAGCAATCTAAGAAGGAAAAACTCAAAAACAATTGGCGTCATCGTTCCTCGTCTCGACAGTTATTTTATGTCGAGTGTAATAGCAGGTATGGAAAAAGTAGCCAACGGTGCCGGTTATAATCTCATCATCAGCCAATCACAGGAGTTCGTTAAAAAAGAAATAGCCAGCACTACGACCTTATTTAATAGCCGTGTAGACGGACTCTTGATTTCGTTATCATCCGAAACAAAGAACCTCGATCACTTCGATGCCATCTTTAGAAAAAAAATACCGATCATTTTCTTTGACCGGGTAATCGAGCTTCCCAATTGTACGAGCGTTGTCATTAATAATGAGCGTGCCGGTTATGATGCTACACGTCACCTCCTCGATCAGGGATGTAAAAGAGTAGTTCATGTAAGCGGAAGTCTTAACCGCAATGTTTATGCTGATCGTCTTAAAGGTTATAAGAAAGCACTTTCAGAAAAGCGAATTGCCTTTGACCCGAAGCTTGTATTCACAAACAACCTCAGTGACCAATCGGGTGCAGAAGTAGCTCGCCAAATTTTGAAAATGAATAAAATGCCCGATGGCATATTTACTGCCAACGACACAACAGCCGTTGCCTGTATCCGCGAATTAAAACAAGCGGGGGTTAAAATTCCTCAGGATATCGCTATTGTGGGTTTCAATAATGATCCGATATCAAGAGTAATCGAGCCCCATCTTACTACTATTCATTATCCCGGCGAGGAGATGGGAGAAGTTGCTGCAAGCACATTAATCAATGGCTTGAAGAACCTGTCCTCGGGCAACCTGAATACGATGATCATCAGACATGAACTGATAATCCGTCAATCGTCTGTACGAAAAACAAGTTAATCCAAATACGCGCAGAGAGTATAAAGTCCACGGTATGGTTTTCATGGAACAAACGATGCGTTGGTTCGGGCCACAAGACCCGGTAAGTCTGCAAGACATCAGGCAAGCGGGCTGCACGGGTGTAGTAACGGCACTTCATCATATTCCAGTAGGCGATGTCTGGCCTGTAGATGAGATCCGGAAAAGAAAAAAAACGATCGAAGCTGCCGGGCTTACCTGGACGGTTATTGAAAGTCTGCCGGTGCATGAAAACATAAAGAAACACACCGGCAATTGTGAAGAGCTGATTGAAAACTATAAACTAAGTCTTCGCAATGTAGCTGCCGAAGGACTGAAAGTAGTCACCTACAATTTCATGCCCATATTGGATTGGCTAAGAACCGATACAGAATATGAACTCGATGATGGAAGTAAAGCTCTATACTTTGAAAGATCGGCATTCGTAGCTTTTGACTTGTTTTTACTGAAGAGACCAAACGCAGAAAAAGAATACTCTAAAGAAGAGATAAGCAGGGCATCAAGTCGATTTAAAATGATGACAGATGCTGAAAAAGAAAACCTTTACCGCAATGCTCTTCTCGGCCTGCCTGGCAGCGATGAGCCATTCACCGCAGATCAGATTCTATCCGCACTGGATACCTACAAGCACATTGATGCCAGACGCCTTAAAAAACATCTGTTCCATTTCTTGCAACAGGTTGTTCCGGTAGCCGAAGGTGTTGGAGTGAAGTTGGCGATTCACCCCGACGATCCACCCTACTCTGTTTTAGGATTACCCCGTGTAGTTAGTACCGAAGTTGATCTTAAAGAAATTATTGATGCCGCACCTTCTCCTGCCAATGGGTTATGTTTTTGTACTGGTTCATTGGGAGCCAGACCCAGTAATGACTTATATGGGATGATGAAACGTTTGGGTGATCACATTCATTTCTTGCATTTGCGCAACACAAAGCGCGATGAGAACGGGAATTTTTATGAAGCCAACCATTTAGAAGGTGACGCTAACATGGTTCAGATCGTAAAAGAAACATTGCTTTTGATGAACCGCCGAGGTACAGCAATTCCCATGAGACCCGATCACGGGCATCAGATGCTCGATGACTTAAAAAAGAAAACATATCCGGGCTATTCGGCCATTGGCCGGCTTAAAGGATTGGCAGAACTAAGAGGGTTAGAACTAGGTATATCTGATTCTCTGCAAGAGCAATTGAATTGATTCACATTAAATAAATAAAGCGAGGACACAGCTCATGGGACATCTTGAACTTATTGATTACCTGATATTTCTTATCTACTTCATCCTCGTTTCCAGTTATGGATATTGGGTTTACCACAAAAAGAAAAAAGCTATTTCTGATACGAAGGATTTCTTTTTGGCCGAAGGATCTCTTACCTGGTGGGCTATAGGCGCTTCATTGATTGCATCTAATATTTCTGCTGAGCAATTTATTGGAATGAGCGGTGAGGGTTTTTATGTAGGCATCGCTATTTCCGCTTACGAATGGGTTGCCGCTATTGCATTAATCATAATTGCAGTTTGGTTTATGCCCATTTATTTAAAGAACCGCATTTACACAATGCCGCAGTTTTTAAAGACGCGATACAATGAGTCAGTGGCCCTGATCATGGCAATCTTTTGGCTGTTCTTATATGTCTTTGTAAATCTAACCTCCATCCTATATCTGGGTTCTGTTGCCATACATGGTCTTGTGGGTGGGCAATCGTTTCATATTATAATGATCGGCCTCGCGCTCTTTGCATTAATAATTACCCTAGGCGGAATGAAGGTGATTGGATACACAGACGTAATTCAGGTGGCTGTTTTAATAGTAGGCGGGCTTGCCACCACTTATCTCGCATTAACTGTAGTCAGTGAAAAATTCGGTTTAGACGGAAGTGCATGGGCTGGTTTTAATTTCTTAATGCATGACTCGCCCGAACATTTCAAAATGATTTTAAACAAGCCTGCCGTTGATGCGCCTCAAGTAGAAATCGGAAGATACCTTATCATTCCAGGGATAGCTATGTACTTCGCAGGGCAGTGGATTGTACATTTAAATTATTGGGGATGTAATCAATACATCACACAGCGAGCTTTGGGAGCTGATCTTCAAACAGCACGTACCGGAATTCTTTTTGCAGGATTATTAAAATTAATGATGCCGGTTATTGTAATGCTGCCGGGCATTGCCGCTTACGTGCTTTATAAAAACGGGCATCTTCCACAACTTGCCGGTGGCAGTAAAGATGGGGCCTACTCGGCAATACTAGGATTTCTTCCCAGCGGGCTGAAAGGCTTATCGGTAGCTGCGCTCACTGCCGCAATCGTAGCCTCGCTTGCCGGTAAAGCAAACAGCATTTCAACTATATTCACCCTTGATATTTATAAGAAATACCTGAAGGCAGATGCGTCTGAAAAAAGTCTTGTATGGGTGGGGCGGATAACAGTTTGGGCTGCGATGATTATCGCACTCTTCTTCACATGGGATGACGTTCTGGGCATTGGCGGTGAAGGTGGATTTACATTTATTCAAAAATATACCGGGTTCATAAGCCCGGGAGTCTTCGCAATGTTTATTCTCGGCATGTTTTGGAAGCGCACTACAGGAGCTGCAGCAGTGGTCGGTGTTATCACAGGGTTTACACTTTCGGTACTGTTCAATAATTACGCTCCGGCTTGGTTCGGCCACGAGACTATTCTTTATACTGCCTATCCTAATGGAAAGGGTGGCTTCGAGATTCCATTCCTGATTTGCATGGGATGGTCATTCTTTTTCACAGCACTAATAATGGTCGTAGTTAGTTTAAGCGGCCCGAAAATTAATCCGAAGGCTTTCATTTTTGAAGCCGGGATGTTTAAAATAAGTCAGGGAACGAAAGTGATGATCATTATTACGCTTATTCTTTTGACAGCTTTATATATTAAATTTTGGTAATTGATAGATACTTGACTCACAAAGTAGTTGTAGTATGATTAATAAAAGAAAACGTTTCTTAGACGATGAGTTTTTACTGGATACCAATACTGCGGTGCTCCTGTACAAACAATATGCGTCGTCAATGCCCATCTTGGATTATCACAATCACCTCAGTCCAAAGGATATTGCTCAAAACAGGCAATTCAAAAATATCACCGAAGCATGGCTAGAGGGAGATCATTACAAGTGGAGAGCAATGCGCATCAACGGCATTCCTGAAAAATTTTGTACCGGAGATGCATCTCTATTTGAAAAATTCCAGGCTTGGGCAAAGACAGTCCCCTATACGATGCGAAATCCGTTATATCACTGGACTCATTTGGAATTGAAAAACTATTTCGGGATTGAAAAGCCGCTGAATGAAGCTACTGCCTCTGAAATATATGAAGCTTGTAATTCTCAATTGCAACAAGATGGCTTTAAAGCACAATCGCTACTTGCCAAAATGAATGTGCAGGTAATTTGTACTACCGATGACCCCGCAGACAGCCTTGAGTACCATCAGCAACTTGCGAAGAATCCCGGTGGATTGAAGATGTTCCCTTCTTTTCGTCCTGATAAAAGCTACACCACAGACGATCCGGTCGTTTACAACAATTACCTCGATCGCCTGGCAGAAATTTCAAAAACAGCTATTCATTCATTTGACGATCTGATCAATGTACTCGACAATAGAATAAAGTTCTTTAATGAACTGGGGTGCCGCAGCTCAGACCATGGTCTTGAATCTCTGCACTTCAACGAAGAAGCATTATCAAATGCTCCTTTGATTTTTAGAAAAATAACAGGCAGAAGAAAAATTTCTATCGAAGAACAAATGCAATTGAAATGCGCAGTTCTTGTCCATCTGAGTAAAATGTATCACAAAATCGGCTGGGTGCAGCAATTTCATCTGGGCGCCTTACGTAGTAATAACACACGCATGACTGGTCTTACCGGAATTGATACCGGCTTTGATTCTATCGGGGAATTTCCACAAGCACGTGGCATGGCAAAATTCTTTGATCACCTGGATAGTACTGATCAACTGACAAGAACAATAATCTATAATTCAAATCCGATGCACAACGAAAGCTTTGCTGCCATGGTTGGAAATTTCAGTGACGGATCTGAGCCAGGTAAAATTCAATTCGGATCGGGGTGGTGGTTTCTCGATCAAAAGGACGGAATAGAGAAACAATTGAATGCCTTGTCTAACATGGCACTATTGTCTCGGTTTGTAGGTATGGTCACAGACTCGCGAAGTTTCCTTTCATTCTCTCGTCATGAATACTTCCGCAGGATATTGTGCAACCTGATTGGCAACGATGTTGAGCGTGGCGAATTGCCCGACAATATGGAAGAACTCGGGCCGATGGTACAGGACATCTGTTACTTTAATGCGAAGAGCTATTTCAGAGTTTAAATATTTGATTTTCAATCATTTATTGATATCTAAGACATCTCATTTTTTAGCAATGAAATGTCCGTCCACCCTAATCTGATTGCCGTATTGAACCAAAACTTAATTTTGGAAAAGTTCGGTTTTATAATAATTTTATAACACAATAAAACCTAACCGATTATGAAAACAACATTAAAAACTCTGGCAATCTGTGCAGTGGTAGTTGGCGCATTCTGTTTTGGGAAGTCGTTCAATACGACAGCGGTAGAATATCCTGAATTGATGGCCGCTAAAAATCACTTAACACAGGGCAAAACGAACCTTCAAAAAGCTGCCAGCGATTTCGATGGCCACAGAGCCAAGGCAATTGAACACTTGGATAGAGCCATTAATGAAATCAACCTTGCTGTTGAATATGCCGACAAGCATAAATAAGAAATCATAGCATCGATTATAAGAAGCCCGAGTCCATTCGGGTTTTTTTTTGCCACTGCAGATCAATTCTGCCCACTCTAATTAATAGTATTTAGCTATAAATCAATCTGTTTCAGAAGAACCAAGAATCCGGCTAAAATTGTCTCAAATTCTGCCAAACTGCCATTTTTACCAATTACTGTGCAGTCCTGACAATTTTTTTCATCTTTGCTGCCCGATTTCAAGAAATTGTGTCTAAAGATCGGACGTGGCACTATAATCGCAGTGCCCCGTGAAACAAGAATTGTTTAACCAAATCTCAATTAATTATTATGGCAAAAATCACTTTTAAACCCAACGAAGACAGGGTTCTCGTAGAAGCTGCCGCAGCTGAAACCAAGACTGTGAGCGGTCTGTTCATCCCCGATACAGCAAAAGAAAAACCACAGCAAGGCAAAGTAATAGCCATTGGCGAAGGTTTGAAAGACAAACCCGTTACCGTAAAAGTGGGCGACAAAATACTTTATGGTAAATACTCAGGAACGGAGATCACTATCGAAGGCAAAGAGTATCTAATCATGCGTAACTCCGACATCTTCGGAACAGTTTAATTTTTTCATCATTTAAATTAATTATAAATAACCATGGCAAAAGAAATTACTTTCGATACCAGCGCCCGTGATAGAATTAAAAGGGGTGTTGACAAGCTGGCAAATGCAGTAAAAGTTACTCTCGGACCAAAAGGCCGTAACGTAATCCTTGATAAAAAATTTGGCGCTCCTACCGTAACTAAAGACGGTGTGTCTGTAGCTAAAGAAATCGAATTGAAAGATCCGATCGAAAACATGGGAGCACAACTTGTAAAAGAAGTTGCTTCTAAAACAGCTGATGCAGCTGGTGACGGTACTACAACAGCTACCGTTTTGGCACAATCTATCTATGCACACGGTATTAAAAACGTAGCATCTGGTGCAAACCCAATGGATTTGAAACGCGGTATCGACAAGGCTGTTATTGCCGTTGTTGAAAACCTGAAGAAACAATCCAAAAACATTAAAGGCTCACAGGAAATCACGCAGGTAGCTACAATCTCTTCTAACAATGATACAGAGATCGGCAAAATGATTGCCACTGCTATGGAGAAAGTGGGTAAAGACGGTGTGATCACTGTAGAAGAAGCAAAAGGCACAGAAACGGAAGTGAAGACTGTAGAAGGTATGCAATTTGATCGTGGCTACCTCTCCCCTTATTTCGTGACTAACACTGAAAAAATGGAAGCAGATCTTGATCAGCCTTACATTTTGATCTACGACAAGAAAATTTCTTCTATGAAGGAATTGCTCCCTATCCTAGAAGCATCTGTACAAACTGGCAAGCCTTTGCTGATCATTGCAGAAGAAATCGAAGGAGAAGCTTTAGCAACGTTAGTTGTTAATAAAATCCGTGGCGCACTCCGTGTTGCCGCTGTAAAAGCTCCTGGCTTTGGCGACCGTAGAAAAGCTATGTTGGAAGACATCGCAATCCTGACGGGTGGTAAAGTGATTTCAGAAGAAACAGGCATGAAACTCGAAGATGCAAAACTCGAGTACCTTGGCCGCGCTGAGAAAATAAACATCGACAAAGACAATACTACTATCGTTAATGGCGCTGGCAAGAAATCAGAGATCACTGGCCGTGTAAGTCAGATCAAAGCCCAAATCGATAGCACTACTTCAGATTACGACAAAGAAAAACTGCAAGAGCGTTTGGCAAAACTTTCGGGTGGTGTAGCTATCCTCTACATTGGTGCTGCCACTGAGGTGGAAATGAAAGAGAAGAAAGACCGTGTAGATGATGCACTTCATGCAACCCGCGCAGCTGTTCAGGAAGGAATTATCCCTGGCGGTGGTGTGGCTTACATCCGTGCAATCGAAGCCTTGAAAGATCTTAAAACTGACAATGATGATCAGGCAACTGGTGTTAACATCGTTCGTTTGGCTTTAGAATCACCACTTCGTACCATCGCTGAAAATGCGGGTCAGGAAGGTTCTGTTATTGTAAACAAAGTACGCGAAGGCAAAAAAGACTTCGGATACAATGCAAGCGAAAACAAGTTCGAAGAATTCTTTGCCGCAGGTATCATCGATCCTACGAAAGTAGCTCGCCTTGCCCTTGAAAATGCATCTTCAATCGCCGGACTTTTGTTGACTACCGAAGCTGTAGTAAGCGAAATTCCAGAAGAAAAAGAAGCTCCTGCAATGCCTCCCGGAGGCGGCATGGGCGGAATGATGTAATTCGTCTTAAAACTTTTGAGAAAAAGCTCCATCGAAAGGTGGAGCTTTTTTATTTAACTTTAGGGAACAAATCATAAGTTATGGTGCTCCATCAACGCTTTCAGGACTTCGTTTTATTTCTGTATGTGCATATGGCATTGTGCGATGGCTCAATTCATATCAGCGAAGAGCAGGTGATCCTTGACAAGATGACCAAGTTATTCCCCACAGAAAGCGATCACAAGAAAAAACTTGAACATGCACTTACAGAATATAAGACGCTTGAGCCCTCGATGGTCGCAGCAATAATCCGCGATTCATTCAAATTTTTTGACAAAGTCACGTTCTCACAAAAATATAAGATCTACACTGATATGTATGACGTAGTCAATGCTGATGGCAAAGTGGAAGAATCAGAGAAGACGGCCCTTGTTGAATTGAAAGAGATCATCGATTTAAATTCAGAGATCAGGCAATCGTGATCTAGCCTGCCTCAATTCAGTTAAGTAATTATAATTAAGAAGCATAAGTCGTTTATAACGCTTACGAAAGGCCAAATTAGAGGTTTTCTGTACCTCCTTTGCGATGCAAATTCAGGTTCATTAGATTCCCATAACTTGCTAAAAATCAGGATATAATGATGCTATTCCTGAAAATCCGATTAATACCGATCAAAATCCTGATATAAATTATTAGTTTAGCACCTTAACCTTATTACACAAACAATATGGCATTCGATTTAGACATGATTAAGAAGTTGTATGCTGCCATCCCGGGCCGCATTGCAAAGGCAAGGAAAGCCGTGAACAAACCACTGACACTCTCCGAAAAGATATTGTATTCCCATTTACACACAGACCAGAACCTCGAAAATTTTGGCCGTGGCAAATCGTACGTTGATTTTACCCCCGACCGCGTAGCCATGCAGGATGCAACCGCACAAATGGCGTTGTTGCAATTCATGTCTGCCGGCAGAGCAAAAGTAGCCGTGCCTTCGACTGTACATTGCGATCACCTCATCGTGGCAAAAATGAATGCCAAAGACGACTTGCAGGTGGCCAATACGGAGAGCAAAGAAGTATTCGATTTCCTTTCTTCTGTCTCAACAAAATACGGTCTAGGCTTTTGGAAGCCAGGTGCCGGCATTATCCATCAGGTTGTGCTTGAAAACTACGCCTTTCCCGGTGGTATGATGATTGGAACGGATTCACACACAGTGAACGCAGGAGGCTTAGGCATGGTAGCTATCGGTGTTGGCGGTGCAGATGCTGTAGATGTAATGAGTGGAATGGCTTGGGAGCTAAAGTTTCCCAAATTGATTGGCATAAAATTGACAGGAAAGCTCAACGGTTGGGCATCTGCCAAAGATGTGATCTTAAAAGTCGCCGGGATACTTACCGTAAAAGGCGGCACAGGAGCTATTGTGGAATATTTTGGTGATGGCGCAATTTCATTAAGCTGCACTGGCAAAGGTACTATCTGCAACATGGGTGCAGAAATCGGGGCGACTACCTCTACGTTTGGCTATGACAACTCAATGGAGCGCTACCTTATCGCTACTGGCCGTGCGGAGATCGCAAAAATGGCAAACAAAATTAAAGAACACTTAACAGCCGATCCTGAAGTCTATAAAAACCCTGCTAACTATTTTGATCAGGTAATAGAAATTAACTTAAGCGAGCTCGAACCACACCTGAACGGCCCATTCACTCCGGATCTTGCGACTCCTATATCGAAAATGAAAGAAGCCGCCGAAAAGAATGGCTGGCCTCTCACAGTTGAGGTGGGTTTGATCGGATCATGCACCAATTCGTCCTATGAAGATATTTCGCGTGCTGCAAGTTTGGCAAAACAAGTAGCCAACAAAGGCTTGAAAACCAAGTCTATGTTTACCATTACGCCAGGTTCGGAGCAAGTGCGTTATACCATCGAGCGTGATGGCTTTATCGAGACATTTAATAAAATCGGAGCGAAGGTATTTGCCAATGCATGTGGGCCATGTATAGGGATGTGGAGCCGAGTAGGCGCCGAGCGAAAGGAAAAGAACACGATTGTTCACTCCTTTAACAGAAACTTCCAATCGCGCAACGATGGCAACCCTAATACTTACGCGTTTGTCTGTTCGCCGGAATTAGTTACAGCTATCGCAATTGCCGGCAAGTTGGATTTCAACCCGATCACCGACACTCTAATTAATGAGCAGGGCCAACAAGTAAAACTTGACCCTCCTACTGGTGACGAGTTACCTAAAAAAGGCTTTGATGTAAAAGATCCAGGCTATCTCGCTCCTGCTAAAGACGGAAGCAAAGTAAATATTATCGTTGACCCGGGTTCTGATCGCTTGCAATTGCTTGAGCCATTCAAAGCATGGGAAGGCAAAGATCTTTCGCGACTGCGTTTGCTTATTAAGGCCAAAGGAAAGTGCACAACCGACCATATATCGATGGCTGGCAAGTGGCTGAAATACCGCGGGCATTTGGATAATATCTCCAACAACCTGCTGATAGGCGCCACTAATTTCTACAATGAAAAAATCAACAGTGTGCGTAACGGCCTTACCGGGCAATATGATGAAGTACCTAAAGTACAACGCGCTTACAAGGCTGCAGGTATCGGCTCTATTGTAGTTGGTGACGAAAACTACGGTGAAGGTTCTTCACGCGAGCACGCTGCAATGGAACCACGGCACCTCGGTGTACGCGCTATCCTCGTAAAATCTTTTGCACGGATTCACGAAACCAACCTGAAGAAACAAGGAATGCTGGCATTGACATTTGCTGACAAGGCAGACTACGACAAAATACGTGAAGACGATATTTTTGACATTACAGGCTTGATGACCTTCGCGCCTGAGAAGCAATTAACTATTGTAATTCATCATAGCGATGGCAAGATTGAGAAGATACAAGTCAATCATACCTACAATAAGAATCAGATTGACTGGTTTAAAGCTGGTAGTGCATTGAATGCTATGGGTAAATCAAGACCCAAAGCAGCGACTACCAAAGCTCCTGCAAAATCTGCAAAGAAAGCTAAGCCAGCTGCAAAGAAAGCTAAGCCAGCCGCAAAGAAAACTGTAAAGAAGGCAGCGAAGAAATCTCCTGCTAAGAAGGTTGCAAAGAAAGCAGTGAAAAAAGCTGCAAAGAAAAAGCCGGTTAAAAAAGGCAAAAAGCGTTAAGCCACCTTCTTAAGTAATTAAGCAAAAAGATCGCCTCGAATTTCGGGGCGATCTTTTTTATTGCTAAAGTACTCTTATGAGTTTCCAGATAGCAACTTCAACTAACCCAACCAAACTCCGATAATTCCTCGAATACAATTTAAGATACCCGGATGGACATGCTCATTTTCTAAATAATGCTGTTAAAAACCTCAGCAGACTTACTAATTTTCTAAAACAACATGAGTAAAATCCCGCTCGTTTCGATGGTTTCCTAACTCATCTATTGAAAATACTCAATGAAATAGCCAGAAATACAAGTGACCATAGAAGAATACTAAATGAAGTTACAAGTTTCCTCAACTGAGGTGCAATCTTCTTCAATTAAGTAACTCGTGTCCATAAAAATGGCAGCGCTACTCCAGGTAACGCTGCCAGCTTTCAAATGAACAATGAATGTTTCTTAAACGCCAGACCTGTAAGTAAACCTTAGAGCGCTTAATTGCTTATACTCGGGGCTAGAACTACCAAACACCGACTTTACATACGTCTTAACACTCGCAGAAGTATCGACCATGCCGGTATCATGAGCATACATGGCTCTGTCGCGAGCGATACGTGCATTGCTGGTGGCAATATATGTGTGCATTACCCCAGTATTCTTGGCTTTTAAATCCAGGAGCAAGGCTTTTAACGCGGCCACCGTGAGGTTAGCCTCGTTGGGCATGTAAAGTGGCTCCGCAGAGACGGTTTGAATTAGCTGTGAGAAGTGATCAATTAACTTATCGAAGCTTTGTTGTGAAACGGATATGGTTCTTACGGGCGCTGGCGCCGGGCCTCCTTCAACAATGACAGGTTGTATAACAGCCTTTGACCTCTTGCCTCGAATCTTCTTGTTTATAGATTTTGCGTCATCGACTGTTT
>JABDGP010000040.1 GCA_013285945.1 Bacteroidota bacterium | reverse complement strand
ATGGGACAAATATTTTGAGTCAATCAAAATGAAAATCACTTTGACATAATTTTGACACAAAATACTATAATAGCTTATGAAAACTTCCTAGTACCTATAAATAAAATTTGAGCATGTCACTCAATTTCAAATACTTACGAACACTTACAAATACTTATTTACCTTGGCATAAATTTCGTAATCAGCAGGTCGTGGGTTCAAATCCCATTCTCGGCTCGACTAAACCGTCCCGTCTTTGGCGAATTTCTCAAGTATATCCATTCCCAATCGGTCGGTAAGTCCATCGGCATAGTGCACTTTTTTAACGATCAGGTTTTTATCAATCAGAAATTCTGCTGGCATTGTGCTGATGGATTCTCCACCCGCCATCATGTGCATAGGTACATCCAGTTTTCGCGCTTTAAACGCTGTTTGAACAAAAGAAGTAAGGTGACTTACAGCCGACTTGTAGCCTGAATTCTCTATACCGTATTGCGCATAACAGGTTTTCTTAGGATCGGCTATCAACGGAATGGGAGAAACTTCTTTATGAAAAATACTTTTAAGCAGGAGGTTTTCGGGCGATTCAAAAAAGAAAATCATTTCCATACCCTTGGCTTGTAATTCTTTGTGCTTTTTGGAAAGTGCATGAACCCGAATGTTGCAAAACGGGCAGCCGGCATGACGGAAAAAACCAATGAATACTCTCCTGTTCCTATATTCCTCAAGATTGATCATTCGCCCAAAAATATCTTTGAGATTAAAAAGCGGGGCAACAATATTTGTTTCAATTTTCATTACTGGATATACGGAGTGTCGGCGAAGTTGGATTTTGCACCCCTTATTATACTTGCGGCTTATCTTCCTTATTTTTACAACTTTCAAAATCTAACGTTACTGTTTCATGATAGTCTCACGGCCGCAAACGGGCACAATAACCTCCTTTGTTCTCTTTCTTTTAATCACAATCATAGTTGTGGCCATGAATGTGCTGGTCATCCTTCAGACTAACCATGCAGCGTGGTATAACTATGCAGTGGTGGTGATACTCACGCCCATCGGGCTTTTTGTGTTTTATAAAATTTTTATCAGTTACAAAGTGCTCAGTCTGGGAAATAATCAGATTCAAATCGATCTTCCTGTGCTAAGGCAAAGTAAAAAATACCCGATTGAGCAAATACAGCAATGGACGGAGATGACTGTGAAGACAGGAAAGAAATCAGAGTATAAGGAACTCAAAATCGCATTTAACGATGGCCGAAAAATCAACATTGGTCTTCGGGAATACACGGAGTACGCCCGGATAGTCCAATACCTCGCTCAAAAAGCTTCCAGGAAAAAAGCGCTATAAGCATCTGGTAATCCTCTCAAAAAAGTGCCGAAGGCGGGACTCGAACCCGCACACCTGTTACGGCTCACGCCCCTGAAACGTGCGTGTCTACCAATTTCACCACTTCGGCATAAAAAAACCAAGGCCAACTTGCGTCAGCCTTTTGGTGCCCAGAACTGGACTCGAACCAGCACACCTTGCGGCACTACCCCCTCAAAGTAGCGTGTCTACCAATTTCACCACCTGGGCTAAAAACAATTCTAAAAATACGAGGGCTGCAAAAGTAAAAATGTTTTGAAACTTTACCAATCGGGGCCCAAAATGAAAATAGGTGACAAATGATTGTTACGATTTCATCTTTAGAAGCACAACATTTTCGACATGTACAGTATGCGGGAACATATCCACCGGCTGAACTTCCACGACTGTGTATTTTTCTGATAATATTTTCAAATCCCGGGCCTGTGTAGCCGGATTACAACTCACATAAACGATTTTCTCAGGCAATGCTTTCAACAACATTTTGCAAACGTCTTCGTGCATACCTCCGCGTGGCGGATCGGTGATTACCACATCGGGGCGGCCATGATTGGATATGAAGTTTTCACTAAGCAAATCTTTGATATCGCCTGCAAAAAATTCGGTGTTACTAATTTCATTCAGTGAAGAATTACTTTTTGCATCTTCAATTGCGGCTGCCACGTATTCCAATCCGATTACTTTCTTTGCACTGCCTGCAACAAAGTTGGCGATGGTGCCTGTGCCAGTATAAAGGTCATAAACCAATTCGTTTCCCGTAAGGCCGGCCATTGCATAGGCTATTTTATATAACACATAGGCCTGTGCTGAATTGGTTTGGTAAAATGACTTTGATCCTACCTGGAATTGTAGGTTGCGACCCCCGGGATTTAGCATTGTTTCAGTTATGTACGGATCGCCTTTCCAACAGATAACATCCAGATCGCTGAAGGTGTCGTTTCGTTTTCCATTAATAATATAATTCAGGGAGCTGATTTGGGGGAATTTTTCGGATAAGGCTTTTAGAATGATCTCCGTCCACTCCATTTTGTCAGAAGTTACTTGCAAGATTACCATCACATCACCAGAAATTGCGGTGCGAATGGTAAGCGTGCGCACAAAACCAGTCTGCTTGCGCAAATCAAAAAATGGAATATTGTTTTGAATGGCAACTTCCCTCGCGAGCATACGGATGGCATTGGAAGGCTCGGGTTGAAGAAAGCATTCCTTTACATCAAATACTTTGTCGAACATGCGTGGAATGTGATAACCCAAACCTGGTTCGCCAAAAAATTTATCTGAACTCATCTCGTCTTTTGTCAACCAGCGATTGGCAGAAAAAGTAAAATCCAGCTTATTTCGGTAGTGGGTTGTATTTGCGGAGCCTACAATTGGTTTTATTTCGGGCAATTCGAGTCCACCAATTCGTTCCAAATTGTCAATTACCTGCTGTTGTTTATACTGAAGTTGCGACTGGTAGTTAATATGCTGCCAAGAACAGCCCCCGCAGGTGCCGAAATGGGAGCAAAAGGGCTGAGCCCTATCTGGTGAAAGTTTTTTGATTTTTACAACCCGTCCTTCCAAAAAGCTGGTTTTGATTTTGGTCAGCTGAATATCCACGGTATCGCCAGGTGCACAGCCTTGCATAAAAACGACCTGGCCATTACGGTGGGCAATGCATTTACCTTCGGCCGCCATCGATTCAGCCACAATATCTTCGAGGTGGTCTCCTTTTTTCAATTGATTCGTATTCATGCAAGTGGCTGGCCGGTTATTTTAATGCGAAAATTACACAATCACGGGGGGTTTTAGGCATCGTGGTGATTAGTTATCTTGCAAGTTATATTCCATGAAAAAATTTCTTTTTACATCATTGTTGTTGATCGTTTTTCCGGTTTACGCATCGCACATTGTAGGCGGTGAGTTTGAGCTGATTCATATAAGCGGCTACAACTATCAACTCAACATGATCCTCTATTTTGACGATATTAATGGAAACCCCGCAGCAGAAGACGTCAGCGTAACGGCCTCTTTTTATAGAAAAAGTGACAATGCATTCATGACCAGCTTAGTATTGCCTTTGATTTCCCGGGTAGGAGTTCAGTATACTCAGCCATCTTGTACATCGGGCTTGTTGAAAACTGATAAGTTACTTTACACCGCCAACATTGTACTTTCACCAGACACTTTTAATGATCCTGCTGGGTATTATGTCTCCTGGCAACGGTGCTGTCGTAATTATAACATCACCAATATATATAGTGAAGACCCCAACTTAGGAGGAATTTCAGCAGGACAGACTTTTTATCTAGAGTTCCCGCCCGTTGTGAAAAATGGTCAACAGTTTGTCAATTCATCACCTCATTTATTTCCTCCGCTAAGTGATTATGGATGCCCGGGCAGACCTTATTACGTAAATTTTGCTGGCGTTGATGACGACAATGATTCAATTGCTTATTCATTAACAACGCCTTTAAATACGTTTAGTGGAACTGCGCTCCCTCCGGCACAGCCAGGACCCTATCCTTTGGTACAATGGCGACCCGGATACAGTCTTTCCAACATTATGGGCGGTGCACCTGATCTCAGAATCAGTACGCAGGGATTATTAACCTGTACACCAACTTTGCAGGGACTTTTTGTCTTTGCAGTGAAAGCGGAAGAATTTCGCAACGGAGTAAAAATCGGTGAAACGAGACGTGATTTTCAGATGCTGGTAGTGGATGGTTGCCAACCCGACCTTCCACCGCAGATCACAGGAAAAAAATTGACTGACGCAACCTTTACTTACACCAATAATATGGCCATAAGTTTTGCCGATACTGTAAAAAACGGACATCGGTGCATTGTTGTGCAAGTAGGGGATCCGGATTCGCAAGATCCGCTGCACAACTATACTCAGAATATTTCTATCAGGGCCATTGCTCTTAATTTTAAGAATTCCGATCTGTCCAGCATCCTTCCATCTATAACAACTGCAACACTGACTCATGGAAGCACCCAGGAATTTATGATCTGCTTTCCGCAATGCCCATTTATTAATGCTCCTTATCAGATCGGCATAATTGCCGCTGATGATGCCTGTAGTTTGCCATTGACTGATACGTTGAAGATTACGGTAAATGAACAGCCTCCTCCAAACTCTTTCGCTTACTTTCTGCCACCAAAGAATACAGTGGCCCAACTCAACGAAGGTAGCAGCGGCTCATGGCCGTTTGCAGCAAAAGATGATGATGGCGATAACCTGATTTTATCTGTCATTACCGATGGGTTTGTATTGAAAGATGCCGGCATGTCTTTTAATGTACTGAATCAACAGCCCGGAAGTGCCAACGGAACCATTAGCTGGAATGCCTTTTGTAAATCTTACGAATTCTCAAAACAAACTGACTTTACGGTCAAGGTTTTGGTGGATGATCAGGATGTGTGCAACATTGTGCATTACGACACAGCTGTTTTTCGATTGAGCATACTTTTACCAAACATTGTTCCGAAGCTGGCTATATATAATGAGACCGATACACAAAACCTGACAGACACAAATATCATAACTAACCTTGGTCACTTTGTCCTTGACTTAGTTGGTACCGATGTCAACGTCTCGCTAATAGACACACTTCATCTTTCCTTATTAAGCACAAATGGAGATGTCGCTGCGCCAAGCGGCTATACATTTGCTTCGGCAACAGGCTTACATACGGTAGAATCAAAATTTGTGTGGGATCCGGATTGCTCTATTTTCAAAGACGGTAGTTACGACAACCACTATAAATTCATGTTTATGGTGGCTAATAATCACTGTAAGACACCCAAGGCCGATACTGCGTATGTCAATGTGGAAATAAAAGATGTTGAAAGCACCGACAAAAATTTTGCGCCCGCCAATGTAATCACTACGTATCCAGATCATTGCAATGACTTCTTTGCAATCGATGGGTTTGATTCAGAGCCGGATTGCAATGGACAAGTGAGACCAATACCACCTGTTCCAGCCGACAATTGTGTTAATCGGTTTGAAAATGTAAGGATTTATGACCGCTGGGGTAAACAGGTTTTTGAGAGTACTGACCGCAAGTTCCGGTGGTACGCTCTAAATGAATCGGCGGGTATTTATTACTACATGATTCAATATACCCGAAAGCAATACAAGAGCTCACTTACTGTAATACATTAGAGGGCAACGGCCATTACAGAGTTTTCTTTTACGTAAACTACCTTGTCGACCCACTTCACTTTTAGCCAGACATCCTCACGCCCTACTACGTCCAGCTGATTGCCTTCACCAACAATTGCAGCAACAGGCGCTCCGGCCGACGGGCCTTCCATTAAATAGGTGTTGTCATTATTAATGATGACCGATTCAGAAGAAATGAAATTGTTAAAATAGAAAAGAACGGCTACCACGGTTATCAACATTACTACCGCCAGTTTTGGCTTTGCCTCCTGATTTCTTTTTAGAAAAATCACGACAGAAGGCACAAAAAGTAATAGTGCAAGGATGGCCAATAAGCCGGGCTTCCATTTATTCATCCATCTGCTGATACGATTCGCATCGGTGGTCTCGTAGCCGGTGAGGCCAAATTTGGTTGAAATCTCCTCTACTTTTTTCAGGGCCTGTTCATCATCAGTGGCTAGATGATATAATTTAAGAAAATAGAGTGTCGCGCCAGGTCTGCCAAGGCCTTCGTTGATGTATGCCATTTTCAGAAGCATCGATGGTGAGTATTTTTTGGTATCGAACACAGATTTATAAATAACCAGGGATTGTGTGTACTGTTTGGCTTGAAAAAGAGAATCTGCCGGTTTTATTTTTTCGGGTTGGGCACAGGCCGTTAAAAAGGAAAAGATTAAGGGAAGACAGATCGGAATTTTTAAGAACCACGTTTGTAAGTTTTTCATATTCGGTTACCTTTGCGTCCTCAATTTCGGAAAAGCCCTCGGAAGGGCCAAATTTAAGGGATTGATCTCGTAGCTCAGCTGGTAGAGCATTACACTTTTAATGTAAGGGTCCTGGGTTCGAATCCCAGCGGGATCACAAATTGAGAATCTAGCAGAATTTAAAAGAACTTAACTTTTAGTTAAGTTCTTTGCTTTTCAGGCAGTTACGAACTTTTTCTTCCTTCAAGTTCCTACTTATTCCTTTAAGATGTTTTCGCAAATGTTTTAGCACCTCCGGGTATTAGGTTTGGGACATTATGCCCTGCTCCTTCAAAGTTCTCATTAATAAAGACAATAGAAAGAATAGTAGTGGTATTTACAGTATCAATATCAGGGTAACCCTGAATCGGGTCAGTAGGTACCTAAAGCTCCCTTGTAAAATCGAGGAGAGGCATTGGTCGGGCAAAGAATCGCGATGGATAAAAGAAACCTGTCCAATTTCTTTTGAATTAAACTCATTAATTCAAACAAAGCTCACCGACCTTAGACTTTTCGAGATCAAGCAGCAGCTTCTAGGTAAGACTATCTCTCTAGAAAAAATTGTCGACTACTTCTCGAAAAAGACGGACCCTTATATACTTAATGATTATTTCCAGGAATTCATTGACAAAGCAGTAAGCAGCCGAGGTTCCGGAACTATTCGTCATTACAGACTGAATAGAAACTACTTCAACTCATTCAGAAAGAACGTTAAGTTCACAGAGCTTAATGAATCATTCCTCCAAGAATATGTAGACTTCCTTCAAGGTGAGAAGAAATTAGCTGGAATCACTGTAGAAAAAGTGATTAAGATATTAAGAATGGTCTGCAGAGAGGCAGTGAAAGACGGTTTCTTAGAATCTGATCCTTTATATAATGTCAAACTGAAAATTAGAAAATCCCTGAGTAAACGGGTCTACCTGGAAATAGATGAAGTGCTTAAAATAAAGGATGCAGAAATACCATCAGATCGAAATGATCTTGAAATCATACGAGACTGCTGGCTCATGTGCTTTTATGCTGGCTTCTACTATAAGGATTTGAGAATCTTAAAATGGTCAAACGTTAAAACCTCAGACCAGGGATATCTCATCGATGGAAATAGATCAAAAAACGAGAATGCCTACATCGTTCCAATTCACAAATTCAAACACGCTACTGAAATTATTGACAGTCAAAAAGGGAAAGACACGGAACTAGTATTTCCGAATCTTATTTCCGAATCAAAATACAATGAGAAACTTAAAGATCTTGCTGGGTATGCCAAAATCGCCAAAAAGTTGATGAACAAAACAGCCAGGCATTCTTTTATTCAATTCTGGGAAAGCCAAGGCCTCGCTACTCAGCACGTAGGAAAGATGGTTGGTCACAATAAAGAAGCAACCACCAAATCATACTACAATTTAACTGCGAGGGATATTAATGAAAAAGTAAAGGGGTTCGATTTTTCAGAGCTAGGCTTGTAATTTCCACAAATTCTTAGTTGACCAAAAAATTGACGAAATTGGTAAACCATAAATCCAATTAAATCAACGTCGCTGCCTTTTAGAGGCCAAGCATTCATTGAACTACCTGATGAAAAAATTTACGGCAAATTATTCAAACACCAATCACAATTTCGTCATTCAGAATCTCACAGGTGATCGAATAGTAACCAAGTACTTGCCCGCCGTCAGTATTGTTAAAAACATTATTCAAAGAGGGTGTCCAACAATTCCCTCAAGGTATGTTTCATCAAGGATTGGCAAAATCGATTTTTCCAAATCCTATCCCCTTATTAGCCGTGAAACGCCCACATGGGAAAGAATCATTAGAGGGGATCGTGAGAATAATAATTATCCTGCCAAAAAATTCTTTGATATACTAGTCCCAAAGTACCTTAGCGAATACCCCTTCCTACAACAGCTTCTGATGCCAGAAGTCCCAATTAACGAGATTACCCAAATTGAAGTATTAGAATTCGCCTATCAACAAGTCGATTTTTATTTACCTCAAGGTTTTTTAGTAATTGAGATTGATGGTACACAACATGATGCCGTAAATGATAGGAAGCGGGATAAGCACTTATCTAAATTTGGAATTAAAACCGTTAGAATTACAACTGCTGATTTGGAAGCTGAGAACGAAGTTTTTCAGCGCAAAATTTTCGAAATAAAAGAAAGAATTGAGCAAGTGCTAAAACTTCAAGAAGAGAAGCAACAGCAGCAGCCCCTATTGCTTTCCTTCAAAGATTACAACAATGCACTTTCGAATTCACCAGATTTAAATACTCCGATTTACATAGCAACCTCCATATTACGTTTTCAAATCTTAATCCTAGAGTTACTCGAAAAAAGCAAACTATCATTCAATGAAGATTGGGAATTCTCGATCTTGACAGATCAAGAACTATTTTATGAAATCGCATGCGAAGATTTATTCCAATGGTTTGAAAATCTGTTAAGGTTGCAGCGGATTGCATTTACTAAACCTAAACTAAAAATAACGAAGGCAAAAAATTTTGAGGAACTTAAATCAAATAGCCAAAGGATCAAGATTGACTTTAATCTAGTAAAAAGATACACAGATGAGTTTCAGAATCACCCTGACGTCATTTTCGTAAGAACTGATTATTTTGAATATTATCGATACTACAAGAACACAAATTCTGTAACGCCAGAATATGTTGGACTAGAGCCATATAACTACTTTCAAATCTCAACTGCTGAATTGATTAAC
This sequence comes from Bacteroidota bacterium, assembly GCA_013285945.1. Taxonomy (GTDB): domain Bacteria; phylum Bacteroidota; class Bacteroidia; order Cytophagales; family Cyclobacteriaceae; genus ELB16-189. The sequence continues at coordinate 21,713 of JABDGP010000040.1, read as the reverse complement.
TACAGAATCAAAATTGGCGACGAGTGGAAGCCAGAGGCTTCATTATCGTTCTTTCTAACTAATATTTTTGGATATGGTAATTTCTTTCCGGGTCAATTACCAATAATTATTAACGCCCTCTCAAGAAATGATACAATAGGGCTATTACCTACTGGCGGTGGAAAATCAGTCTGCTATCAGCTTTCAGCGTTGCTTCAACCCGCAATTAGCTTTGTTGTTTGCCCCATTAAATCCCTTATGTATGATCAAAGACAAGACCTTGATAAAATTTCATTTCGCAGAGTAAGTCATATTACGAGTGATGATGATGGAGAAGACAAGGAAAAAATAATGAAAGAATTCGCGGCTGGGAAATTCTTTTTCATTTTCATATCGCCAGAACGTTTTCAGATTAAAGCCTTCAGGCAGTATTTATTGTCTGTAAATCAAAATCATAAAATTGCTTTTGCTGTGATCGATGAAGTCCATTGTTTGTCAGAATGGGGGCACGACTTCAGAACTTCATATTTGAACTTGTCCAAAACAATCCAAAAGCATTGTAGTGATTTCAGATTTATTGGTTTAACCGCAACAGCATCCATTAATGTTCTAAAGGATATTCAGATTGAGTTTAGAATTAAACAAGAAAACGTAAAAACGTTAACCGACTATACCAGGAAGGAGCTAGAGTTTGAGATAATAAACGACGACAATAGCAAATTGACTAAAGTCATTACACTTCTAAGCGATTTACGTGACGAAGATGATATTTTTTCTCCTGTTGGTGATGATTCTAAATGTGGAATCATATTTACACCACATGTAAACGGAAGTAAAGGTTGTTATAAACTTTCTTTAGAGTTAAAGAAAGTATTTCGAACACCGGTTAAATTCTATTCAGGCCAAGTCCCAAAAATAAATGAGCAAGAGGTGATGACTCCCGAAGCTTTTGAGGAATACAAAAGGCAGACTCAGCGTGATTTTAAAGAAAATGAGTTCACTTTACTTGCAGCAACGAAAGCGTTTGGTATGGGAGTCAATAAAGGCAATATACACTACACCATTCATTTTGGAATTCCTGGCTCAATGGAATCCTTATATCAAGAAGCCGGTCGGGCTGGCCGTGACAAAATAAAATTTTCGCAAGAAAAGGCTAAATGCTTTGTTCTGTTTACAAAAACATCCGATGAAACTGCTCTTCAAAAGGTGTGGGATAGGGAAACCACGCTGTCAAAATTGCTTGAAACATTACCCGAAATTGATGGTGACATAAATACTAACCTATTCCTATTCAAAATAGGATTGGATGTAATCAAAGATGAGTACGAGCTGATTAATAAATTTATTATTGAGTATGCATCACCATCAAAGAAAGGTGTGAAGGTTTACGCACGCGCAATCGGGTCAAATAAATTGAAAACAGAAAAGACAATTTATAGGCTGGCGCAGCTTGGAATTGTTGATGATTGGACGGTTACGAATTTTTTTAGCGGTGAATTTGAAGTAGATTTTTCCAATTTTAATGAATTGTCAATAAAAGAGAACCTGAAAAACACCATAAACAAATACGATAAGGAGTTTGACTTTGAATTTTTAGATGACAATGAAGCCTATGAGCATTATCGGGTAATATGGCATAAGTCAGCACCACTACGGGATAGGTGTATAGTCTTGCTACTTCAATGGGCCTATGATCATTTTGCCTACAACCGAAGGCAATCCTTAAAACACATCTACGAAAATTGTAACGACTTTATATCTGGCGGAATATCCCGGCAAGAATTCAAACAACGCCTTGAAAATTATTTCAAGTTCTCGGAGGCTAGCTACTTGCTTCAGCATATTTCTGAGAATCCAAATGATTTTATAAAATGGTTTGATGTCTTCTATCAGATTGAAGACAATGCGATTTCAAATGAGTTAATTAATTGGGAACAGCGACAAAGTCTGTTAGCCAACTTAAGCAGGTTTCTTGAAAGTTATGAGTACAACACGGGGCTCGATTTTGTAAGCGGAGTTCTTCGTCTCCTTATTGATGATTTTGAAAACGCTGATGGGAAGCCGAGGTTCGAAAGCTCTTTCAAGCAGATAGTGAAATATGAGCAAGCTGATTTTGATACTATTTTTGATAAATTATTGAACCTTGGGAGTCATTTGAGTGCGGGCAGTAAAATTGATCTAGCTATGTCATTGCACGCTTTCTTCCCTGGCAATCAAAATGTATTAAGGAAGATTCAAAGTGCACTGGAAGATGAATACACGACTGGGATTATACTTACTGAATTAACAACAAGGATGACAAAGGCAAACCAAGATATATATGGCGAACTTATCCAAATTAGATGAAACGATAGCCGAGCTTGAAAAGCAAGCCGAAATGCTGAAGCAAAATAATAATGTATTGGCTAAGGTTTCAGAACTCTCTACAGCTATTGACAAAGGAGTGAATGAGCTAGTGGATGGCAACAAAATTCTTGAGGAAACTAAAAAGGAAATTCAAAGTTCTTTAAAGACATTGAATGATTCTATAAGGGATCTGGAAAAACAAAATGGAAACCATATCGATACGATTGTCAATTCAAACAAGAAATATCTGAGTGAGCTAGAGGACATTATTTCGTCTAAGCTGAAACGCTTTAGTTCGGATATAGAGGTAACGATAAGACAAGAGCGCAGCCAATTGCAGGAGTCGCTTCAAAATGGTTTAGCAACTCATTTCAGTAAATTAGAGGAAAATCATAGTAAACGGATTTCACTTTTGCGAAACCTGTTAATCGCGAGTTTAATTGTTAGTGTGGGTGTTCTGATATTATTATATTTTAAATAGCCTTTCCAACTCAGCACGCATATAGACATAGTGCTTAATCACTTTCAATTTTTATAAGAGTTAGATATAGGGCAATACCAGTTTTGACTGGTGGGCGGAAAACCCTTCATTTTATAATATGGAAATACCTGGCAGTTTAACGCTAAACCTTTGTAGTTTAATTTTTTCTTTTTTTTGGGCTCGCTCTTTTGAGTCCCGTAGCCCTTGCTATCCGTTTTTTCTTTGGGTTTGAAAAAAGCTCTTCTGCAATTTTAAATCCACCCCAAACCGCCAAAGTTCCCCAAATAAATTGTCCGAAACCCGAGTTTGCTTGGTTGTCTCTAATTTTTTTAATCATCAAAAATGCACTGTTCAGTAGTGAATAGATTTTTGCATACTTGTCAACCAAGTCATTTTGATATCCATTTAGTGTAACATACTGCGTTATACTTGGCAGAAAAGTCCCAACATCAGTACCTTCTTTAACAAATACAATGACTGGTTTATTCATTGCGAATGCCATACCTGCCTCTACGTGTACCATCTCTGAAAGTCCTTGAGTTACTTGTCCTGTTTTCATATCAGTTTGTTGGTAGCGAGGTGTCGCGATGATTACAACCATGTCTGAGAGTGGAATATTTTTTCGCATGGTCTCAACTGGGTTCTCCGGAGCAACAGAGTATTTACCAACCGTTCCAAATGGTTGAATTCCATGTTTTCTCAAGATATCCTCAACTAAGTCAATGAACTGCTTATCCTCTTCTCTCAAACTACAACTGACAAACGCTTTCGCTAATGTTTGATTTGCTTGAAGTCCTGTCATAAGGTTATCATCTTGTTGTGTGCCGCCAACCTGTTCCTTCTTCTATTATTTATACCCGATCGGGTGTATAGTCCATGAAATTTTAAATATCATACCCGATAAGGTATAAAATTACGTCACCCCGAGCTTTTCAAGTGCCGATTACATCGAAAATAAGTAGAAAATAGGTTTTTACTAACTTAGGGGGTTTAAATCCGATATGGATCAATCAGGCAAGCTGACTGTCAAGCATTTTCTCTACAAAAGGTCTTGCGAAGGAATTTCCTTTGAAAGACCAAAGAAGTCGAATTACTAAGTAAGTAGGTCTGACAAAACTCATATTTCATACATTGTTGAAGAATAAATTCATTGTTTATGCCGTTAACCAGTCAAAATATTGAATCAGAACTTAGCTACGCATATCTCCATGCCATTGCAAGTAAGGCTGGCATAAACTGCTCCATAGTGAATAGGCATTCTGACAATTATGGAACTGACGCCACAATAGATTACTATGACAATATTCCCAACACTTATATCACTGATGTTTCATTTAGAGTTCAACTCAAGGCTACGACAAAAGCAATTGTAGAAAATAAAGGTCATTTTTCGTATTTTCTCAAGGAGATCGATCAATACGATCGAATGAGAACTGATAAGGGGCAGCCTCACAGGATCTTGGTTGTTTTATTTCTGCCAGATAAGCCAGATGAATGGCTTGACTGTACTCCGGATCAATTAATTTTGAAAAAAGCTGCTTATTGGGTTTGTCTATATGGAGCTGATGAATCTGATAATAAAACAGGAGTGACTATTTATTTACCAAAAGCAAATCTTTTGACCCCTTCAAGCCTTATTGGCTTAGCTCAAAATGTAGGCATGGGCAATATTCCAATTTATAAAAAGCCTTGAGATGAAAATTTTAGATCTATCACCAATAGATATAAGAGATTTTGCAGTAAGTCTTGGTTGGAAAATTGTTCCTGAGGCTGTAAAGGACGGATTATTTGTTCTTAATAGTCCATTGGATGACTTTAAGCAATTGGTCTTTCCAAAAGATCCCATAGAAGCCAAAGGCACTGAGGCAATTTTTATAGCCATTAGTAAATTATCAAGCATTACAGGTTTAAGTGAATTTGCTCTTACGGAAAGAATCCGAGAGGTCAATGAAGATGTGTTAACCTTAAGGTACTATTCGGAGGATAAGCCTATTCATTCTCTTTCATTTCAAGAAGCTATTGACGCCATTGAAGGAACAAAAGATTTACTATTATCAGCAGCAAGTTCAGTAGTAACACCAAAAACTTATCATCCCAGATTGTCTAGAAACGAAGCGGTTGAGCTTATCAAGAAAACGAAGTTCAGACATACAGAAGAGGGAAGTTTTGTTTTAAAGGTGTCCTGTCCCCTTGAAATGGATGGTATTCCAACAATAGATTTATTCGGTGAGACAATAAATCTGCCATTCACTAGACAGACATTCGCATTAGTAAACAGGGCTACAGGAGAATTAATCAATTCCATTGAATCCAATACCCAAGAAGAATTTATTGTCAACCAGAAATCAATTGATAATCCTATTCTGTCATATAATTTCTGTGACTCCCTCATAGAATTATTTGATGAAGAGAGACAAACTCCCTATGATTTGAATTTTCGATGGAGCCCTGCCCTAATAAAAAAAATACCAGCCCCAAAGCTGCAGCCGACTATCAGAATACCATATTCTTTTAAAGCCAAGTTTGAAGAAATTAGAGCAGAATTAAAACCGGAAAACAAAACGCTAACCGATACTTTCATTGCCACCGTGGAGAGTTTAAATGGAGATATCGGAAACGATGGAAAACGATCAGGCGAAGTTAGACTTGCTATTCTTCTAGAATCAGAAATTGTAAATGCAAGAGTAATGTTAAATCCAATGCAGTATGAGGAGGCTGACAAAGCCCATATGAGCCCAGGTTCCTATATCAAAGTCAGAGGTAAGCTTAATCCAGGAAAGAATTTAAGGCTACTGAACGAGATAACAGAATTTGTCTTAATAAAAAATTAATCTGAACAATGTTACTAGGATAAATTTCATAGGCGAAAAATCTTTCTATTAAATTTTCGAGTTACCATGGAAATATCCGGAACCCTCACCGTAAAACACTTCCTTTATAAAGGGTTACCACGCGCCTTTGAATCAGATAACAAAAAGCGGTTTCCGATCTACACTCGCATCGGACTTGGCAAAACTCAATTTGATTTTAGAAGTGACTTTCAATCATTCCTTGGGAATAGAGCTAATTTAAATGATGTAGAGCTCAAAGAAATCGGCTACAAGACTGAAAAGGAGTTCGACGCTGTATACGAAAAAACAGGAACAGAAATTGGAAAAGCAATAGAAGTAGAAAGGAAGATTATCTGGGAGATTGGCGACTTACTGCGTAAACATAATTATAATCCTACACAAAAAGGAGGACGACAAGTCATCAACCATTTCATGAAGCCCCTGTTTGCCGTGGCTAATGAAGGATGCATCTCTCTCTTGAAAGACACCTTATATAACTCTCCAAAATTAAATGAAGTGACTTCAGAACTTCAGGTAGGGATAAATTGGGAAAGTCGATTTGGTATTATTTATAAACTACTATCGTTCTTTTCAAAAGGACCCCTGGAGGAAATAATGTTAAAATTTAAAGAGGCTAATGGTTTACTTCCATTGATCTCTGAATTTGAAAAATTCAAGGAAAGCAAGAGCCGGTCATCAGCATTAAAAAACCCTCATGACATTATCCTCCCTTATGAGAGCATTATGTCATATCAATGGAAGTACTACGAATTGGAAAATGAATTCAGATCGTTTCTTAAAGACAAGGGGCTTAAATCAGATACGATTGACGATACTCTTTCAATAGTAAACTATTCGCTAAACCGTTACTTTCAGGCGCTCAAGATCAGGGCATTTTCCGATGCGATATTCCCATCTCCTGGCTTAAAGCCATTACCCTTGAGGTCATAAAAACGGCCAATTTAGTTCATAAATAGACATTTATGAGTCAGGATATCTGCTTCTGAGTTCTCCTTGGGTCGCAAGCAAGTATATTTGCATTATCTACTTGCTTTACTATATTTGTTCCCATAAACGCTTCTGTTAATCACAAAAAGGAACAATAAATAAATTAAGATGACCCAAAAAACAGTGATTGAACTACCTCAAGAAGACCTGATCGAGATCAGATCAACATTGAAAAAACTCTTAATCGCAGCAGAAAACACTGGCAAAGTTGAACGTCCGGATTTTCTATCGAGAAAAGAGTTCATGGCGAAGGCCAGAATCTCTCACAACAAAATGAATACCCTTCTTAGATCAGGAAAATTAAATTTCACCAGGCTTGGACCACGGATAATTTCGATTCCCCTAGAAGAATTATTTCGCTATCAACGCGGTGAAGTAAAATAAATGTAGAGAATTCAACTCGCTAATTCCCTCATGTTAATTACTTCAGTCAAAGACGAAACATATCTTTTGGCAAGGCTTAATTCTCTGGATATGCTGCCAGAGCAGAATGAATTTGAGCTAAGCAACGGTGAGAAATCGCAATTCTTTGAAGCTGATGAAGAAGGGAATATCATATTGAACTATTTTAACTTATCCGGTGGTCATTACTCTTGGAAAAAATCGGGAGCTAAGTACCCAAGGCGTTTCCAGAGAGTTAGACTCAGACGACCGAAAGACGATCAGAAATATTCACAGCCCAAGGGAAGTCCACAATTTCCATTTTTCACTCCTGGAGTAATTGAGTGTTACAAGGAATCCAAACCAATTAAAACTTTATTTGTAGTCGAAGGCGAGTTCAAGGCATTCAAGGGTTGGCTTTGTGGCTTAAATATTATAGGTATCCCTTCCATTCATGGATTTTACAGCCAGGAGCAAAAGGGGAAATTACATCAAGACATCGAGACTCTCTTAGTTCAATGTAAAGTCAGGCAAGTAGTGTTCCTTGCAGATGCCGACATCTTATCTACTCATTGGGCTCCTGGAAAAGACCTTTCAAAAAGAGCCAATAGCTTTTACGCGGCGATCAAAAATTTTAGAGAAAGCCTTGAGTTGCTACTCACTAATCCCCTTGAGTTAATTGTCTTTAGTCACATTCTGCCTAAGTATGACAATGAAAATGCAAAAGGCCTGGACGACCTTCTTTCAACATATACTTCAGTTCATGATAAAATTATATCCGATCTCAATAAACTTCACCTTGCCTCAGATTATTTCAAGGGATTTATTCTTAACGATGTCAATACTGACTTAAAAAAGATATTTAAATATCTAGGTCTTAATAGCCCGGGAGAATTTTTTGAAACTTACAAGGCCGGCATAGGCGATCAAGAATTCATTTTCCGTGGAAGAACTTTCAAACAGGATTCTGAGAAGCATTCGCTCGAAGAAATTCGGTCGGAAATTCCGTACATCCGGGTAGGTGTCAAATTCTATAAAACAATCTATACCCCTCAAGCTGACGGAAAGACACTTCTCAATTTAAAGGAATGGACTCGATCATGTATTGAGATGGATCATGGCAAAGAATATGTCAAACAAGTGGAGCGATACGAAGACTGGTGCTACGTTCCCAATCATATTCAGTACCAGCAGTCCATCAATGGGTTTTACAATCGCTACCACGCAATTAGCCATTTACCCGAGCCAGGCAAGTGCGAAAAATCCTTAGAGTTTATTCGACACATTTTTGGCGAACACTATGAAAAAGGACTCGACTATATTCAATTGCTCTATATAAAACCAACCCAAATTCTCCCAGTGCTGTGCCTAGTAAGTGAAGAGAGGAATACAGGCAAGACAACATTTTTGAATTGGCTTACAGCAATCTTTGGAAGAAACGCTACAATAAATCGCAATGAGGATTTTGAATCTCAATTCAATAGCGGATGGGCTGGGAAATTAATAATAGCTGTTGATGAAACTTTCATCGATCGAAAAAAAATCTATGAAAGAATAAAATCATTGTCTACCGGCAAGACAATGAAAGTTGAAGCTAAAGGCCAGGATAGTGTAGACGCCGAATTTTTTGGGAAAGTGATTTTGTGCAGTAATAATGAAGATAGTTTTATTCCGGTAGACAGCAATGAAATTCGTTTTTGGGTCCGAAAAGTAATTCCTTTTGAAAGCGAAGACCCTCACCTACTTTCAAAATCATTAATCCCCGAGATCCCCGCGTTTCTACAATACCTCTTAGAGAGGCAACTCACCACATCTCATCAAACGCGAATGTGGTTCAGTCATTCAGATATTCAGACCGAGGCACTGTCATTAATAGTTCAAAGAAACAAGTCCTACTTAGAGAAGGAACTGACCGAACAGATAACTGAGGCTCTGATCGATTGGGATCTGGATGAAGTGAAATTCACACTGACAGACCTTTCAACTATTCTAAATCAAAGTGGCATCCGGGAGCCTCATTTTAAAATTAAGGATTTGTTGACGAGAAAGTGGAAGCTTGAATTTAAGAACTCGACCTATATCAAATGGATACACCTGGAAAACGGAGAGCGAAATAGTTACACTGTAAAGGGGAAGCACTACACTTTTTCAAGAGCCCTTTTTGGACTGCCATCAAGAGGATTAGACAATCAAATTCAAATTCAAAAATGCGGTTGACACGGTTGACAGAGATGGTTTACACTAATAAGTATATGATTTTCAAATATTTAAATATCAACCCAAAATCAACCAAGTGTCAACTTGAAATCAACTTTTCAAATGCGCAACAAGAGAACTGTCAACTCTTTAAAAACCCGGTTGACAATCAGTTGACTCTTAAGTCGCTAATAACCATCGACTTAATACTGTCAACCGTGTCAACCGCAAAATCGAAAAGTTTGCCGCACGTAAAAAAATATTCAGAACAATAACGAAACAATTAAATCAAACAATTATAACCATGAAACAATTTATCATTCAATCAAAAGGCGGGGCCGGAAAGTCGTACCTCGCAAAACTATTATCCTTAAAGGCTGAAAAGGAAGAGAGGGAGACTTACTTTCTGGATTGCGACAACTCTTCTGCTTCCAGTACCAAATTCTTCAACGGAATAAAAGATCGCAAAAGTAAGTATGTGAAGTTTTCGAGTTTCAATCTCCTTGGTCCGGACAAAAAAATAGATCGGACAAGGTTCGACACCTTTTTGTCTGAAGTGGAGAAACTAGAAAATGTTGTAGCTGACTTCGGAGCTACATCAAGTGATCAACTCCTTTACTACATGATGGAGGAGCAAAAAAACGGGGTTCTGGAAACTTTCGCGGAGATGAATATTCAATTGCTCTTAGTTGTTGCTGGTGGTGGCTCAGCAAAAGAATGTGTCGAGTTCTTCGGATTGGCAAATAAAATACCTGGTATTGGTTCCATCACACATCTTGTTGCAAACGAATTTCAGGGCGGAGTTAACGGAAAAACTGTGAAGGAGTTCACAAATTCTAAAATTCAGATTGGCAAACTCCATGATGATGCGAATAGTGAAGCCCAAAAAGAATGGGACAAACTAATGATAGATGGAGTCGTGTATTCCGACATTATGAACATCACCGTGATCAGAAGACGTAGGATTGTCAACTATCTAGACAACATCTTCAATCAAATCAACTCCCTATGAGCTGGATCAAAAGTGAGAGAATTGAATTCATCAACGAGTATGAGCGGAAATATGGGGTTCGTCTTTCAGAAAATGACGAAATGCTGCCAATTATCCATTTCATTTTCGATGCCGGAAAGTCGACAGATTCACGGCTATCCGAAACAAAAAGATTAATTGCAAAATTAGAGCAAACGGTAGACCTGTCAGTTGAAATGATAAGTCCTAAGACTTATCATTTCGCCGGAGGGGAAGCATTGAAATGGCAGATAGGAATTGGAATCAAAATATTAATGGTGATAGCGGGACTATTAATTGTCTCGTGGTCATTCTATTTCTATTGGAGGTCCCATAATGATCTAAAGACAGCTCAACAAATTCTTGCCTCGGCTCCAATGATTGAAAAGAATTTGCTTCAGAGTGTTCGCGAGGATGGCCGTGGTTATTACTTCCTTGAATTTAATAAACCGAAAGATGATGGCATACACTTCTTTATAGAATATGAACTGATGGATAACGGCTCTGCCCGGGTCTATTTAAATAAAAAATAAAAGTAAGAATTATGGAAAAGGGTTTAATCAAAACTTGGTTGCTCAATAAAAAACCTCGGGTCTATTCGATCATCGTTCAATCCTACTTCGACAAGCTTTCCAGCTTAAGGACCGCATTATTTATTGAGTGGCTTGCCTTAGAGCTTGACCTGCCTATTGAAACGATAAATAAATCCAGCATCAGTTCCGCCCTGAGGCGTTATCGGAAGAGAATAAATAATAAGGAAGGTACTAGCCAAAAAATATCTCGCGAAAAACTCCGAGAGGAATTTGATACAGATATTCCAGATAGGATTTCCTTTCAGTAGTTCAAATCAAAAGTGAATCACGAATAGACCTAAAGCGAATATTTTGAATCAGTAATGACATCAAAAGAAACATTTTGCACCATCTATAAATCAAAAGTGAAAAGTATAGTCAGTTTTAGTGCATGGAAGAGTAAGGGCAAGATTAAAAACCGAAACGGTTTTTCTCTTGTTTTTTCCGCTTCGCTTCAAAAAGGGGCAAGCCCCCAGCGACAAGCCGCTTCACCCATTAACGTTCATTATGAATAAAAAAAAGAATCCCGACCTGGTCAGAAACATTCATTATCTAATTCGTCTTAATAAACCCGAAAACGAATCATTCCATAATCTCCTAAAACAGGCGGGTAATATGAAACCAATGCCGTTTATCCGGGAAATGATGACCAACGGTGTTGTGACGGCTCCTCTCAAAAGAGAGCAGAAGGTCTCAACTGAAAGATTACTTAACACGATGATAGAATATCGCGGAAATTTTCGGCGGCTAAGCAGCTTAATCAAGGCACATGATCCCAGTCTTAATTACGAAATCGAGGAACTAGTGAAATCCATGCAGAAAGTAATTGATAAGCTATGATTGGGAAAATGAAATCCAATATCAGTCTTAAAGATACCCTGGACTATAACATAAAGGAGCATTCAGAAATCATTTCGATTAATAATGTCTTTGGCGAAAACTGGAAGGAGATCGAAATGCAGATGCTGGCGAGGCAAAAGCTCTATGAAGGACGAGCGCAAAATCTTACTGCACATATCTTTCTTTCCCCAAGTATCGAGGATGGCAAAAAATTAAATCTCTTAGATTGGAAAGAGATCGCTCATTCATTTCTAGAAAAGGCCAAAATTACTACCCATCAATCAATCGCATTCCTGCATCAGGACAAAGAACATTTTCACTTGCATATCGTGGTTAATCGCATCGAAGAAAATGGAAATTTATACCGACATAAGAATGAGCTTGCACTGAGTCAACGCCTCGGCGATGAAATTGCAAAGGAAAGGAACATGATTCGAGCTTCAGTGGTGAGGAAAGAAAGGCAACTTGCAAAAAGGATGGGAGTTAGTATCTCCGGGACGCAGGGTAGCATTGAGAAAATGCGAAAAGATGCTCGCGATGCCGCGAAAACATCTTTCAATAGCGAAAACGTTTTTACCACTCAAAAATATTTCGAAAGCCTTGAAACAAAAGGCTACAAAGTAAAAGTCTACTTCGGAAAGACACCTGATAGAATTTCAGGCTATGCACTTGCCAAAAAGGGGGAGCGCCTTGTTAAAGCATCGACGCTTGGGAGTGAATTCACTATTCAAAGGCTGACAGATGGCTTTGATCAAAATTCGAATGATAAATCCATCAAAATAGGTCCAGTCAAAAATCAAATCGAAAACATTTTAAATGAAAGCTTCACAGAATCCATCAAAGGCCAGAAGAATTTTGACCCGCTAAAATATTTTGACATCATTAGATCAAAGGGGTGTCATGTAAAAGAGCATTTCAAAGATGACACAAGAACACTTAGAGGCTACGGGATTGAAAAAGACGGAGTGTTCTTTAACTCATCCGAAATCGGATCGGAATTTACATTGACTAGTCTCAAGAAAAGAGCAACTGACCTGATCGGGCAACACAATCAGGTGCAAGGCGAAAGTGCATTCGTCACACAGAACAAATATTTTCCCGGATCGGCGGGAAAGCCAAATAAAGATATCGCGGAGAATGTTTCCAAAGAATTAATTCGCGCCATTGATTTAGTGAAAATCGAAACTGACCTTAAAGAGTTAACAAGTGGCCATCGATATAAATCCTACAATGAGTTTATCCATGCGATTGAGGAAAAAGGCTACCATGTTCATTTACGCTATGACCAGGGGGAACTATCAGGATATGCTGTTCATAAGGGTACAGAACATTATCTAGATAAGGAAATTGGAAATGGAAAGTTCAGTCTTGATCTATTGATTGAAGAAGGACTGTTTAAGGAAACTGAAGCCAAAACTAATAAGCAGGCAGAAAAACTGATTCGAGATATTCCCATAAAAACAGAAAATCAGGGATCTCATTTGGAAACCAATCCACCACGCAATGTCACCAACCCTTCGAGCGAGGCACACATCAATTTTTTGGAAAGAGAGAGCAAAAAGAAAAAAGAACTAGAGAAAGAGCTAGCGCGAAAACGAATTGCATCTGAAATATTGTTGCACGCAAAAGAGATCATCCGCGAGAATAAATCCTTTGATGCTATGAAATTTCTAAACCAGCTAAAAAGGAATGGCTTTGTGGTGATTGAACATCGATTTCCGGATACACGCATTCTTAGAGGATATGCTGTTCAAAAGTATGGACATACTTTTCAGGCTTCAGAGATCGGGAAAGGGTTTACTTTTAGCTCATTACAAAAATTGGAAAAGAATTTGGTATTACCTCAAGTTGAAAATGAACCGGGTATCAAGTATAAAATGTAATAAGTCTCTAGACTGAGTACTCAGAGTTTCAAAAGTTTATCAACTTTCTGGAGTATCTCGTTAGGCTTAACTTTCAAAATTTCGGCGAGCTTATAAACAGTATGTAGGGTTGGGTTATACCTGCCGCGCTCCATATCGGAAATATAAGAGCGATCAAGTTCAGAATAATCAGCGAGCTCTTGCTGGCTTAGCCCACGTTCTTCACGCAATAGCTTGATTACCTTGCCAAAGGTCTCGTTTATGTCCTCTTTCACAAGAGGCAAGCTATTTATATGTGTGTTTTAGACTTGTGGACTATAACAGTCATTAGTATATTGGCATTGAAAATAATTAACATGAAAGAGGAGAAAATTACATTTCAAATCAAAGACTATCCGTTAGAGAAATTCACTAACGCCGAGCTCTATTACATAATATCCTCGCTTCTTGGGCTCGGTGATCCTGGATTCTGCCCAGAACAACTTTATCTATCGTTTGATCAAATGAGTTCTGATGTGGCAGCCATCCGTTTTCTTTTGATAACGGCAGATATTCATTATGATAAAAACGAAAAGAAGGAAGTCACTTGCTTTCATTTAGGTCAGATCGATTCTGAATTTGACGAGATTCAAATCTACTCAAGCTATTGTAGTCGATCAGCGTTTGATCATGAAAAGGAAAAGGTAAATGTTTCCTTTATTCGATCTGCTATAGTCGAAAAAAGTGATCCAAATGAATTTCGTCCATTAACATTTTTAAAAGGCATTAGCAGGATTTTATCACAGTCCGAATTTTTTGAGCGAAAAGAAAATAATCTTTTTAAGTTTCATTGGAACAGCCCACTACCCGAACAGATAAAGCACTCCTTTGATTTTGGAGAAATTGGTGCATTGGGAACTAACTTCTCTGGTGACTATTATCTCATTGTCAAACCGTCCTATCAAAAATTTGGCGGTGTAAAAGTAAGTACGTTTAAGGTTTTCGATAATGAAGATGATGAGTTTATGAATGAATATGTTCAGGACAAAATTGAAATGTCAGACACATTTATCGACTGTGAGAGCATTCAAAGATATGATCGAGGTGAGACTGAGAGCATGTGTTTTATTTTAAGTGATCAGAAAACTGCAACAAACCAATCGAAACTTGCGATTGTGGAAGATCCACAGAAGCATAAGTCTGGAATGCTGCCCGTTATTAGCGAAACTGTTTATCGGTTACTTGTTGACTTAACTCCGTTAACAAAAGAAAAACTCTTGTCGGGTGAAACAATTGAAGAGCTAATTATTAACTGCAAACAGAAATATGAAGAAGAGTTTGATCTACATTTTCCTTCACTAGGAATTGCTGGTGCACACGAAGTAGCCTGGCAAGAAGTTTTTAGTGATTTTAATGATGATATTTGGAAAGAGGACGATAATAATTAGAGTAAAGTAACATTCATAGTGTAGCTATTGAAAATGAAAAAAAAGACCAACCCCGTTGATGGTTTAACCACTACGGAAATATGTTTGGCACGAGAGGCTCTGATGCTAGAGGATATTAAAAAAATTAAGAAAACCGATATAAGCAAGGTACGACTCCCTGAAAAACCAAGCCGCGTGAGTCCATTTTAATCTCCGTTTGTTGCTTATTTGACACTTTATCATTACCTTTTGGCATTAGATAAACCCCATTATTTAGGGTTTATCGCGTAACAGAAAGTAATGGCCAGAAGTACATATCTATCGTCTAACCTCACACAGCCCCAGATTGAACTCCTGCTAATGCTGGATGACCAAGAGTTGAATATCTTCTCTTTGGACCAAGTAAAAAAAATAGCAGGTAAGAAATTCAGCAACGTTAGTGAGCTGGTAGAGAACCTTGTTCATAAAAAAATACTCTCACGGATAGAACGCGGTAAATTCTGTAAAGCCAATTTCCGTGACGAAAATGTCATCGGATGTTTCCTGGTTGATGGTGGAGCTGTAGCGTACTGGTCTGCCTTGAACAAACATGGTCTTACCGAGCAATTTCCCAATACTGTCTTTATACAATCCACGAGACTTAAACCAACCAAAGCAGTTTTTGGTACGAAGTATCAATTCATAAAAATCACAAAGACCAAAAGGGCCGGAATAGTCAGACAGGGCTTTGGCAATAATCAATACTCCATGACTGATGTAGAAAAAACAATCGTGGATTGTTTTGATCTACCGCAATATTCCGGCGGATATGCCGAACTATTACGCGCATTTAATCAAGCCAAACTTGATCCATCAAAATTGATCAGTTATTGCAAAGCGGTTGCAAATAAGTCCATTACAAAAAGGATGGGCCTGTTAGCCGAAATGCTTAAACCGGAGCAACTAAAATCATTTATTGACTTTGCGAAAAAAGAAGTCAATCAAAAATATAACTTGTTTGATCCGGCCGGTCAGGACGAAGGTGAATTTGTAAACGCATGGCGGCTAAGACTGAACACCGATAAGGAACAGATTATGAACATCGTTAACAAACAATACTGATGATTCTGCAAAAGGAAATATTGACAATGGCCGAGCAGAAGGGTGTAGTAAAAAGTACCATTGATAAAGATTGGGTGCTCGGGCATTTTCTGGCAGCTATTTATTCCGAACAGAAGTTGCGCGAAACATTGATCTTTAAAGGTGGCACCTGCTTGAAGAAATGCTGGTTCCCGGATTATCGGTTTTCCGAAGACCTTGATTTCACTTCGCGCCAGACTGGTTTTGAATTAAAGCAAAATCACCTCGATTTCATTTGTTGGCATGTAAAAGAGAATGCTTCCATCCCTACACATATTGAATCGTTAAGGCCACTCAAGTTTCAAGATCAGCTTACGGGGTATGAGGCCGTCATAAAATTCTGGGGTTCGGATCATCCAAGGAACGAAGCGCCCTCACCTCCAGACCGATGGCACACTAAAATAAAATTAGAGATCACCTTATTTGAGAAAGTATTGTTCGATCAGGTTGATAAGCAAATCATTCACCCATACTCTGATCAATTATCGATAAATCCTAATGCAGTTCCATGCTATGTAATTGAAGAAATGCTAGCAGAGAAATTAAGAGCATTGATCCAACGGTCTTATACAGCGCCGCGCGATTATTACGACATCTGGTATCTCTCGAATACAATTCAAGATTTGAACTGGCAGAAAATTGCAGAAGCCTTTCACGAAAAGATGAAATTCAAAGGGCACAAATTCACCGGTATTGATCAGTTTATTAATGACAACAACGACAAGAAATTAAAAGGTGCTTGGAAGAATAGTCTTGGGCATCAGATAGCCAGTGAGCAATTGCCAGAGTATGAACTAGTAAAAGAAAACCTGAGTAAATTGCTCAAGGGAATAAAGTAATATGGTAGCAATTGATTATTGCCACCCAATCTAAAAGTACAACAGATGCATATCACGCAACTCACGCCAAAACAATCCCTCAACAAGGTTTATCTTAAAGAAAAGGTGACTAGAGCGAACATAGAGCTGTTCAAGAAGAACTTGATTGAGCTCTTTGATAGCATTAACTCGGATGAAAGTGAGGAGTATGCAAAGAACTTGGTCACGAAGTTTTTGTATAACACGTATTACAATGGTAAAAACCAAATCAATACTGCCGATCGCATCGACTTAGCTATATACGAAGACAAAAAACCTGTTGTCATTTTCGAAGCAAAACTGCCTGAGTCATCCGGGATGGTTGAAGTTCTTGATTTGAATGCGAAGGCCTTTCATCAATTGATGCTTTACTACCTGCAAGAAAGAATTGACCATAGCAACAACGACATCAAGTACGTTGTCATAACGAATATTTACGAGTGGTTCATTTTTGACGCATCGGTCTTTGATGGTTTCTTTTACAAGAACACAGCGTTGACGAAAGAATATAATGACTGGAAGAACGGTCGTAAGCCAGGGAAGGAGCGTGACTTTTTCTACAATGATATTGCCAAACCATTTCTAAAAAACTTCAAAGAAGAAATCAAATTCACGTGGTTTGACTTAAAAGCCGTTGAAAAAGTTGTCAAGAGCGCAACACAGAAAGATGACTCAAAGCTGATCGATCTTTATAAGATTCTTTCTCCAGTTCATTTACTGAAGCAACCGTTTGCTAACGACAGCAATTCTCTCGATACTAAATTCTATGGCGAACTTCTTCATATTATTGGTTTGGAAGAAGATAAAGATGACGGAAAGAAACTTATCCAACGGAAGAAGAAACCTGATGCCGGGTCTTTGCTGGAAAATGCCATCAATATTTTAGTGGCTGAAGATCGTCTGCATAAATTACCAAAAGATGGTGCAGATTATGGAGAAAAAACTGAAGAACGTTTATTCAATGTGGCGCTTGAGTTGTGCATAACATGGATCAACCGGGTTCTTTTTCTCAAATTGCTTGAAGGCCAATTGCTTACTTATCATACCGGTGATAAAAGCTATCGCTTCCTAGATTTTAAAAACATCCCTAACTATGATGAGTTAAACAAGCTCTTTTTTCAGGTGCTTGCACGGAAAGAGAGTGAACGAACAGGGGCTATTCGTAATAAATTTATCCGCGTTCCTTACTTGAATAGCTCACTGTTTGATATTAGCGATTTGGAAGATGACGCTATTCGCATCAATAGTCTGGATGACGGATTGAAATTAAGGATTTCTGGTTCTACTGTACTTAAAACAGAAAATGGTAAAAAGCGCGAAGGTGAATTACCAACACTTCAATATCTTTTTGAATTTCTGGACGCATATGATTTTAGCTCAGAGGGAAAAGAAGAAATACAGGAGGAAAACAAAACACTGATCAACGCCTCTGTTCTAGGATTGATCTTTGAAAAAATCAATGGCTACAAGGATGGTTCATTCTTTACTCCAGGTTTCATTACCATGTATATGTGCCGCGAAACCATTCGAAGAGCGGTCGTGCAAAAATTCAATGAAGTGAAGAAATGGAAGCTTGAAAGCCTTAGTGAATTGCACAATAACATTGATAGCAAAGACATTAAGATGGCCAATGACATAATCAACAGCCTGAAGATTTGTGATCCTGCTGTTGGCTCTGGACACTTCTTAGTTTCAGCACTGAATGAGATCATTGCAATAAAATCGGAACTTAAAATTTTGACTGATCGTGATGGGAAAGTCTTGCGCGATTACTCAATAGAAGTTATAAACGATGAACTGATAGTTTCTATAGGTCAGAATGAATTCTTCGAGTACAAGCCCAGCAATAAAGAAAGTCAGCGCGTGCAGGAGGCTTTATTTCATGAGAAACAAACGATTATTGAAAACTGTCTTTTCGGAGTGGATATAAATCCTAATTCCGTTAAGATTTGCCGTCTGCGTTTGTGGATTGAGTTGCTGAAGAATGCTTATTATACAACTGACAGTAAGTTCACCCAGCTTGAAACCTTACCCAACATTGATATAAACATAAAACAGGGTAATTCACTGATAAATAGATTTAAAACGAATTTTAAAATAACGGATTTCAAGAGCAATAAAATAAGAGAATCTTTTCACCGCAAATTCAAACAATATTCAGTAGATGTGTTTGCGTACAAAGAATGCAGGGAAAAATTAGAAAAAGATTCCATTCGAAAAAGATTATTGGAGTTTCAGAATTTTATTAACGACCTATTTAGACTTGACCTAGCGGAACATAAAAGCATCAAAAAACTGGAAGAAGAATTGGGTCAAACAGGTCTCGGCTTCGACTACTCCAGTCAAGATAAAACCTTTGAGGACCGTGTAGCTAAACTTCAGGAGAAAATTGAGATAGCAAACCAAGCATTAGCGAACAAGCTAAAAATCTTTCAGTTCGCATTTGAGTGGCGGTTTGAATTTCCGGAAGTGTTGGATAATGAAGGAAATTTTATTGGCTTTGATGCGGTAATTGGGAATCCACCTTACATTGATGTAAAATCGTTACCCAAGACTTTTGTAAATTATCTATTTGAACAATATGAGGGAGCGAACAACAGAGTCAATCTATTTTCGTCATTTATTGAGTCCTCCTTGTCTTTAATTACAAAGAAAGGATTCCTTGCTCAAATAATTCCAACCTCTTTATCATCTCAATCCTCTTACAAAGATCTTCGAAAGATCCTTCTGCGTGAGAGCAGGATATTGAATATGGTTAGACTACCCAGCGAAACGTTTGGTGAGCATATTGGTGATGTAAAGGTCGACACTATGATTATTATTCTTAGTAACGAGAAGGATCTCTCCGATCTCACTACAATAATTGCATATGGGACTTACAATAGAATTAGTGCAATAGATATTGCAACAGCAGATAGCCATCAGTTCGTAAGTCAAGATGATTGGCTAAACTTTGACGACTTCAAATTCTCATTCAATCTAAGCGATAAAAGTTTGTCAATTCTGGAAAAGTGTAAAGAAAACACTGAGACATTGGGAGCATGTGCTGATTTTAGTTTGGGGCTAACACCTTATGATAAATATCGTGGTCACACTGACGATCAGATTAAAAATCAAGTATTTCATGCGCAACTAAAAAAAGATTCAACTTTTCAGCCTTTGCTTTTAGGCAATGATGTACATCATTATAATGTTGTTTGGAACGGGGAAACCTGGATAAGTTATGGTGATTGGCTTGGTGCCCCACGTCAGAAACGATTTTTTACAGAAAAAAGGATTATTGTCAAACAAATTATCGATTGGTCATCAAAGAAAATTTGGGCGGCAATTACTGACAAGGAGTTGTATAATACTCAAAATGCTTTCGTAATAATACCTCACAAAGGTTACATACACGAGTACATCCTCGCGCTGCTTAATTCGAATTTAATGAGCTATTATCATAAAAAAACTTTTGTAGATGAATATAAGGCAAGATTTCAAAAGATACTCATAAAGGAATGCAAGCTCTTTCCTATCAAGAAGATTGATGCCAAGGCTCAAGACAAGTTCAAAACTCAAGTAGACAAGATTATTGACGCTAAAAATAATAACCCAAAGGCAGACACTAGCCTCATAGAAAACAAGATTGATAAAATGGTCTATCAGCTTTATGAGTTGACTGAGGATGATATAAAGATTGTTGAAGAAACTTAGCACTGAAATCTCAAAAATTTGGTACTTTAGTTCTGAAGCCCACCCGTGTAGTCAATAGCTGTATGGGATGGGCTTTTTTAGTTAGTCGAAAATTTAATTGTCGAACGAATACCCATGAATTGATAACGCGAACTGGATAAAGATAGATTCCTTAAATATGAGTACTCCCGACTATCAAAAGGAACTGTATCAAAAACTTGCTGCCACGTTTCCGAATGTAGTAAATGAATGGCGTACTTTCTCAAGTGGAGAAAAGAACAAATATGGTCCGAGGGTAGACATAGCAATTGGCCCATACAATATCGAAGGAATTCCAGAAAACTTAACGAATCACTATAACGCATTGGTAAAACAAGAACCTGTAAAAAGTTTCCTGCAAAAGGCCCACAATTTTCATATCCAAAATCTGGACTCAACTATTTATGATGAAGTTATTCACCCAGGTTTTTTAGAAGTTGTTGAGAGAAACCAGAATGCTCGATGCTTGATCGCAATAGAGATTGAGAATCTAAACTCAAGGAAACATATTATGGGAAGTATAGTTAACGCAGCCGCTTTGGGACGGATTGGCATTGGGATCGGCTTTACGAACAAAGCACTTAAATCTTTTCTCAGAATCATTAACTATTTAAGCTTTCTAAAAAATGTTGAAAAGAATGGATATGATACAGCCAATTTTTTAGTGCTTAGCATTGATCAGATGGACGAGCTGTTAAATGATCCAATTAAATAATTATATCTAGCCATAACCACCTACCTATGTCAAAAATTAGCCTAACGAAAGAAATCAATGAAATCAAAAATCAATTAGCCTATGCTAAGAACATTGGATTTTTCTTTGGAGCAGGCACTTCCTGTGCTCTTAATATTCCAAATATTGATACGCTTACAAAGGTAATTGAGGGTGATCTTGCTGGAGACCTAAAGAAGAACTTCTCGCTTATAAAGAATGATTTAGCCTTAACAATAACAGATAGACAGGTAAACATTGAAGACATCTTGAATCAAACTCGCAGAATAAGGGAAATAACTGGTGAGAGTGATAAGGATTATATCAAAGTAACAGGGAAATGTGCTAAAGAACTAGATAAAGAAATTTGCACACAGATCTACGACAAAATATTTGAAAA
>JABDGP010000039.1 GCA_013285945.1 Bacteroidota bacterium | reverse complement strand
TGCTTGCGCTTGATTGTTCACTTCCTTAATTAAGTTCTCGAATCGAGTAAAATCTTTGGGAAGGAAATAAGGCATATCACCAAAAGCAATGATCGAAAATGATTCCTTTTTGTCTTGAGCAACGGCGGCTTTCGAAAACAGAAGCAGGAGAATAAGTAAAATGCGGCGGTTCATAATTGTAAATGAAAAAGGAGTGAATAGAAATTCCATTCACTCCTCTTAAAGAAATCAAATCGTCTTAGTTATGTTGGTTGCCTGTTCCATCGGTAGGGAATGCACCCAAGTCTATATTGGGAGATGTAAAAGTAGCCGCCAAATCAGGGTTGGTGATTGACGATATCGGAGTCACCACTGCTGAGAAGCTGGTGTAACCTTTTCCAATGGCAGGAGAGCTTGATTGCAAATGGAAATCAGAATTGCCCTGCCAGGTCATGCTGCCTAAATGAGGACCGTAGGTAGCAGTACCCACTGGAGCAGGCAAAGGATAGTTGACAAACACCGGGCTATTTTTACGAACCAAGCTTGTGGCATCATATCCGTTGGTCCACGTCCCACCAGCAACCGCTTGTGGAGTGCCCTTAACTACGAACCAATATTTTTGGTTAGGGAAAGTATAATAAGAGCTTGGCAAAGGTATATCAGTAGTGTTGTATTTGCCCAAGTGGCTCGAAGGCATGAACTGACCAGCTATATTTAATGAGTCAGCATAGTAAAGGTTATTTCCATAGGCAGAGTTGACGGTATCGGCCACAGGGCTTTCCACAAAACGAATACCCGTTCTACAGTTAACTATAATGTTGTTATAAACATAGCCGCTAGCACCTTGCTCAATGTCTACATTAGCGCCGCGGTCAGGATCAAGACTTCTATAGCCACAATTGACGTACGTGTTGTTATACATGTTGACTTTACCGTATGGGAATGGTCCTCCTGATGAAGGACCTTTTGCAGAAGCTTTAGTCCCACCCTTAGATGTACCGATAAACAAGTTATAAGCCATGTTACCTGAAGCTTCGCCTTTTGTGTTGAATGCATCGCCGTCGTTGTAACCGACTTTTTCAACAGTATTTCTCATGAAGTGAACTGAGCCATGGGTGATCCGTGCGACATCGGAAGTGGTGCCATATATCCACGAATCTTCGAGAATATAAACTCCGGCAGGGTTTTGGAAACAAGTTGCAAACAAAGTATTACCGGCGCTGTAAACAAAGCCTGTAACCACGGGGCTGGTGTTGGTCACCAAACCGCCGGCAAAGTCAAGGTGTGTCCACTTCACGTTGAACATCGTAGCGGTAGTACCACACTGAATACCGCCCCACTGTCTGGGATATGTACCAGCATTACCACCGCTGGTTAACCCTGGGTCGGAGTTAGGGTCTGTGTAAGA
Organism: Bacteroidota bacterium; assembly: GCA_013285945.1. Lineage (GTDB taxonomy): Bacteria > Bacteroidota > Bacteroidia > Cytophagales > Cyclobacteriaceae > ELB16-189. Next base: position 30,011 of record JABDGP010000039.1, on the reverse strand, counting down.
AGTCAGTTTGTATTGCGAAGGATTATTGTATGCGTCTACACCAGTGATCCAGTTAGGGTTTTGCTTTGTTCCCAAAGAAATAAATACACCGTTGATGATCAACATGGCTCTTGGGCTTTTGGCCAATAACTTCACACCGCTTTGCATTACCAGCGTATCACCTTTATTGACATAGACCGGTCCGCTGAAATAAAAGGTCTTGCCTGAAAGCATAGTTCCTTTTACAGGATTGCTGGCACCACTAGTTAGCGAATCGCCTGAAATTGCCGCGCCCGCTTTGAACTGCGGCTTGGAAACTGTGGTACTTTCCTTCGAGCATGAAGCAAGCATTATGATTGCCACAACTACGGTGGTTACTGCAAGCATTTTTTGGGTTTTCATTTTTCGTTGATTTAGATTGGTTATGGTTATTTATTATTTAGAAAACTTGAAGCGGAAGCCCGCGATAAAATTCTGTCCGTAATATTCACGCTGTACCAATATTCTGCTCTTGTCAGTCTGCAGGGGCAATACATTAACACCACTCATATACTCACTAGATTCATGATGTATATAAACTTGATACGGTGTATTAAGCAGGTTTTGCGCCTTCAGGTAAAATGAAAAATAGGTCAGGAAGTTTTTCTCCAATGAGAAATCCATGATGAAATAAGGCTGCTGCCAATAATCCAGGTTTTGGTAAGGTGATACATATGTGATGCGCGTGCCTGTATATGCCAATGCCAACTGAAGGCTGAGCCCATGCCCAACATCCTTGTACAAAAGCGATAGATTAGCGATGTGTGGCGCCTGACCTTGTAAGGGCCGTGTTTGATTTACATTTATGATGCCGTTTGCTCCGGCATATTGTTTGGTGGTGGTAATCTGTGAATTGGTGTACGTGTAATTTCCAGAGATACCAAAACTCCCCCAATACTTAGTCAATGCAAGTTCAATACCAAAGTTCCGCGCAGAGTTTGAGTTATAAGGGCCGATCACATTACCCGAACTAGCCACTGAATCTTTGTGCCAAAGTTGTTCGATCGGATTATCAATCTGTTTATAGAAAACGCCGAGTGAAATTTGATCTAATGTTTTAGTGAACTTCTCATACCTGAGATCAATGTTGTTTATGATGGCGTGTTTCAAATAAGGATTACCTACTTCGTTGTAAGTATCGCCCTGAATGTTATAAGGATTAATCTCAAAAAGGCTTGGTCTGTTGATCGACTTGAAATAGTCTGCACGCAAATTATCATTAGGTGTAACTCTGTATTTTACATTTATGCTTGGCAAAATGTCGGTGTATGCTTTCGTGCCGTCTTTTCCCGGAAAAGTAGTAGGCATGGGGTTTAACCAATCCTGATACGTGTGTTCTGCGCGCGCACCACCAATAATTTCCCATTTTTGCGCAAGTAAAATTTTTCCTTGAATGTAGGCTGCCGCAATCTGCTCATGCGCAGTATAGGTGTTAGGATTAACTAAGCTTCCATCCCCGCCTCCCGACCAATATTGTGGGCCGATCGCATCAACCCCATTGTAAAACGAGGGATAATTACCATTGCTATCTTGGTGTGGCGTAAACTGATAAGAATAGTATTTGGTATCCCGCGATTTAGTGCGGTATAAACCACCTGAAGAAATTTCAAGGTTATTACTTCCAATGTTTTTATTGTAATACAGATTCAAATAACCTGTATAATCTTCATCATAATTGGTAAGCCAACGCCTGTTGAAGTCATAAAAATGGGGAACATCGGATTTGCTGCTTCCTTGCTGAATTTCATATTCTGACCAATCCGGTGCATTGTTGCTTGCTTTAGAATAAACAGCAGACCAATTGACACGAAAGGCTTGACTCAGACTATGATCTCCCTGTAAGGTAACGTTGACTATTTTTTGTTTCTGAACCTTGGAGCGGTCCAAGACATGCGTATCCCCCGTACCAAATCCAACCCGACCACCAATACCAAGTATCGTATCAATGGTGTGCCTGTGTTGAATGTCTTCCAACTCTACAAACATGCCGTATAACTTCAACTGATTTTTATCATTGAAACGGTAGTCTGCTTTGAGATGAGTGCCTAATCGTTTTTGATGATTAGAATACTGACGAACTAAAATATCATCAAAGACGGGAAGATTGTTTGGAGCTTGAGTTTGATTATCGGGTTTAATAAATGTGCTGTTCGTTCCTCGGTACAAGTCTTGATAGCTTGCCGCCACAATTGCTCCAAGTTTTTTGTCTCTGGTCAACCTATCGCCAATTGAAAAATTATAAACCTGATTTACGGGGGCTACATTATTGTATTGAAAATTTTTATATGTGAAATCAGAAGGCGTGGCTAGATATTCGGGAGCTTGTGTTTGCGCAGGAGCTTTTTCTTGCCACCCCGAGAATGTACTGAAGCCGCGTTGTGCGGCAATCGCATTTGTTCCTGTGGCTGCACTGGCATGAACTGTAAAAGTGGCGGGTGCATCTTTCATCACTAAATTCATCGCCCCACCAGTGGCATCACCTTCCATCGAAGGGGTCAATGCTTTGATCACCTCAAGTCGATCTAATAGGTCGGCAGGAAAAAGATCCATCGGCACATAGCGATTCTTATCATCAGGGCTCGGGATTTTTATACCATTGATCAGCGTATAGTTATATCGTTGGGGCATTCCGCGTATGACGGCATATTGAGCATCGCCACTACTATTGCGATCCACGGATACGCCGGAAAAGCGTTGAAGAATATTGGCTACAGTAATATCTGGCATCAGCTGTATCGTCTTAGCTGACATTACATTGACTATACTCTCCGAATTTTTCTCTGTGTGAAGAGCGAACTCATCGGACGTCTTGTCCAACACTCCAACGACAACTATTTCGTTTAACTCGTTGCTGTTTTCCTCCAAATCAAAGTCAATCTGAAGCTTCTCTTCAGAAGTGATGGTAACTACTTTCTCTAAGGATTTATATCCTATAAAACTGCAGACGAGTGTGTATTGACGCGGATCGGAAACGGCGAGCTTAAATGTACCTGAGAGGCTGACAGAAGCACCGACATTAATCTCTTTAATAAAAACAGTGGCCCCGATAAGAGGTTCTCTTGTTTTTAGATCAAGTACGGTTCCGCGGATTACTGTGGAGTTGGCAAGATGAGATAAGGACAGAAACAGAGTAAGTAAGCATGCATGCTTCAGTAGTTTATAAGAGAGCAACATCCGTAGTCAACGATTTTTTTGATTCGATGCGCAACACTACGTGAATAGTGTTACGTCTGAATTTTCGGGGCGTTACCTTTTTATTACGTTGGTTTGGATAAATTCTGAATTTATATAAAATGGAAGGGATAAGTGATCATAACCTTACAGTTGTTAACACAGGGATAAAATGAAGCCGGAAATTTATTAAGGTGCGATGTCAGTCGGAGTCGTCTTCAGGGAAGGCGCCTCACACTCAATCTATTAGTATCGAGAAAGGAACAGAATAGTTAACCCCGCTCCATCCGTCACCAATGCTTTCTTTAGCAAAGTTATTGCAGTGAGTTGAGGCAGCATCAAGTGTTAAGAAATCAATAACTACTACTAACTACTACTATACAATTGCAACTGCGAGAGAATCAGTCTGTACTGCTATTGTCATTTATTTCATTACAGGTAGGTTAGCCACCAATACCGATGTGAGCTTTTATACCGCGCATACCAACGGCATGGGAAATAAAGAATGAGCACGACAACCACCCAGACCACATACGCCCGAAGTAAGCTTGGCGCATAATCCGAAGGAAACTCTTTCATTGATGAGCTGAACGCAACGATCGTAAACTTATCAAAGGCAATCCAGGCCCAGATAACTGCGCTTCCTACAATAAGCGGTATGTGAAGCAGGTAATAGAACATGGGAACTTTGCCAAAGGTTAACACGAACTTCCCGATCCGTCCCGGATTCTTATAAAAGAAAGACAGCATCAACATTCCTGATCCAAGCGTGAGGGACAGAAACAGCAGCGACGGGGGATATTTAAGTACACTTACGAATGAAAGAAAAGTATACGCTAAGCCACGCGGCTGCACACTCCATGGAACTGGATCGCCATAAACATTGAGTGCACGAAGCACTACAAAAAAGATGAGAAGAGAGATTCCGGATATCCTGAAAAGGGTCCTCTGCTGCTCAACCGGCTTATCATACCAGGCCCCTATCAGGTAGCCCAGCGCCAGCACCGCTACCCATGGAATCAGCACATAAGAAAATAAAAGAGGAGGCAGTGAAGAGGTAAAGAATACAAACGGACTATTGTGAAGCATCGCGAGAAGGAAGTTGTCTGCCGCTGGCACATCCAAAAAAAGATTATGGCCGCAAATCAGAAGCGCGACAAATGCGATCAGCACCCACCGCGGCAACCAGATGAGTCCTGCAAGCAGGATCATCCCCCACCCGATCACCCAGATCACCTGGATGATAATAAAGTTGTAGCCGAACTGTAGTAGAAAACTAACAACAACTACTTCGAGCACCACCAGCCACAAGCCACGTGTAAGTAAGTACTTGCTCACTGCCCGAAGGCTGTTCACTTTGCGGCCGTACAAATACACACCTATCCCCGAAAGGAAAACAAAGATTGGCGCACAGAAGTAAGTGATCCAGCGCGTGAAGAAGAGTGGTACATCGGTTTGATTAAGGTCTTCGGGCCGAAAGGGTGTTTGGCTCCAATACTCGCGCACATGGTCAAGTGCCATGATAATCATCACAACTCCACGAAGCATATCAACCGAATAAATGCGGGATGAAGGGATTGACGATGATTGCGAGGTAATCGTTGATGAGTCTGTCATATCTCGAAAAGCATTTACTACAAAAGAAAAGCTAAGTTATATTCAATTGCCTGGCCGTCAATGAATACTAATCTCAACGGTATAAAAGCCGCTTTCCGACTAATAAAAGCGCTAAACCAATATAATCCTCTCACCATCTCAGCACAACAATGGGAAAAATACGGGGTATCACGGGGTTTTTTCCCCTAGATGAGTAGTGAAATACCACTTACATTAGCAAATCCGTAAAAATGCATTTAGACCTTTCAACTGATACCGAAGTCACCTTATTCGCATTGGGCGCGAGTGTGGCCCTGGTGGCAATAGTGGCATTAAGCATTTGGGCTTCAAGGTGGGCGATTAGAAAATGGGTGAGGGAAAAGTGAGGGTAGAAGTTTAAAGTAAAAGTAGAAAGGATGATTAACCTTCCACAGCAGTGAATACCATTGAAATAGCAATCAGGTTCTTTATCATATTAACCCTGTTCTTTTGGGAGATAATGTTGGCTACAGTTATCTATTTCTTTTCTGCGATGACCTCAAAGCTAAATTCAGTGCTGCGTTTTACTAATGACAGTGAGAATGTTTGAGGCAGTAGGCACATTTCTGGGGTAGTGCTTTATTTGAAACTCTACTCATCTGTAACTCATTTAAATAACCAGGCAAGCATTGCATGTACTTAAGCAAGTCATCTGGTATTGGGCAATGGGAGTTAGTTCAAGCACTCAAATCTTTATTTGAAACACGAAGAGCACTTATATTCGCATTCTCTAATCAAAAGAATGGTCAACCCAACCGAACAAGACGAACGCAATTACCTGGAAGAGATCAAGGAGCGTATTTCCTTTGCACTGCAGCGTACGGCCTCCCGCGTCAACGAATTTTCGGATGAGCTAAGACAAACCAAAGAATACCTTCATGAACACCAATCGGGCCTGGATGAGGCCGACATGGTGGCGGCGTGGCAGTCCATCAACCGCATGGCCAACACCGGAGAAGAGACTGTGGAGCAAAGGCGCCGGCTGATGAAACTGGTATCGTCTCCATATTTTGGCCGGATAGATTTTCGCGCGAATGGGAACGATAAAGAGTTGTCTGTATACGTAGGTCTCACAACTTTTATCGATGGAGCGCAGCGCCTCAACCTCATCTACGATTGGCGTGCCCCCATTTCCTCGATGTTCTATGATTTTGAATTGGGAGAAGCACAATACAAGACTCCATCAGGCGTGGTGACAGGGGACATCAGCTTGAAGCGCCAGTATAAGATCCGCGATGGCGTGATGGAGTTTATGATCGAAAGTGCGGTGAGCATTCATGATGAAGTCCTGCAGCGGGAACTGAGTAAGTCTGCCGACGACCACATGAAAAATATCGCGGCTACAATTCAGCGCGACCAAAATCAAGTAATCCGCAACGAGCATGCACAGGTGATGATCATTCAGGGAGTGGCCGGCTCAGGAAAAACATCTATCGCCCTTCACCGGATCGCCTTCATGCTGTATCGCTTCCGTGACTCGATCCGTGCTAAAGATGTTTTGATCTTATCTCCCAACAAGGTATTTGCCGATTACATCAGCAATGTCTTGCCGGAGCTTGGAGAGGAGCAAATTCCTGAAATGGAAATAGAAGAATTGGCGTCTGAGATACTCGAGAAAAGATATCCTTTTCAGACATTCTTTCAGCAAGTAACCACATTACTGGAGCGGCCCCACCCGCAGTTTATCGAACGGTTAAAATACAAGTCGACCTTTGAATTCGTGAAGCTGCTCAATAAGTATTTGATTCACTTGGAAAACACTTCACTTACACATGTGGAGCTAAAGGTGGCCGGCATAGTGGTGCCTTTTCCTTTTGTCGTCGAAAAATTTAAGGCCTGGCAACGGATGCCTATGCACAGGCGGATACCGGAGGTGGTACAGGAAGTGTTGCAATACATCAGGAAAGAAGTGAGACGCAAGCTCACAGGTAGTGAGAAAGCACGTGTGCACGAAGCAGTACCACGCATGTTCAACATTCGCAGCCCTTTTGAGATATACAAAGACTTCTACTCGTGGATAGGCAAACCAGAAATGTTTAGAGTGATGCCGGGTACACAGCTGGAATATGCCGGTGTGTATCCACTGATATACTGCAAGATCCGGCTGGAGGGCATGGACACCTACGATCATGTCAAGCATTTGCTAATCGACGAGATGCAAGACTACACGCCTGTGCAATACGCAGTGCTCGCGCGTGTCTTCAAATGCAGGAAAACAATCCTGGGCGATATCAACCAGTCGGTAAACCCGTACGGCGCCTCTGCCGCTGAAGATATTGAAGAAGTCTTTCCGCAAGGCGAACTGGTGAAGATGTATCGCAGCTACCGTTGCACTTGGGAAATCAGTCAGTTTGCTTCGGGCATCCTGCCTACTCCCGGCCTTATTGCAATGGAACGCCACGGCGAAAAGCCGCAAGTACTTGGCTTTGCCACTCACGACAAGGAGATCGAGGCCATCCGTGAGAGGGTAGTTGAATTCGAGAAATCAGGCCATCATTCTCTGGGCATTATTTGCAAGACCCAGCAACAGGCTAATTCGTTGTTTGAGGAAATCAAGTGGGAGAAAGCTCACCTGCTCAACCCGGCCAGTACGTCATTTTCACAGGGCGTGATCATTGTAAGCGCGCATTTGGCCAAAGGCCTGGAGTTCGACGAGGTCATTGTACCATTCGCTTCAACTATCCACTATCAATCAGACATGGATCGGCGCATGCTATATATCGCTTGTACACGAGCGATGCACAGGCTCACGCTGACCCATGAGGGAGAGCAGAGCGAGCTGTTGGAAGCGCTTTAGACCATATTTTCAAGGAAGCAAGCCACTATTCTAAAGAACCGAGCACTACGTTTGCTATTCCAGTCAGGAAAACTAAAATATTTAGTTATTTACTTGCTTTTATTCCAAATCGATACTTATTTAGCTAAAATTTTTAGTTAATGAGTGCGCTGAAATTAAAATTGAAAAGTAAGAAGCTGAGCTCTGGCCGGTTCCAAATCGACTTTTCAACTGAAGGACAAGCCAGCGGTTTCTATGGTTATCTCTTAGCAGAACCAAAGACGTCCGTTAGCGATGTAATCGCAAAAATCGATCGCCATATCAAAGCTATGGCCAACACTGAACATTATTTCCAGCGCAATCTTTTTTCATTTGGCAACCGGCAAAATAACTCCGGGAAGATTTTAATATTTAAAAAGTAAACCTATGGTAAGCCTCAACGAAAACATTCGTGCATTGCGCAAAAAACTGCAATTGACACAAGATGAATTTGCACAAAAACTGGGCATCAAGCGCTCACTGGTGGGTGCTTATGAAGAAGGCCGCGCCGAACCACGGGTGGAGCTCTTGCAAAAGATGGCAGCAGTATTTGGTTTGTCGGTAGATTCACTGGTGGGCGTAGACCTAACCAAATCCGAACCGAAAAAGCCGGGAGTTTATAACCGTGGAAAAGAAGTGTTGGTAGTAACCGTTGACAGCCAACGAAAAGAAAATATAGAGTTTGTTCCAGCAAAGGCTTCAGCCGGATATCTCAATGGCTATGCTGATGCAGAGTATGTGAAAGAGTTACCTCGCTTTAATCTACCCATGCTCAGGCAAGGTACCTTCCGCGCCTTCGAAATAAAGGGCGACTCAATGCTGCCACTTATGCCAGGCTCAATTATCGTTGGCGAATACGTTGAAAAACTTAACGATATCAAAAGCGGCAAGACTTACATATTAGTAACGCAACACGAAGGCATAGTTTATAAGCGTGTGTTTAATTACCTCGATGAAAATGGGAAACTGTTTCTGGTCTCCGACAACCGCCAGTATGCTCCTTACCAGATCGATGGCGATGATGTAATGGAAGCATGGTCAGCAAAGGCTTACATCAGTGTGCAGTTCCCCGATGTGGAGACCAAGCCCGAAGTTTCTGTAGATCAATTGGCGAGTGTGGTTTTAGATTTACAGAAAGAACTGTTCCAGTTGAAATCCGACAAAAATTTAAAGAAATAACTTAGCGGTTAGCCGATCCCAGCGCTCCTTTCATTATTGAAAGGGGCAAGGGTGAGGTGACTTCTACAAATCATTATTTGACTAATAGATCAATCAAAAACACGAATAAGTATGGAAAGTTTATCACCCAACATTTTTGTAAAGGACATGAATGCCACAATTGCATTCTACAATCAATTTGGCTTTGAGAAAATTATGTCCGTACCGGAAACGGGAAACTATGACTGGGCTATGCTTGCCAATGGAAGTGTCACGGTTATGTTTCAAACTTTCAATAGTTTAAGCAACGTCCTTCCCGAAGTGAGTAGAAAAGAAGGAGGCTCGCTGCTATTTTATATTAAATTAAAAGGAATTCGCGCTTTTCATGAAAAGATAAAGACCCACGCTAAAGTAGTGGTTGAATTGAACAAGACCTTTTATGGATCAACTGAATTCTCCATCGTTGATAACAATGGATATGTGCTCACATTCGCAGAAGATGAAGCCTAACTGAGCATCGACAAAGTCGCAAATCGGTTGATTTTCCCCGAAGCTGTCTCAACAAACGTGTTGACAAATTTAAGTTCCTTCGGCAACTCATATTTAGTCAGATGCAAGCTTGCCATAGTGAGTATTTGATCCTGGAGATCAGAAGCGAATGCCGCTCCTTCAACAATCATGATTACGCGCTGCCCCAGTTTTTCGTCAATCAAACTTCCTATAAAAAAACGTTGACTGATAGAATGGCCAATCAATACTCTTTCAAAGACTGCTTCTACTTTCTCAGGAATTACTTTTACACCGCCAGAGTTTATGACGTTATCAATTCTCCCCAGCCACTTGAATTTTCTCTTATCAACCAATTCCACCAGATCATTGGTAATAATTTCATTTAGATAAACTGTCTTGATTATCAAACAACCACGATCGTCTAGCCTCAAATCTATATCATCGAAAGCGTCAAAATATTCCTGCGCGTCTGTTCCATTCATTTTCTGCAATGCTATATGAGAGATAGTTTCTGTCATACCATAAGTAGCGTAAATGGCACAGGCGCTTTTTTTGACCTTTTCTTTTAGTGAAAGATTGACAGGAGCACCGCCAATAATAGCACACCTGACTTTATTCAAATTTTCAGGAGTGTTGTCTAAGATGTTTTCAAGTTGATAAGGTACCAGAGCAACAAAATCAATGGTTTGCTGTTCACCAATGCTATCAAATGGATTCGCCGAAGGTTCTACAACAGTTGCATTCATCCCAAGTACCATGCTTCGTACCAGCATCATTTGGCCGGCAATGTATTTTGTATCTAAACAGACTAGTGAGGTGTCACTTGATCTTAAATGTAAAGCCTGAATTGTTTGCCTTGCGCTTACTTCCATCTGAGCGCGTAGAAGTGCTATTGATTTAGGGGCCCCTGTTGACCCTGAAGTTTGTATGGTAAATTCGTTTTGGTCATTAAGCCAGGCATGGCAAAACTCCAACGTTGTCTTTTCAAACGCGCTTGCATTTTCCCTGAATAATTTTTCACGAAGATTTTCGTAGCTGTAATAATTGCCATTGAGAGTTATCCCAGGCATTCGTTATTGCTTTTTTAGTTCTTTTGAATGTATAACCAACTCTGCATATCCGTAGGTAGCATCTGTTTCGCGGGTAAACTCAAGACCCGACAGGTCGGCTACAACTAGTTCTGCAGTTGTGTAAATAAAATTTTCATTCAGTAAATGCCCGCCAACAGCTTGACCGGTTTGATCAGCAACAGAAATGTGCAAGTGACATGACGTATTTGAAAATGTTCCAGTAAGCGACACGATTTCAAAATGCCCGATTCGTACTTCGCTCTCACCTTGATTCGCGAACCGAATGTGAAATTGCTCAAGGCTCCCGACACAAGTAACAATACTTCCGGCTTTGATATTATTTTCTTCAGCAAATTCAATAATCGATTTCCGTAAATCTTTTTTCGGCCCTAGCCGAAAAGCATAGAATCTCGCTTCCGATGGAAAGGTTGTCATTCATTACAGTTGTCAAGGGAATTTTGGGAACTTAGAGAAGTCAGGCTCGCGTTTTTCCATGAACGCATTTTTGCCTTCTTTGGCTTCATCACTTAAATAATAAAGTAGTGTAGCGTTTCCAGCCAGCTCCTGAATGCCTGCCTGCCCATCGAGCTCGGCATTGAAAGAACACTTGAGCATGCGTATTGCCAACGGGCTTTTCTTTAAAATCTTATTGGCCCAGGCCACATATGTTTCTTCAAGCTTATCTAACGGAACAACTTTATTCACCAATCCCATATCAAGTGCTTCCTGTGCATCGTATTGGTCGCAGAGATACCATATCTCTCTCGCTTTTTTCTGCCCGACAATCCGTGCGAGATAAGAAGCACCAAACCCTCCGTCAAAGCTTCCAACTATTGGTCCGGTTTGCCCAAATCGTGCATTATCAGCTGCGATAGTCAAATCGCAAACAACATGAAGTACATGCCCACCACCAATCGCCCAGCCGGCTACAGCAGCTATCACTGGTTTTGAAATGGACCGAATAATTTTTTGTAGATCTAATACATTCAACCGGGGCACTGTGTCTTTACCTACATAACCTCCATGGCCGCGCACACTTTGATCTCCGCCACTACAGAAGGCTTTGCCTCCTTCACCTGTTAATATTATTACACCTACCTCAGTGTCTTCACGACAAACATTCATCGCATCGATCATTTCAGTTACCGTTAGCGGTGTAAATGCATTGTGAACTTTCGGTCTGTTGATGCTAATGCGTGCAATGCCGTTGTATTTGTGAAACAAAATTTCCTGGTATTCTTTCACCTGTTTCCAATCGTATTTAAGCTCCATATCCTTTTTTGATTTGTTCTTTAAATTTTTTGAATGCTTCGATGTTTTCCTTTTGCCCGCTTTCGAGCTCAAGTATTTTTGTTTTCCCTTCAAAGATGAAAAACTCTTTAAGGCTATTTTTAATTTTCTTAAGCGAATCTACAGGTAAGTAATCAAATCCAAATTCGTTGGTGAGATGCTTAGCTGTCAATGATTGCTCGGTAACAAACAGTTTGTCAAGTTCAGGTACGTTGCCTGGCCCGTCAATCATATTGAAAATTATCCCGCCATGATTGTTTAGTACCAACACATGCAGGTTGGGTAATTGATAGTTATGCCAAAATGCATTTCGATCGTAGAAGAATGCCATATCACCGGTGATAAGGAAATTTGGTGCTTCATTGCTAAGAGCATGCCCTACTGAAGTACTGGTGCAACCGTCTATTCCGCTGGCACCTCGATTGGCATACACATGAATTCCTTTTTTACCAGCAGCAATTCCAATGAGGTTTGCATAACGAACTGCCATGCTGTTGGCCAAATGAAGATTGCAACGAAGAGGTAAAACCGACATGAATTCTTTGAGCAATGAAATTTCAGAAAATGCAGAGTCTTCGAAATAACTATTCATCGAATGAACTGTGCGGTGTTCTTCGGCCTGCCATAGGCGTAAATAATTCTCTTTTTTCTGATTGGCGAAACCTTCTTCCTTTTTATCTAATGCAAGTAATTTAAAAAACAACTTCGGCTCACACCGTATTACTTTAGTGAGCGACTGAAATGTATCTGCAGGTGTGCCCGCCTGCTGAATGTGCCAATGTTCTTTTGGTTTATATTTCCTAAGAAATACTTTTGTGTTTTTTGAAATAATAGATTTTCCAAACGAGATAAGAAGCTCAGGCTGTAAGGAACGCTGCACATCTTCATCACATGCCGACAAGAAAGAATCAGAGTAACGAACCGTGGCTTCAAGTGAGTGAAGATTAGAAATGATATCGCCAACTAACGGAGCATGGTTTGTGTTAGAAAACTTGTCTATGCCCTTAGTCAATTCATCATTAAAATCATTTTGTCCCGCCACAACCAGGACTTTAGAAAAGCTACCTAACTTCTTTTTAAACTCTGCAACTTCAATCTCCGATAGGCTTTCAGTAAAAGTTGACGTACTAATTACTTTTATGTTTTTACTGAACGTTATCTTTTCACCTTTTGCAGGGTAAAGAGGCTCTCGAAAGGGAGCATTAATATGTACCGGTCCCTTAGGGAATTCCTGAGAGAGATTGATTGCTTCATTAATTACTCTGTGAATAAACCAAACGGAGTCTGGGTGGTCGTAATCTTCTGGGAGTGTAAACGATTTCTTTACATGGGCTCCAAAAATATTGTTTTGTCGAATTGTTTGTCCGTCCAATTGATCGATCCATTCTTTAGGCCTGTCAGACGTAAAAACAAGTAGCGGGATTTCCTGAAAAAAAGCTTCTGCTACAGCGGGTGCAAAATTATAAGCAGCAGATCCAGAAGTACAGACTAAAATCGAAGGAGACAGAGTTTGTTGGGCGATACCCATAGCAACAAAAGCTGCACTACGTTCATCACTGAACGTACGGACTGTGATACCTTCATGTCGGGCAAATGCAAGTGTAAGTGGAGCACAGCGACTTCCCGGGCAAACAACAGCTTGTATTGCACCTTTCTGGACGCATAGTTCGGCAATGTCAAGTATGGGTTGGAGGCGCAAACTTTCAGGAGTTAATAATTTTTGAAAGAGTATTGATTTTCATTTCAACCTCCTCACTTTCTTTTTCGGGAATTGAATCAGCCGTTACACCTGCGCCGGCGTATATGCGCGCCGACTTTTCAAAGAGTTGCATACATCGCAGGTTCACAAATAACTTACTTTCATTATCAAAATTTACAGGCCCCAGATAGCCACTGTAAAATTCACGATCGTAATTTTCATTTGTTTTTAGGAAATCCAAAGCCGGTTGTAATGGCATTCCACACACGGCAGATGTAGGATGAAGCAACTTCAGCATCACCGAACCCAGTTGCGGAAAATTAACTTCTTTAGTATCTACTTCGTAGTCTGTACGCAAATGTAGGAGGCTTCCCGCCACAACTGTTCGAGGTCCATGCTCGGCATATTCTCGTACACGTATTTTCTTAAAGCAATTAATTATGTATCGGCTTACCAAAGCTTGCTCTTCAATTTCTTTTTGAGTCCAGGCAACAGATTTCAAGTTCATCCTGGGCTCATATCGTTGTGTGCCGGCTAGTGCTATTGTCTTGAACTTTTCATTGGCATCAACGCTGGCAAGTAATTCGGGCGAAGCACCAAGCCATGTTCCTGTATCTGGGGACGACACAAGCGAAACAAAAGCATCCGGATGCCGATCGCACATGCGATTAAACGTTTTGAGTAAATCAAAATCCTGGGGCAAATCGATGTCCTGAAATTTTGATGGAACAATTTTTTCAATCGCGCCACTCTCTATTGTTTTGATGCATTCACTTACAAGGCTTGAAAAATCTGTCATTTCTTTCGATTCCTTTCCAGAAGTATAGTAGCGTAAATGTTTCTTCTCTTGCCTGTCTGTGTCACCGGTTTGAGTTGTAAAATAGGTTGTATCGCTTAGGTCAGGGCCTTCTACTATTTCTCCTTCCTTAAACCGGAAAACGAGGTCGGCATTAAAAAAGAATTTCCTTTGCGCAGGATTAAAGGGGGCAAACGCGAATCCGGATTGTGAACCTTCAAGTGTTATTTCGTCTTGTGCGATTCCTCCTGTGTTACACACAATCAGATTCTTCTCATTGCTTGCTGGCAGTCTCCATAACATGAATGAACCACCGAGTTGAAATATTTTCGGGATAAGCTCGTCGACAAAAGGTTTCTCACCTGCTCTGCGATAATCTTTTGTAATTATGCTCATACCTTTTTATCAAGAATGGCTAATGTTATTCGACTAATACAAACCAACTCTTCCTTTTCACTTACAATTCTGATTTCCCACACATGAGTCTTTTTCCCTACATGCAGAGGTCTTACAGTGCCGGTCACAAGACCGCTGCGGACACTCTTTATGTGGTTAGCATTAATTTCTATACCCACACAATATTGAGCATTCACGTCAAGACAGCACATGGCCGCTACACTACCAAGTGTTTCGGCAAGAGCAACCGAAGCGCCACCGTGTAACAACCCAAGCGGCTGATGAGTTCGATGATCCACAGGCATTTTTGCCTCTATAAAATCATCACCCAAGCGGGTATACTGAATGCCCAAGTGTTCAACCATCGTATTGGCCGACATCTTGTTCAAAATCTCCAACGTAATACCCGGGTTAAAATTTGACATGATAATGTGAGTAAGGACTGTGATTGAAGATTGAAGTATTTCCCTATTTTTGCGCCCAAATTAACGGAAATTGACCAGCAAAAAAATATACCTTATTCGCCACGGGCAAACTGATTTCAATTTGCAGGGTATTGTGCAAGGAAGTGGTGTTGACTCTTCTCTAAATGCGATGGGACGCCTTCAAGCCAAAGCATTCTTCGAAGCATATCATTCTGTAGCATTTGATAAGATTTACACATCAACTCTAAAAAGAACTCACGAAACTGTAGCTGATTTTATTCGATTGGGAACACCACATGAATCTGTTGCAGGATTGAACGAGATCAGTTGGGGTTCAAACGAAGGCCAGAAGATCACTCCCGATGAAGACGCCTATTACCATTGGATGCTTCAGCAGTGGCAAGGTGGCAACACTTCGCTGCGAATTAAAGGAGGCGAGAGCCCTGATGAAGTAGCCGCTCGCCAGCTGCCTGTGATTGACAAAATCATAAATAGTAAAGACGAAAACACTATTTTGGTTTGCATGCACGGCCGCGCAATGCGAATTTTACTTTGCCAGTTGCTCCATTATCCATTAAAAAGCATGGACATGTTTGAACATGCCAACCTTTGCCTTTATTTGCTGGAAGGTGCTGAGAACCTATTTAGTGTCAGGAATTACAACGACACAAGCCATCTTAAGAATGTGAAACTCCCTGAGATGGAGATGGAGGAAAGGTCTATACTTTAATGCCCTTCAGTTGCTCTAAGGCCGAGCGAGATTTGCCATCGATAGAACTTTTGTACTCATGCCTTTTATAGGTTAAAGCAAGTTCAAAATATTTCTTTGCCGCGGGATAGTTGCTTTGCTCATTATAGATATAACCGAGTTGTAATGCCGCATTGGGAGCGAAATACCAAGGGTTCTCTTTTGCCAGTTTTATGGTTTCCTGATAATAAATTTTGGCTTTTTCCAGCTCATTCATCTTGTGCGCCAGTCTGCCCAGTCTATAATAATATTCTGTTTGCTCCTTAAGGTTTTTCAATTCTGAAACATGAATAGATTGAATTGCTGCTTGTGCATCCTTGTAATAGCCTCCATCAGTAAAAAAGCGCGCTTTCAATAACTTGGGATTAGGAAGTTTGTCTTCCTCAAGTTGTGAGGCGGCATATTTGTCTGGGTCGGCTTGCGTACGACCTGTTACTTTAGCTTTATCAAAATATATTTTAGCCTGAGGTTCATCATTGAGCAGCCAATAGCAGAGGGCAATCTTATAGTTTGAATCTTTCTTAAAGCTTTGGCTACGATAGCCCTTGATAAACTTCTGGTAAGAAGTAATCGCTTTACTGTATTCGCCTTTGTTCAATAAAGCCTCACCACGCAGGTACTCTATATAATACATCTGCAGCCCTTGGTTGTGCAAGTCCAGTTGTGAGATAAGCTCCAAAGCTTTTTCACTTTGCGCATCTTTGGTTAGCATATTAATGGTGGCGAATAATACAAGCCGGTTGTCCGGTTGCTCCTTCAGGCACTCCATAAGGCCTTTTGCTGCTTCAGAAAACTGCTGATTGATGAAGCCCTTGACAATGAAGTATAAGATGTTGGCTTCAATATTGAGTGATGATTTAGAGATACCCAACTCGTGCAACTGTTTTTGCCCCGCAATCACTGATCCCCTCATTCCTAATAAACTCATAAACCAATGGTATTTATCAGGCACCGAGCCGATCATTACCTGAATCACGCCACTCGTTTTCTTAATTGGGATAAAAGACGGGTATTTCTTTAAGCACTCTTGTGTTGTATTGTAAGCCCGACGAATGGCAAATACGGCATTCAGGCTTTGATCAAGATTAAGTAAGTTGAACCCGCGCTGTAAGTTGAGTTCGGCTTCTAAAAAAAGCTTCTCTGGTCCGTCTGGCAAATTCTCAACCACCTGCAGTCGTTTCTTGAAATTGGTCTCCAGGAGTTCAAACTTCTTTTGATCTTCAGTGATAAGGACGTCCACCGTTTCGCATAAGCTCAAAACATAGATTTTGTGTAGTTCTTCGGAGGGTGAAGAAACTTTATTCAATAGTTCAAGCGCTTTGTCTGGCTGAAGATTGAGTACTAGTTGATACGCTTTTTGGAGATCGTCGCTGAATTGCCATAAAGGATCGGTGGCTATGCAGGAAAACACAGTCGATAAAAAAAAACAGGCGGTAAGGCCTGCTTTTTTTATAGTCTTTATTACAAAAAAATTAGCCAACTTTTTTTGTCCTTTTAACGGGAGCTGCCTTTTTTGGTTTTGCTTCTTCCTCCATTGAGCCTAAATCGACATCGGCAAGGATGCGGCCTGAGTGCTCATCAATAACGATTTTCTTCTTTTCTCTTATTTCAGCTATTTTTTGAGGAGGGATGATGATGTTACAGCCTTCGGCAGCGCCACGAACCACGCGAACTACCGCGAGGCCATTGGTAAGGCTGCTGCGCAGACGATCGTAGTGCTTTAATAATTTATCCTCTATTTTTTTTGCCGCTTTTTCACGGTCGGCCATCAATTTTTTCTCTTCCTCGTGACTTTCGCCCAGAATCCCGGTCAATTCACCCTTTTTATTATCTAAATCTTGAACGCGGTCTTTGATTAAAGCATCGATTGCAGCGATTTCGGTCTTCTTGGCATCAATTTTATCCTTCGCCTCTTTGATACGTTTTTCGCAAATTTGAACTTCAAGCTCTTGAAGCTCTACTTCTTTAGTAATAGCATCAAATTCTCGGTTATTCTTAACGTTCTTCTGCTGATCGTTGTATTTTTTTACAAGCTTTTCAGCCTCTTTTATACCTTCTTTATTTTTTTTGATGGCATCTTCAAGATCCTTCAATTCGGTCTCAAACCGGCTTTGGCGAACTTTGTAGCCTTCC
The DNA here is from genome assembly GCA_013285945.1 of Bacteroidota bacterium. Lineage (GTDB taxonomy): Bacteria > Bacteroidota > Bacteroidia > Cytophagales > Cyclobacteriaceae > ELB16-189. The sequence goes on along the minus strand of JABDGP010000039.1, from coordinate 12,147 downwards.
ATCTCGTCCTCAAGGTCCTGAACCTCGTCAGGAAGGTCGCCTCTTAATTTTTTTAACTCGTCTAACTTAGAATCAATGGATTGTAGTCTTACTAACGCTTCCAACTTCTGTACAACTGTCTGATTTTCCATTACTTAGAAATAGCTTAGTGGGTTAGTGTCCGTTTTCGAAAAAATGATCGCAAAAGTACTAAATTTTTCCTTCAAAACCTCTACCAGCAAGTCTTTTGTAAATTGTTCACTTTCATAGTGACCAATGTCTGCTATCATGATTTTAGAATCAGCATCGAAAAACTCATGGTATTTGAAATCGGCGGAGACAAAAACATCGGCTCCTTGCGAAATAGCCTGCGGTAAAAGGAAACTTCCCGCACCGCCACACACTGCTATTTTTTTTACTTCTTTTTTTGAGGGAGCGGTGTGACGGATAAGGTTTACGTTCATCTGTATTTTTAAACCGCTAAGGAAGGCAATTGGTTCCATAGCAACTTCCAAATCGCCAATCATACCTGCACCAACTTCCTGGTTTTCATTTTCAAGCCTTGAAAGGTAATAAGCAACCTCTTCGTAAGGATGTGCCTGTTTAAGCACCTCTACTATTTTTCTGCTCAGGTGTTCAGGAAAAATGACTTCTATGCGAGTTTCTTCAACATGCTCTAATTGGTTTGTTTTGCCAATGTTAGGCGCAGCGTTTCCGGTTGGCATAAATGCACCTTCACCAATCATCTGAAAACTGCAATTTTTATAGTTGCCTATATTCCCGGCGCCTGCTTTGTGCAAGGCATTCAGTACATCTCCGGTCTTTTCTTTGGGAACAAATGTGACCAACTTCATCAGGGTATCTTTCCGGGGTCGAAGGATTCTCACATTCTTCAATCCGATTTTCTCGGCAATCTTTTTATTCACACCAGTGTGCACATGGTCAAGGTTGGTATGTATAGCATAAATGGCAATATCGTTCTTGATGGCTTTGATAATCGTTCTTTCTACATAAGTCTGGCCGGTGATTTTCTTCAATCCCTTAAAGATTATGGGATGATGTGCTACAATAAGGTTGCATTTATTCTTGATGGCTTCGTCAACTACATTTTCGGTACAATCAAGAGTCACCAGGACGCCTTTTACAACAACATCGGCGTTTCCGGTAAGCAAGCCACAGTTGTCGTAGCTCTCCTGATATGACTTGGGAGCGAGCATCTCCAAATGATTGGTTACATCTTTTATCGTTGCTGTTGTCATCGATTAGTTAATTTTGAAACCAAAATTAGAAAAAGACCGCGACCGCATGCTATTGTATTTACTGGCACCCTTTTCCTGGCTTTATGCAATGGTCACGCATGTCCGAAACCTGCTATATGACTTGGGGTGGAAGAAATCAACTTCTTTCGACAGGGTTGTGATAAGTGTAGGTAACCTAAATGTAGGAGGTACGGGCAAAACACCAATGATCGAGTACCTGGTGGAACTTTTAAAGAAGGATTATTCGATAGCTATTTTAAGCCGTGGCTACGGAAGGCACACAAAGGGATTTCGGCTGGCAGGCGAGCAAGATGATGCCTTTTCGATTGGCGACGAACCATTTCAATTCTATAAAAAATATCATCAGCAGGTGTCAGTTGCTGTTTGTGAAGACCGTGTTGCAGGAATCAACAAACTGCTTGCAGGTAAGCCTGCTCTTCAGGTCATTTTGCTCGATGATGCATTTCAACATCGGGCGGTGAAACCATTGTTTTCGATTTTACTTACCGATTTCTCAAAGCCTTTCTTTACTGATTATGTCTTGCCGATGGGCCGGCTCCGCGAACCTCGTATGGGAAGTAATCGGGCAGATATTCTGGTAGTGACAAAATGCAAAGACATTTCCGTCGAAATGGAAACGAAGGTTAAAAAAGCAGCTCTTAGTTATGCTGGCGAAAAACCTGTGTTCTTTTCAGGCATTCGTTATAAAGACCTTATTTCATTGGACGGCGAGGCGCCTATAAAGAATAAAATCATATTGGTAACCGGGATTGCCAATCCACAGCCAATGATTGATTATGTCTCTTCCAAGTTTGAACTAATTCACCATTTTAGGTATGATGATCACTACGAATATCTCTCGATAGACATCAAGATGATTCAGGAGAAAGCAGGCTCCGGGGCATCTGTTCTCACCACAGAAAAAGACATGGTAAAGCTGATATCGCCTGCTTTAAATGGGGTCATTGACAAGAAACTTTGGTTTTATTTGCCTGTAGAGGCCTATTTTTTAAATAATGGTTCGGAATTTGATGATTCGATCGCGAAAAGAATAAAGTCTCAATTGAACTCTCTCAAAATTTGAACGTGTGTTGATCCGTTTTTCCATTTTAATAGTGATTTGCCTTTTCTGCCAGGAGGCTTTTTCTCAGGATCTTCCCAACCGCAGAAAGGTGGTACAGCAGCCTGCGAAGGATGACGTTCCGAAATCAACTAAAAGAACGCGTTCTAAAATTGTCAACGATTCGGCGAGGGCTATCTATGGTCCTAAGACCACGCTTTCTATTACTGAACAAGAGCTTTTTGAGAACAAGAAAAAATACCAGACACTGGATACTTCTATTTACAATTTGCATCGCTGGAATTTTGTGCAGCGATTTGAAAACAAATATCAGGACCTGGGGAATGTGGGTACGGCACTAAATCCGATCTTCCCGCAAGTGCAAAGTACAATAGGTGCGACTTCGGGCTTCAAAGTTTATGATCTTTATTATGAAACTGCAGAGCCCCGGCACTATGATACACGATCTCCGTTTTCGCGCATTAATATAATTTGGGGTGGCAGAGGTCGCTCAATCACTCACATAGAATTTACACGTAACGTTCACGCAAGATGGAACTTCGGCTTTAACTACAGGCCGGTTCTTTCAGCAAATCAATTACCCTATGCGGGAAATAAGATTTACCAGGTGAAAAGTCAATACTATGATGTGTATACATCTTATAAATCGAAAGATGAACGTTACCGGATGTTACTTAGCTACCGGAGGATACGCCACCATGTGGTGGAAAGCGGAGGAGTAAAGTTGTCGAGTGTAGATTCTACTTATAAAGCCTATTTTGATCCCAATGCATCGCCATTCCTTTCCTCAAGCCAGAGTAATCCGGCTGGCTCATTCGGGTCTACCGAAGAAATAAGAAATGCGTTTCATTTTTATCATCAATATCAGTTGGCAAGAGCTGCACAGTTTCATCACTCATTTGATATCAGCAAGCAGATTAATACGTTTCACATCACGCCAAACCCCGAGACAACAAGTTATTTTAAATACAATACAGAGAAAGCAGACACCACATTTGTGAATGATGCCAATACCTTCCAGGTAATTCAAAATGAAATCGGGTTAAAAGGCAATGCAGCATTTTTGTTTTATGACTTCTACTATAAGTTACGATCGTATAGCAACAACATGAGTGGCTTGCAGGGCCAGGTACCTAACTCTAAGGGTATAGAAAACTATGTGGGCAGTAGAATCACTTTCCGCTTTGATTCTGTAAGTCAATTGTCGGGGCAGGCAGAATATTTGCTTGATGGTCATTATAAAATCAATGGAGCGCTGCGCACGCCATGGCTTGATGGTGAGTTATATAGTGTATTGGCTAAGCCAGGCTTTATGCAGCAAGGGTATTTTGGAGCCTACAACTCGTGGGTCAATAATTTTAGTAATACATTTTCGAACCAACTTAGCGGGCGTATCAAAGCTCAGTTTGGACCATTGTTTATCTCTCCTGGCTTTACTTATACAGCGCTTCGCAACTATATCTATTTTGTACAGCCAAAAGATGTGCCCCAAGTATTACCAATGCAATCCGGAGGCAATCAGCAAATAGTATCACCTGAAGCCCGGATGGAGATTCGTCTCTTCAAACGCTTTCATCTAAGACCGCATGTGATCTACACTTCGCTGATCAACAACGATGATCATGCCATTAGTATCCCGACATGGTTTACCAATGTGCAACTGAGTTATGAGAATGTGCTCTTCAACGGGGCGTTGCAAATACAAATTGGAATTGATGCACATAAAAAATCGGCCTACAAGGCATTGGGTTATGCACCTTCCATCCAGCAGTATTATATACAGGATAGTTTTACATGTCCGTCCTTTTGGAACGCAGATGTTTTCCTGAATGGGCGGATTAAACGCGGTCGTTTTTTTGTGAAATACATTAACTTGCTTCAGCAATTTACCCAACAGGGTTATATGCTCACGCCGTTGTATCCTGGTGTGAGGAATACAGTTGACTTTGGATTTGAATTGATTTTGTTTGATTGATCATGGAGAAGCATGTACTGGGCCTGGAGTTGCCAACTGATCCGCGCTGGGTTGACATCGCTGAAAAGAATATTGGTGATATCCTTACCGACCATGCCTACTGCGAACAAAAAGCTGCGTCTTCCTGCATTTCATTAATAGTCTTATTCAATGATAAAGTAAAACTGGTTGACACGCTGACTCCTGTGGTTACCGAAGAATGGCAGCACTTTACTTTGGTGCTGAACGAATTAAAGAAAAGAAACCTTGTCCTTGGCCCTCCGCGCAAAGATGAATATGTAGAGCAGCTTGGCAATCTTGTAAAGAAAGGCGGCAGTCGTGAGCAGCAGCTAACTGAAAAATTATTGTTCAATGCGCTGATTGAAGCACGCAGCTGTGAGCGGTTTCGGTTGTTATGGAAAGAAATAAGTGACGAAGCATTGGGGCAGTTTTATTATGAATTGATGGTATCGGAAGCAGGGCATTACAAAACGTTTCTATCATTAGCCAGGGAATATAGTGATGCGCAGGCGGTTCATGTTCGCTGGCATGAGCTTCTGTCGCAAGAGGCAGTTATTATGAAAGAGCTGCAGGTACGTGGCGACAGGATGCATTGATTATATTAAGAATAATCACCCAATCAGGATTCGGGTATAAATTGTTCGAGAGTCTATTCCTCGGTATATTGAACAATTAAGAATCATGAAACTCTCCTTTCTTTTTATAGCCATTCTCTTCTTTCAAGATGAAATTCCCTTTAAAGACGAAGGTGAATATCTTGTACAGATTGATTTAAAGTTCAAAGCCAAAGGGCAAAATGGTATTGGGCTGTCATCATCGTACTCCAACACCGGTCAGATGCAAGACGATAAAACTATTCAGGTTCCACGGGCTTTTTTGACAGTAAATGTTTCTGAAATCAAAATCCGTGAAGATGAAGCAAAAATTGTTGCTATTGACTCGGAGGATAAAAAATTACTGACCCGCAAAACATCGTCGGTGCCCGAACTTCACTTTGATATGGGTTTTGTAGATGATCTGAAAAGTAAAGCTGCTGCCAACGAGATCACTATCTATTTTTTGTCTGGTGAGAAAAAGCGATTGCGCAAAATAGTTCTGACAATTCTGACTGACGGCACGTTTCAGGTGAACGGCAAGTGGCATGGCAAGTTTTAAATTCCTTAGGGGATAGGCATTGGTCACTGGACAATAGTCATTGGCATAGGGCAATAGGAGCAAAACCGAAAATGTTTCCCCGCTCCTTCTTTCACATCCTCGCTTTTTTTCAAGCCAGCACTCTTACAATTTCGGATTGAGATGTGAGTAGTGGAACTGGTATCCAATAATTATTACTTACCGTCCTTCCAGTTTTCAACTTTAGTATTTCTAATAAGATTGGATCGAGGATCACTATTGCTTAGTGTCTATTGAGCAATGATGGATGCCACAGAGTTTACTTTATCAAGACTTCAAACTATTTTACCATCGCTCCAATTTACTTTACCAACGCTCCAAACTATCTTAACAACGCTTTAATTTACTTTATCACTGCTCCAATTTATTTTATCACTGCTCGAAACTATTTTAACATCACCCCAATTTACATTATCAATGCTCCAATTTACTTTATCAACGCTCCAAACTATCTTACCATTGCTCCAATTTACTTTATCACTGCTCCAAACTATTTTAACATCGCTCCAATTTACTTTAACAACGCTCCAAACTACTTTGCTGATGCATCTTTTTACAAATAGGTCTGGAGAATATATAATTTTTTCTGTCTACTTTATTTAGGGATGCAGATGCTGCGGATAATTCTGTCTTCTTTATTAAACAAGTAATAAATCCGGCGGACAAGTCCGTCGGATTTATGATTGCAGGCATCTATTTATTATTCCAAACTACGGTTAAGGAACTTCAACTTGCTGACTTGCTTGTACTCGAGGCTGTTGGAGCCGAATAAAGACTTCACATATTGCTTTACTCCATTTGCCGTGTCGATCAGGCCGCTGACATCAGCATATAGTGCTCTGTCTCTGGCAATGCGCGCGTTGCTTACTGTGGCTGTAGTCGCTATGACAGCAGAATTTTTTGCTCGAAGATCTGCGATCACGGCATTAAGTGTGGGCACACTCAGTTCTCGTTCATTGGGGTCGTATTCGGGCTCAGCGGAAACTGTTGACACAAGTTGTGTGAGGTGATCTACCATCTTATCGAAGCTTTGTTGTGATGTGGACGATGTTCTCACTGGTGCGGGTGCATCGGCACCTGCTACTACCACCTGCTTTTTTAAAGCCTTGACGCGGCGGCCCTGAATTTTCATGTTTGTAGAGCGGGCATCGTCTACGGTTTGTGAAATCACATCGCTTGCGGCCAGCGCACTTACCACTTTTGTAGCCAGCTGCCTCAGTGGCTTAAATGCTATCTCACGTGCATTGGTAGCCTTGTCGTGGGCGGTCTTTGCATCTTTTACTGCGAGCAACGTTACGTTTGCTGCTTTGTGCTGGGCTATCAGCGCCGGGAGTTTTAACACTGGCTTTTTAGGATTGTAGGGGGAGCCATAGGCGTTGCAGAAGCCAATGAGGTCTTCGAAGGTGGCTACGTTTTTTGCGTGGCCTGTTTCAACAGTACTTGACATTTGTGTTTTGAAATTTTGAGTTAAACAATTATTTATACTTCGATCAATTTTTCTTTTTGTTATTGATCTTGGCGGAAATAAAGGGGGTTTTTTCTTGCCGAAATGGTCACTCTTATTCAGATGACTGGTTTAGTGAGTAAGGTGGTCGATTATTTTATTATTTAACATTTAGGGATTAGATAATGTTAATAGTTAATGGGTAATAGACATATAGTCAGCAGGCAATGGTAAGCCAAAATCTTAATTTGAAAAGCATATCGCTTCCTTCATGTTCTTTTTTGACTTGACCTTGCCTTCGCCGAAGTGGCACGCCCAGGCAGGCACAAAAAAGTACCAAATTCCGATAGGTATGAGGAGTATCCCCCTTCAAGTGCTCTAACGATCGAAGCAATGCTCGATTACTAATAACTATTATTTCTTGGGCTTCAAAAATTATATCTCCTTCTCCTTTTCGTCCTTTTTTGTCTTGATACAAAAAAGTACCAAATCCCGATTGCTATCGGGACAAGACTGAAAGATGCTTCCACACACACGCCTTCACACCCTCGCCTTTCAGTCTGTCCAGCGCTCTTAGAGCTTCGAACAAAGATTTGACTATGACAACCAGTGACGAATGCCTAATGACTACTTACCCTCGCCTTTCAGGCCAACGCTCTTAGAGCTTCGAACAAATATCAGACTATAACGACCAGTTGGCTAATACCTATTGACTAAATACCAAAAAGGAATAGGAGTTTCTACTACACTTCGGCTCTTCGCTTAATATTCATACTCTAAGTTTAAATCGTCTAGGAAATATTAAAGTTGATTTAATCTTATGATTAAAATAGTCATAAAATTCGCTTTACAGATTTCATTTTTGGTAGCGTGTTGCTTTTCTGCCAATGCACAAGGTCAACCTACTAAGCTAATCGATGACCCTATTTGTTATCTTCCTTTTAACACTACCATTTGGGACAATTATGGTAATCAATATGTCTCCCTCAATGTTAATCATAAAAATTCATGCAAAGTGTTATTCTCAAGTGTGAATGACATTAAAGTGAGATGGATAAAAATTCCATCTGGCAATAATGAGTTTTTTATAAAAAGTCTTCCACCCGGAACAAAAGTCGCACACTTCGACTACTACAAAAGTCAACTGAATAAGGATTCAGTAAAAAGAACTATTCCAAATATTATAAATCAAAAGAGTCACCAAGCTTTCATAAATAAAGTGCAATTCAAACAATCTGATGAACTTACTATCGTGAAGAAACTAACTCCTATTTTTCATGGATCAGGCCCTTACACATCATCGAAGTATTGGCCTCTGCTGATGGTGGTGGTACCGTGTGACACATGCAAGAAGAAGTTTGAAGTTGATGGAAAGCCGATTGCCGGAGGCGACATTATTGCAATCAATCCTCTATATGAATACACCTACGCCGGCGCCAAGACAAACAAATTCAGGACGTGGAAATACCGATACGAAGTATGGGACTATGGGCTGATTGCATTACCACTAACTGTGCAGTGGGGCTGGGGAAGCAGTGTTGCAAATAATATTACTACTATCGGCAACAACTATGCTTTTGGATTGTATTATGGATACCGGTTTGGAAAAATAAGGTATGACTATGGACAGTTTGGTGAATATTTTATTACACCATGCCTTTACTTTGGCGTAAGTCAGGAACAACTTAATGGCGGTAACACCGGTAACAAAATCTCTGGGTCTACTACTGTAAATAATTTAGCCCTTGCCCCCGGCTTTGGCCTTTTGTACGGCAATACTGTATTTAGTTTTGGGCTAATTCAAACCGCCATACGGTCGGTGGGCTCTTATGCTGACTCTTGGGTTTATCAAAATCATTTTCAGACCTCTCTTGTGTTAGGATTTAGTTTATCCAGCGGCAAATGATGGAGAGAACCTATTTGTTTAATCTATGATTAGAGCAGCCATAAAATTCGTTTTGCTGTTTTTGTTGCTCTGCCTGAGTGACATCATTTCTGCTCAAGCTGTTTACATCACCAAGACTGGAAAAAAATACCACGCTGACGATTGCCGGTATCTTAGCCGTAGTAAGATTGAAACAACTTTATCGCAGGCAATGGCAGGCGGATATACTGCCTGTTCGGTTTGTGATCCTCCCACTACTGTAACAACTCCAAGACAATCTGAGACACCTAGTATACGGCGGACTGAGAGTACTCAGTGTACCGCTTCGACAAAAGCTGGCAACCGCTGCAAGCGTATGACTACTAATGCCAATGGAAGATGTTTTCAGCATCAGTGATTATTCAATTAGGTAAAGGATATTTGCATGATTGTAGGTCAGAGCTATAAACACTTATGTAAAACGATTTGCACTATGAAAAGACTTTTTATCCTTCTAGCACTATTTGTCAGTGCCAGCTGCCTGGCACAGGTCACTGAAATAAATGAGGGTATCTATCAATCGTATTTTAACCCCGCATTGAAAGAACCGTTGTATGTAGTTTATCAACTGTACCAAGGAGGTGGCACTTGCAGCCGGCTAAAAAAACATTTTCGTTTCACCGTTACCAGACCTGATACTGCCACTCCAAAAGACTATGCAGGCTCCGGCTATGATGAAGGTCACTTGGCCGACGCTGAGGATTTTGCAAGTGACTGCGTTAAAGAAGCAAAGACTTTTGAATTCTTTAATTGCTTACCTCAGACGCCGAGATTGAATAGGGGGATTTGGAAAACCTGGGAGACAAAGATCAGAAAGGATTCACAAACGAAACACTTGCTAGTAATCTGTGGCGGAATTTATGGGAATAAGACCATTGGAAACAACGTGGCAGTGCCCGACAAGTGCTGGAAGATCGTAATCGATAAAGCAAGTAATAAGATTTTGTATTGTCTGCTTTTTCCGAACGATAACAGTGACTCGGTTAATTCTACTATTAGTCTGGATGATTTGAAAAAGCAATTGGGATATGAATTGAAATATTGATTTGGGTAATAAAGAGATACGAGAAACAATGACAGCAGCACACTCCTTACTTAAAAGAATTGCTCACAGCAAAGAGTTTTGCCATATAGTAAGTTATGTGATCATTGCGTTTGCTATTGTAGTAGGCTTAGAGACTTTTCCCCTGCCTACTGTGTGGTTGAGAGCTATTAATGTGCTTGAACACTTCTTTCTTACGTTCTTCATCCTTGAGATTATTCTAAGAATCTTAGCCGAAGATCATCCGATTGATTTTTTTAATCTGTTCAAAACGAAAGTTATTTTGATCCAAGGCCGTAAGAAAACAGAGCTTGAAATAACCGAGCATGGCTTTTGGAATTACTTTGATTTCATTCTCATTGTCTTATCTGTAATCGGTCTGTTCATCAATATGTTTGTATTTCCGGGATTCTTTCAGGTAGGAAGGCTATTTAGAATTTTCAGGATCGCCAGGCTTCTGGAAATAAGTGACCATCTGAGAGAAGTCGAAAAGCGGATTGTGAGTATCATCCCTACTATATTTTCGTTCGCAGCTTTACTACTTATCCTCACTTACATCTACGCCATCATTGGCATGTTTATGTTTGAGAAAAAAGATTTTGGAAGCTCTGACTTCAGCAGCATTCATGATTCGTTCATTACACTATTTCAAGTGATGACACTGGATAGTTGGGCGGAGATGATGAAGGACATTATCGCTACTATTAATTCTCCATCGCCCATTGTGATAGAAATCTACTTTATAAGCTTCGTTATTCTTACCGCTATCGTTGCATTTAATGTATTTATTGCCGTGATGACCTCTCATGTTCAGGATAAAATGACGAAAGCTAAGGAGGCTGATAGTAAAGAAAATGTGAACATTAATTCAACTATGCAGGAAATGGTTATAGAAATTAAGAATTTAAAATCTGAAGTCGCGGAGCTGAGAACGAAGATGTCCGGATAGAGTTTTAAAGAGCTTCGTGAGGACACGAACCTTAGCAAATGGCCCTCTCTTTCGGTACTTTCCCAATCCTCACATCTCCTTTTAAGATTAGTCCGCAGGCCTTGAGTACGAGTTCTTCAAAATCATCTTCATCGATGGGGATATTTTGCCATACAGTCTCGGCTTGCCAAGTAAACTTACCAAGCATATAGCATAACCCTAATTCTGTAAATTCGTATACTAATAATACACTTTAGGATAATGAGTCAAAAATTGTTTAAAGCTATATGTATCGCTTTCGTATTGATAATTGATGGCTGCTCAAAGACTACTGAAAATCCCTTTTGCTTAATGTTATTTGACGGGATGTCAACCTATAATTATTCCGGCAACCTCTGGATATCGGGTAATAATTTAGCGCCTGTGTATTTTTTAAATGCTACAGGGAATTACTCAGTAAATTATGATGCACAAAACAGAATTAGTAAAGTTGTTTACAAAGTCAATGGAGAAACAACATTGAATATGAATTATGACGGAAATAGCAGTAGGCTACTTAACGTTACATACAATTACTTTAATCAGATTTCCGGGATCGCAAGTTATTCTTACAACAAAGCAGAGCAATTGACCGGGGTTGAGTACGTGCTTATCGGGTTGTCGACTCCATATTTAATCTACACTTATCAATATCCAAACATAACTACTCATAACCCGTCATCATCAACTTATTCTTTTGGATTAACTTCAACAGGTTATCTGTATAATTATAGTTATTCATATCAGTATGATACTAAAATAAACCCCTTGTCAGCTTTCGATAAATTCGACCCGACTGTCACTCCAAACAATGTAACTCAAGAGACTATAAGCGATGGATATAGCACATTTACTTATTCTTATACTTATACCTATACAAATGGTGGCTATCCGTTGAGCAAGAAGCGTAGTGACGGATCTGTGATTAATTTTAGCTACTCAAATTGCAAATAGTTATTTCTCGTTAGCCTTATTCTTCCTCTCCTTCGGTACTTTTCCAATCCTTACATCTCCTTTTAAGATTAGTCCGCAGGCCTTGAGTACGAGTTCTTCAAAATCATCTTCATCGATGGGGATATTTTGCCAAACAGTCTCGGCCTTGCCTAGCAAACTAACCGAGCGCATGCAGGGAAACTCTTTCTTTAAACTCTGGTGATGCTCAAGTGGTGACGCAAGCCATACACCATTGTCGTGGGGGTAGTCTGGCCGCTGGCGTAGCATGAGTACCATTTTGTCGCCGATGTATATTGCAAAACAACCGAACATGGGTTTGATACGGGGATGCAGGCGGTCGAGGGCTTCT
>JABDGP010000038.1 GCA_013285945.1 Bacteroidota bacterium | reverse complement strand
CTTTTTTTGCGTTTGGCGATAATACCAAAGTAGCCTATACTATGAATATAATGAGTGTCATTGCAAGCGCATTCACTATTCTGTTTTTGTTCTGGTCAATTGTGCTTTTTGGTAAAAAACTAATTCGTGCTACGAAATCACCAATGGTTTTAGAAGATAAGAAATGGTTGCTGATTATTTCGGGAGTAGTTGGTTCGCTGGCCTACGCATTTTCTGATTCGTTTTGGTTTTCGGCAGTAGAGGCAGAAGTATATGCGATGTCTTCATTGTCTACAGCGCTAGTTGTCTGGTGTATTTTGAAATGGGATTCGATTGAAGATGCAAGCAAGGCAAATCGATGGCTGATCTTGATTGCGTATATCGTTGGGTTATCGATAGGAGTTCATTTATTAAATCTCTTAACACTTCCAGCACTGGCACTTGTTTATTATTTCAAAAAATTCAAACAGAGCACACTCGGGATCATTTCTGCTTTGATAATAGGCGGAGGCCTCGTTTTATTAATAAATGATCTTATCGTTCCGGGCCTCCCTACGTTGGCAGGGTACTTTGAGTTATTCTTCGTCAATACATTGGGTCTTTTCTTTGGCTCCGGCGCAGTAATTTTTGCCGTATTATTAATCTCATTTTTGATCTATGGAATTAAACTGTCACAACGTAAAAACTATCAAGTACTGAATACTTTTTTATTGACCTTCACTTTCATATTGATCGGATATGGATCTTATTCAACGGTTATTATTCGGTCGAACTTTAATACACCAATTAATGAAGATGCTCCGAAAGATGTAATGAGTTTTGTCAGCTACCTGAAACGCGAACAATACGGCAGCCGACCATTGTTGTTCGGTCCCTACTTCACGGCCAGCCCGATTGGAATGAAATATGAAACGCCACACTATATTAAAGGCAATGACAAGTATGAACCGGGCGAACGCAGATTCGATTTGGAATACAACCCAGAAGATGAAACAATATTGCCGAGAGCATGGAATCCGAAATTTAAAGATGATTACAATTCGATCATTGGCCTTAGTGCCGGACAAAGACCAAATTTTACCCAGAACATTTATTTCATGTTCAAGCATCAAATTGGAACCATGTATATGAGATATTTCATGTGGAATTTTGCCGGACGAGAAAGCGATGACATCGGGGCTGACTGGCTCAAACCATCGCATTGGTTTAAAAAATTGCCTGCCTCACTTGCTCATAATCCGGCAAGGAATAATTATTTCATGATCCCGTTCGTTCTTGGGCTTATCGGCATGTTTTATCAGTTTAGGAGAGACACAAAGAATTTTTATGTCCTCGGATTATTGTTTCTTATGCTTGGAGTTGCAATCGTTATTTATTTGAACTCACCACCTACTGAACCCCGGGAACGTGATTATATATATGTCGGATCTTATTATGCATTTGCATTTTGGATTGGTTTAGCCACGATTGCATTAGCCGATGTTTTTGAGAAGGTAATTAAAAATAAAAAAGTACTTCTAATAGCAACTTCAGTCATCGGGTTGGCTGCACCTTCTATTATGGTGATACAAGGTTGGGATGATCACGATAGGTCAAACCGTTTCTTTTCTGTTGATTCGGCCGTAAACACACTAAACTCATGCGATCGTGACGGTGTTATTTTTACGGGAGGAGACAATGATACATTTCCGTTGTGGTATGCACAGGAAACTGAAGAATGCCGTAATGATATGCGCGTTCTCGTGGTAAGCTATTGCAACACAGACTGGTATATTGATCAGACAACCAAGCAAGTAAACCAATCGAAACCGTTTTCATATACAATAGGACTGAACGAATATAAGCAAGGCGGCCCTAATGATTATTTATACTATTCCGATTTGAAGATCGGCAGCATTGACGCAAAACAGTATCTGGATTTACTTGCAAAAAATCATCCTGGATTACGCGCTGATGACCGAAACATAATTCCAAGTAAAACAATAACAATTGATATCGATGAAAAAGCAGTTCTCGCCAAAGGAATAATTCCGAAAGGAATGGAAAGCTTAGTTGTGAAGCAGATGCAGCTCAAATTGTTGAACAATGTTTTAGAGAAACCTGACCTTGTATTTCTTGATCTATTGGTGACAACAAATTGGGAACGACCCATCTATCTCAATCCCACATCAATGGCTCAAATGAATATTGATCTTAAACCGTATGCCGTGCAAGTCGGTAATGTTTACAGGATTTTGCCGGTAAAAAACCCACGTACTGATCGTGATTTTTTAGTAGATACTGAGAAAGGATATGATTTGATGGTGGGTAAGTTTAAATATCGAGGACTTGATGACCCGGCTATATATTATACAAATGACTATGCAATTCAGGTTTTGAATCATCGAAGTAATTTGAACTCGTTAGCAGAAGCACTGATTGATAAAGGTGACCTCGAGAAAGCGAGTAAGGTTCTTTTATTTTCACTCAATAAAATGCCGGATGCAGCTGTTCCTTATGACCCGACTTCACCGGATACGGTCAGCCTTCTGTTTAAAGCAGGGCTAAAACAAAAAGCTGTTGAGGTTGCAAAAATTGTAGCTAGTCGTGCTAACGAAGTCGCATCCTTCCTTATTTCAGAGAGAGATACTACTTCTTATGAATTAAGAAAAAATATTTTCCTTTTGGGTTCTATGCAAAGGAACTTGTACGAGAATGGTGAAGAGGTATTGGCAAGGAATTATGAAGACGCATATGAAAGCCTGATTTCGCGTTTGCAAAATATTGGTCACGCACAAGCGGCTAACTAAAAACTGCCAGATCCATTTTAACGCATTGCTAGGTTTTATCTCATGGAGACAAAAATGGACCTCTTTGGCACTCCATTCAAGCTTTTTTATTGTGCTTAAGTGTGTAACACTGTTGCGTATGCCTGTGCAATAGCTTGATAGTAAAGCTTTATCGTTAGATTATAGGTAATTTGGTGATGGCAGCGGGCTGGATATCCAGCTGCCGACAGACAATAATTACTAAGTCGATGGATAAAAGATCATTTCTAAAAACATCAACTGCACTTGTGACGGGCACGATGTTATCGCCGTTTTTGTCTTGCACACCTGGTAAAAAACCATTAACGAATTGGGCCGGGAATTTAACGTACAGCACCGATAATATTTGTATCCCAAATTCCGTAGAGCAGGCTCGCGAATTTATTGCACAAAGCCCAAAAGTCAGAGTCCTTGGCTCTCGTCATTCTTTCAATACAATTGCTGACAGTACCAAAAATCAAATCTTGTCAAGCGGATTGAATCAAATTGTGTCATTGGATAAAACTAAAAATACGGTGACTGTGGAGGCCGGAATGAAGTACGGTGAACTTTGCCAGTACCTTTATAAAAATGGATATGCGCTACATAATCTTGCGTCGCTCCCGCATATTTCCATAGGTGGCGCTTGCGCTACTGCAACTCACGGCTCAGGAATTAAGAACGGCAATTTGGCTACAGGCATTTCTGCAATGGAATTTATTAATGCCAAAGGTGAACTTGTCTCATTATCAAAAGAAGATGGCGAATTATTTTATGGAGCTGTTGTAAATCTTGGTACACTCGGATTTGTAACTAAACTTACTCTCGATCTTTTGTCTGCGTTTGATATGCAACAAGTGGTGTACCGAAATTTGCCGATGAAGGCACTGGAAAATAATTTTGAAGCAATCATGTCGAGTGGCTACAGTGTCAGCCTGTTCACGGATTGGAAAAATAAAAATATCAACGAGGTTTGGATTAAGAGCAGGGTAGAAGACAATACAATAATTTCTTTAGCTCCCGAATTTCACGGAGCCAAGCTGGCTACCAAAAATATGCACCCGGTGGAAACGCAATCGGCCGAAAACTGCACAGAGCAAATGGGCGTGCCAGGGCCATGGTATGAACGGATGCCGCATTTTAAAATGGGCTTTATTCCAAGTACCGGAAAAGAATTGCAGGCTGAATATTTTGTGCCGGTAGAAAATGCTTTTGATGCAATAATGGCCGTTGAGAAATTGCATGAGAAGATAACCCCTCATTTGTTTATCTCCGAAATCCGCACCGTGGCTGCAGACAACCTTTGGATGAGCCCGTGCTTTAAAAAGACTTGCGTGGCTATTCACACCACATGGAAACAGGAATGGGATACTGTGATGAATTTACTTCCGATGGTTGAAAAACAGTTGGCGCCATACAATCCTCAACCACATTGGGCGAAACTTTTTACAATGCGTCCGTCAGCATTGCAATCACGGATTGAGAAGCTACCTGACTTTAAGCAATTGATGCAGCAATACGATCCAGGTAAGAAATTTAGAAATGAATTCATTGATAAATACCTGTTTGGAAGTTAAGTCACTTATTTATTCTCGTCTCGTTAGTTAAAAGCAAATATGAAAAACAAATTAGTGGCATCATGTTTCTTGGCACTTGTTGCCTGTCAACATGAGCAGCCAACCTTGTTTACCCTTTTACCTGCTAGTAAAACCGGTATTACCTTTAATAACTTACTAAAAGAAGACGACTCTGAATTCAGCATTTTAAATTATCCATATTTCTATAATGGGGGAGGTGTCGCAGTAGGTGATTTAAACAATGATGGTTTTCAAGACCTTGTATTCACAGGCAACATGGTGAAGTGTGGAGTCTATTTGAATAAGGGGGCGTTGCAATTCGAAGACATTACCAAAAGATCGGGAATTGCAAGCAAAGGCGGATGGTGCACCGGAGTTACTATTGTAGATATCAACGAAGACGGATGGCAAGATATTTACATTTGTCGGTCGGGGTTGCCAAAACCTGAGGATCGCAAGAATTTATTGTTTATTAATAATCACGACCTCACGTTCAGAGAAAGTGCTGCTCAGTATGGTCTTGATG
The DNA here is from genome assembly GCA_013285945.1 of Bacteroidota bacterium. GTDB lineage: Bacteria > Bacteroidota > Bacteroidia > Cytophagales > Cyclobacteriaceae > ELB16-189. Next base: position 26,836 of record JABDGP010000038.1, on the reverse strand, counting down.
ATTCTGGATACTCCACACAGGCTTCCTTTTTTGATTATGATAATGACGGGGACTTGGATATGTTTTTGATCAATCAATCCGACCCTAAATATTCGCGCGGCAATCTTGATTACATTCAAAACAGGTTTCAGAAAAGTGATAGCATTTTAGCCAATAAGCTATTCAGAAATGATAAGGGTCATTTTATCGATTGTTCAAAGCAAGCTGGTATTTTATCAAATATTTTTACTTACAGTTTGGGGTTAAGTACATCTGACATAAATCAGGATGGTTGGCCCGACATATACATAGGTAATGATTTTGAAGAACAAGATTATCTCTACATCAATAATCACGATGGGACATTCACCGATGAGCTCACCAAACGAGTGGATCATACCTCTCTATTTTCCATGGGCATTGATGTTGCAGATTACAATAATGATTTGCTCCCTGATCTCGTGCAGATGGACATGCTGCCTGAGGGGAACAATGCACAAAAGATGCATTTAGCCGGAGACAATTACAATCGGTATACTGTGCAATTCAAGAACGGAATGTTTCCACAATACATGAAAAACTCCCTACAGAAAAATAATGGAGATGGAACATTCAGCGAGCTAGGGCAGCTGGCGGGTGTTTCCAATACTGATTGGAGTTGGTCGCCGCTTTTAGCAGATTTTGATAATGATGGACTCCGGGATCTTTTTATTACCAATGGTTATCAGCGCGATAATACCGATATGCAGTTCGTTGTTTATGCCATGGCCCAATCTCAACACATCCAAAACGGCAAGAAGGCACCAAGTGTTCAGGAATATATTTCTCACATGCCTGGAATAAGTATTCCTAATTACATTTTTAGGAATGTGGGAAGCGATCATTTTGAAAATAAATTGAAAGAATGGGGTTTTGATCGGTCTACATTTTCTCACGGAGCGGTGTATGCCGATCTTGATAATGATGGAGATTTGGATATAATAATTAACAACACAGATGGAAACGCTGGAGTGTATCGAAATAATAGCGATAGCCAACCAAAGAATAATTTCTTAAGAATAAGACTGAAAGGCACAACGAAAAATTGTACTGGTATTGGTGCAAAGATTTATGCGTATGCAGGCATTGATCGGTTTTATGTTGAACAAAATCCGGTGCGTGGATACCAATCTTCAATAGATAATATTTTGCACTTCGGATTGGGGCATCACCAAGGAATTGATTCCCTACGAATTATCTGGCCTGATGGGACAAGTCAGATGAAAAAAAATCTTGGCGTCAATCAATTACTTGAATTGAATATCCAGAATGCAGTTAAGTATGTTAGTCCCAGTTTAACAAGTAATACGCTCTTGGAGGAAATATCATTAGTCGCTTTTACTCATGAAGAAAACGAAGAAAATGATTTTGCGAAACAATTTTTATTACCACATGCATTTTCACACAATGGGCCATGCATGGCCAAAGGCGATTTGAATGCTGATGGTTTGGCTGACATTTTTATAGGGGGCGCAAAAGATCAGGCGGGCACAATTTTTTTGCAGCAAAAAGACTACACCTTTCAGAAATTGCAAACTCCCGCTCTTACAAAAGACGCTACAAGCGAGGACATGGATGCTGCATTTTTTGATGCCGACGGTGACGGCGATCCTGATTTATATGTGGTAAGCGGCGGATACGAGTTTGAAGAGAACTCGCCATTGTTGCAGGATCGATTGTACATCAATGATGGGAAAGGTCATCTTTCAAATTCAGCTGGCAGCCTTGAAAAAAACTACACCAATAAAAAATGTGTAAGGCCAGTCGATTTCGATAACGATGGCGACCTCGATTTATTTGTCGGCGGGAGCGTGGTGCCTGGAAAATTCCCCTATGCAACTCCGAGCAAAATTTATTTCAACGATGGAAAAGGAAATTTTTCGTCGATAAAGCCGGGAAACGCTCAGTTGGGAATAGTGAATGATGCTTTGTGGATTGATCTTGATAAAGACGGACGAAAGGATTTGATTGTTGCCAGCGAGTGGATGCCATTGAGAGCCTACCGTGCGCAAGGTGCTTTGTTTGCTGATGTTTCCAGTACATGGTTTCCGTTTGCCAGCAATGGTTGGTGGAACTGTATAGCGCAAGGCGATTTTGATAATGACGGAGACATTGATCTTGTAGCGGGAAACTACGGACTCAACTCACAACTAAAAGTAAATGAAACTCATCCGATGCAGTTGTACTATTCGGATGTGGATGGCAATGGATCAGTTGACCCGATCATAACCTACTATAATGGCGAAGAAAATGTTCCCCTCGCTCTTCGTGATGATTTGCTTGGACAAGTTCCGATACTAAAAAAGAAATTCCATGATTATCGGATTTATGCGAACGCAGGAATTATAGATATTTTGACACCAGATCAACTAGCCAAATCGCCAGTGCTAAAAACAAATACCTTAAAGACGCTCTATCTTGAAAATACCGGAAAGAATTTTGTTGCTCACGAGTTGTCAACGGAGGCGCAGGTCGCACCAATTTTTGCAATTGTTGTATTTGACATAAATAAAGACAGTAACCTGGACTTAGTACTAGTTGGTAATAATAATAAGAACAGAATTTACCTTGGGCGGGACGATGCGAATCACGGACAAATAATGTTGGGGGATGGCAAAGGAAATTTCAAGTATATATCGCAACAGAAATCCGGGTTGAATTTGAGAGGCGATGTAAGAAGCATTATACAGGATAAAGGCAAATTGTTTTTTGGAATTAATAATTCTTCCGTGAAGACCTATAAAATTAACTGAGCTACAAAAGTGATTTATTTTTTATCCGAAGAGTGAATGACATTAAAATCCTTGGGATGACAATGAAACATTTCATTGAACGATTTGTAAAAATAAGACCGGCTGTTAAACCCCGTTTCATAGATCACTTCCGATACACTCATTGTAGAGTTTTTGAGTAAGTCAGCGGCTTTTTTCAAGCGGTATTGTTTGATCAGTCCGTGCGGAGTCAGCCCTGTAATTGTTTTTACCTTACGATAAAGTGAAGCTTTGCTCATACCCACGTCTTCCCCGATATCATCGGCATTAAATTCAGGGTCGCCTAAATGGCTTTGGATACATTGAGTTATTTTTGAGAAGAAAATATCATCGCGCTCACCGATACCCGGAGACAGATGGGTGAGCTCTACGTCTGCAAAATTTTGAAATTTTTTGCGGGTCATCTCCATTCTTTCTATAAGCTTTTCAATTCGTATAAAAAGATGCTCTGGATGAAATGGTTTGGGAATGTAAGAGTCAGCTCCGACCTGCAGCCCCTGAATCCGGTTTTCAATTTCAACCTTAGCCGTGAGTAAGATTACAGGGATGTGACTCGTTTGAATATTTTCTTTTATTATTTTACATAATGCCAGCCCGTCAATATCTGGCATGAGAATGTCACTTATTATTAAATCAATTCGCTCTTCTTCAAGAATAGCTAAGGCCTTTTTACCATTATACGCTTTGTGAATTACGTATTTATCTGAAAGAATATTTTCGAGCAGGGAGGTGATCTGTGTGTTGTCGTCGACCACTAAAAGAGAATAAGGATGTTTGCTAAGCAAGCTGCTCTCCACTTTTTCAGGTTGATCAACTAAATAATGATCTGTTTCAAACTCGAGGGAAATTTTTTCGCTCAGATTTAACACAGGCAGTACAAGAGATTTTTCTTCCACGATATCGGGGTAAAATTCTCTTGTTACTGGTATTGTAACGAAGAACGCACTTCCTTTTCCCAGCTTACTCTCAACTCTGATTTCTCCTCTGTGAATCATCACGAGGCTTTTGGTGAGCGAGAGCCCGATTCCTGTGCTCTTAGCCAAACCGTTGCTGTCAATCAGTTGTGCGGCGTTTTGGTAGAAGCTTTCAAAAATTTTGTGTTTGTTTTCTTCTGCAATGCCAAATCCCTGGTCACGTATAATAAATGATGCTTTGTTCTGCTCTGATTTAAGGATAATGCTAACTGTGCCACCTTTGGAACTGTACTTGATTGCATTCGAAATAAGATTGATTAATATTTTCTCTACTTTTTTTGTGTCGACCAAAGCGGACAGACATTCAGGCTCGGGATGGAATTCTAAATGAATATCCCGCTCGATTGCATATTCCTGAAAGGACTCAACTACTTGCTGAGTAAATGGCACCAGGTCTATTGATGAAAGTTCGAGACTCTCTTTGCCGGTTTCGATTTTACGAAATTGAATAAGCTCTTCTATTAATTTCTGCAGTCGTACAGAATTGCTTTGAACAGTTCTTAGCTGGTTCCTTGAATCGGGATCGGTTGTTTTATTAAGAAGGGATACTATCGGGCCGAGGATCAGCGTGAGTGGTGTGCGGAATTCATGGGCAATGTTTGTAAAGAACTGAAGTTTATAATCGTTCAACTCCTTTAATTGCTGAGCTTTGAACCGATCCATGGCCATGGCTTTTTTGGTTCTCGAGCGCCAACGAATGTAAAGGATGATTCCAGTTTGAAGACCCAGAGCGAGAATCACATACAGAAAATAAGCCCATGACGTTTTCCAGAATGGGGGCGTCACGGTAATAGTAAAGATTCTCGGTACGGAATTCCACACTCCGTTTTCATTTGTACAATTAATATTCAATTTGTAATGCCCTGGCGGAATGTTCGTGAGGGTGAGTGATTGTTGCTGGCCTATATAGTTCCATTGTTTGTCAAAATTTTCTAGGAAATAAGCGTATTCACTTTTTTGCTTATTCCAGAAATCAAGTGTGGTAAAAGAAAAGCTTATGAAGTTTTGATCGTAGTTTAATAAAATTTCATTTGTAAAATCGATGTTGCTACTAAGTATCCTGCTTTCGTCGTTGGGTGTGACAGCAACGTTGTGAACAAGAAATTCTTTCACAGTGAGCCGTGGAAAATAATTCAATAAATTGATCTTGGAAGGATAGACGATATCAAGGCCATCGATGCCTCCAAAGAAAAGCATTTCAGAAATTCTGGACTGATATACTGCTCCGTCTGTGAATTCATTGTTTTGCAGCCCGTCATTATTATCAAAATCCTTAAAAGAGTTCTTGCTCCTGTCATACATCACTAGTCCGTGATTGGTGGAAATCCAGAGGTTCGATTTTTTGTCTTCCAATATTCCATGTATTGTGTTGTTCGGAAGACCGTCATGCAGCGTGTAGTGACTCACACGATAAGGTTTGTTCTGCAGATACAAGCGATTGAGCCCGCCGCTCGTGCCGATCCAAAGCTGCTCTTGCTTATCAATATACAAACTCAACACATCGTTATTGCATAGCCTGTTTTTATCTTTCAGATCGGCCTGAACCTGTTCTTCAATTTTCTTTATCAGCGTATTGTACCGGTATATTCCGGAGCCTCGAGTTCCAATCCAAAGTATGTTTGGCTTTTCTTCAACAATAGAATACACAATATTGCTTCGAATGGAAATGTCTTTTGTATTTGTTGAATGCTGAATCTGATCTGATTCCACCAGCCTGTATTTCCCGCCCGCTGTTTTAGAAACTTTTAAATGAATAACGCCATAGCCGCTCGTGCCCAACCAAATATCATTGAAGGCATCAATACATATAGAATAGACTGAACTGAATAGCAAATCGGTTTTGTTTTCAAAGTCGCGGGGAAAATGAAAGATTCTATTTGTTTTTGCTTCGATCATATCAATACCTTCTCCGTCTAAACCCACCCAAAGATTTTCCTGATGATCTTTATTTAATGAAAGCACTGCATTGTTGCTCAGGCCGCTCAAGGTATTGATCACTTTCGTTTTGCTCTGATTTGGTTCAACAATATTTAGTCCGCCGCCTCGTGTTCCAATATAAAGTGTGCCTGTCTTGTCTTCGTAAACCGAACGAACGATATGGTGAGAAAGCTGACCATTTTCCGGTCGCCCGGGCAAAATTGAGTAAAACATTTTCGGGCGAGTCAAGAATTTGTACACACCATCGCCATCTGTGCCTACCCAAATCAAATCCTGATTTGTCTCGGTGATAGTCAATATCTTTATTCCATTCTTTGAAAAAGTAGGGAAATAAGAATTCATAGACTTCACCACAAAACCATTGCGTTCAAGAGTGACTTTAAGAATATCTCCCGATTCGCTGCCAATCCAAACCGATGTACGGTCTAAACTTTCTGATAATGAAGCCACAGAAATTTTGCCAAGCTGTAGTGGCGTTATCTTTTTCTCAATGTCGTTGAGGTCATAGAGAAAAAGCTGGCCGGCATCGGCTGCGATGGCAATGAAATATTTTTGACCGATGTGGAGAAATTTGTGAAAGACAAGACGACCGGGATCTGTCACTTGCTTTGTAAATACAACGCGGTTATTGAGAGTGCAGATAATCTTTCCGTCATTGCCCAGCAGATAAAACAATCCCTTATCATTTCCGATATCGACCACCGATGTAAGCCACTGTCGCTCGATGCCCTCAAAACTCACCGGAAGAAATGCATCTTTCGCTTTTGAATATCGGCTTATGCCCTTTCCTACAAGGCTTGCCCAGATTGTAGAATCGGATCCGACACACGCACGAATATTATATTCTAGAAACGGAATGTCATTCAGACTGTCGAGGTAGGTACGAAACGAATCTGAATTACGATCGTATTTATTAATTCCCTGATGAGTAACAACCCAAAGATTTCTGTCACCGTCTTCAAGAAAATTTCGCACCACATTGTTACTGATTGATCCTTTGGTGAACGGATCGGGCTTGTAAACCTTGATCGAACTACCATCATAGCGATCCAATCCATCCCATGTGCCCAGCCAGATATAATCATGCTTGTCCATGTAAACCGACGTGATAGCACTGTTTGACAACATGGCTCTTTTGTCTACATGCTGATAAGGCCATGCAGACGCAGTATCACCCTGAGGAATGGTGAAAAATGAGAATAACAAAAGAATGCAACTCATAACTCTTATTAAGATACCTCTATTGATCCATTACAAATTTAGATAATCCACCGGTGGCAGGTTTTACAAAGTTGTCCTCTCCGTGGTTTTCTGTCCTCTTAATTCTCTATTGTGCTGGATTTTATAACTGAGAGAACTTATTAAAGGAAATGGCGGACATGAAAAGGGCTTTTTATGCCAAAATTTGCTCTTGCAATCGTATGCGATAATTTTTTTTAAAGGATAAACATGATAACTGCAAAGGCACTTGATTTGGCAAAGCGATTGGACCAAAACCCGCTTTTAAAGCCTGCTGACATACGGCCAAGCAATGCTTCAATGAAGATCGAATGCCTGCTCAATCCGGGGGTATTTAGATTTGATAATAAGATATGGATGCTTTTGCGTGTGGCAGAACGGCCAGAGCAAAAGGAAAATCAGGTGAGCTTCCCTTTATATAATGACAAGGGCGAAATAGAAATTCTAAGCTTTGATAAAACTGATCCTGATCTTGATTTTACTGATCCGCGAGTTATTCAATATAAAGGTCGTGATTACCTGACTACACTTTCGCACTTGCGTTTGGTTTGTAGCGACGACGGAAGAAAATTCTATGAGCCTAAAGGTTACAGTCCGGTTTTCGGTACCAATAAACTTGAAGCCTATGGTATTGAAGATTGCCGCGTTGTAGAAATCGATGCTACCTATTACCTCACGTACACGATGGTATCTCATCTAGGTGTTGGTGTAGGTTTAATTAAAACGAATGATTGGAAAAAATTTGACAGAGCAGGAATGATTTTTCCTCCGCACAATAAAGACTGTGCAATTTTTGGCGAAAAAATAAATGGAAAATACTACGCTCTGCACCGGCCCAGCAGCCCACAATTGGGTGGCAACTATATATGGATAGCAGAATCTCCCGATTTGCATCATTGGGGTAATCATAAATGCCTGGCCACTACGCGCCAGGATATGTGGGATAGTGCCCGCGTAGGGTCGGGCGCTGCTCCCATTAAAACAGAACAGGGATGGCTTGAAATTTATCATGGTGCCAATGACGAACACCGCTATTGTTTGGGCGCCTTGTTATTAGATCTCAAAGACCCATCAAGGGTAATTGCGCGAAGTGAAAAACCGATCATGGAACCAACGGCCGAATATGAACGTGTTGGTTTTTTTGGAAACGTTGTTTTCACGAATGGTCATTACGTAGATGGCGATACTATTCACCTGTACTACGGAGCGAGCGATGAAGTTATCTGCGGGGCTGATTTCTCGATCGGGGAAATACTCAACTCACTTCTAAAACAAAAGAGATGTCTGTAACAGCACTATTGAAAAGACCAAACGAGGAGTATGCCGTTTTTCTTCTGTTGCCGCGGCCCACGCGTGTGTTGTTGATCACGAACATGATTTATGCATTCGTATTGCCGGTCATCGAAATTTTTGTCGGAGCTTATATTATGCGAAGCTCAAACGATCCTTCCATTGTTGCGGTCTATCAACTGACAGTGTACACAGGAATACCAATTACATTTTGTATTAATGGCTTCCTCCTTAATCGAATAAAAATTTCACACTTGTACAGCTTCGGGATGCTGTTGAGCGGCCTCTCCATGATTGTGATGATGAGCCTGGAGAATCTTTCCGTGGCCGGTGTTGCTGTTGCCGGCTTGCTCATGGGTTGTTCCTTCGGTTTCTTTTGGGCTAATCGTGATTTTCTGGCGCTCAATACCACCAATGATTCTACACGCAATTATTACTACGGACTAGAGACTTTCTTCTACACAATCACTTACATTATTGTGCCAGTGGTCGTAGGATCCTTCCTCGCTACTACCGAAGCCGGAGGATGGCTTAACGGAAATGTCAACATGGCTTACAGGATTGTAACAGTTGTAGTTTTCATTTTAACAATTCTTTCGAGCATCGTCATTCATAGAGAACAATTTAAAAATCCCGAGCAGAAGGAATTTCTGTTTTTCAAGTTTCATTCGCTTTGGAAAAAAATGATGGCGCTGGCCGGATTGAAAGGACTTGCACAGGGTTATTTGGTAACAGCACCCGCCATCCTGATCATGCGATTGGTTGGCAATGAAGGATCACTGGGATTAGTGCAAGGAATTAGCGGTATAGCCACGGCCTTTATGCTTTATGTATTAGGACGAACCACCAAACCTTCTGACCGCATTTATATTTTCTCGGTAGGACTTTTCATTTTTTTAGTTGGCACATTGTTCAACGGTATTTTATTTTCTGCCATTGGTGTAATGGTGTTCGTGTTATGCAAAGTTCTCTTTGCTCCTCTTCACGACATCGCCTATTTTCCAACAGAGATGCGGGTAATTGATGTGGTTTCAAGAATTGAAAAAAGGAGTGAATTCGCTTACATATTCAATCACGAGTTCGGTTTATATGTAGGGCGCTTTTTGGGCTTAGGTTTGTTCATCGGGCTGGCAACTTATGTTTCTGAAATTTTCGCGCTGAAGTACGCATTGATCATCATTGCTGTAATCCAACTGGCATCAATTCCTGTAGCCAAACATATTATTAAAGAAGCAAACAAATTAAGTACACTGTGAAAATGACTTTACATATTTTAGGAGGAAGTGTACTTTTCGCAAGTGCGATGACTTTATTCTTTTCATGTCAAAACAAGAAAGAGAAAACCGACCAGATTGTCATTGAAAGAATTTCTTTAATGCCCGACCAACCCGAGCCTTATAAAATGACCGACTGGTTTGAGAAGGCGCACAATTTCGATCAATACGTTTACAATCTCGACTTGAAGGGCGAATACTTGCCGTTCATCTGGCGAGATGATGCAAAGCGAAACACTCCGCAAAATACATTTGGCATCTATACGGCAATTGGCGATGTGCGGCAGGGTCAAAAAGGAAACAAAGAATTTCACGAAGCCCTTTGTTCAATGGGCTCACTGTTGGGTGCCGGATTGGTGGGCATTGATAAGACCAATCAGAATGGATCCAACTATGTGAAAATGGTTCAGAATTATTTTAATTCTGCCAATGGCTGGAACATCATGATGGACAATACCAATCCCGCAGTTGCGACTCTTGGCGGAGGATATGGCCGCGACTGGTGGTATGATGTTTTTCCTAACGTGCTGTATTACGGTCTTTGCGATTTATATCCTCATGTTTCAAAAGCTGACAGCCTCCAACATCTGATTGCCGAACAGTTTTTAAAAGCTGACTCCGTGTTGAAAGGAAATTATGATTATTCCTTTTTCGATTATAGTCAAATGAAAGGAATGACGAACAACGTTCCGCATCAACAAGATGCAGCGGCCGGTCATGCGTATGTGCTGTTGTGTGCCTACGAAAAATTTAAAGACGAACGATACTTGAAAGGAGCCAAGTCGGCAATGAATGCATTCATCAATCAAAAGGAGAGCAGGTTTTATGAAGTGTTGATGCCCTTTGGTGCACTGGTTGCTGCCCGGCTTAATGCAGAGCATGGAACGAATTATGACGTTACTAAAATATTGAACTGGACATTCGATGGATGCAAAGCGGAGGATGGCAGAACCGGTTGGGGAGTTATTGCCGAACGATGGGGCGATCGTGATGTTCATGGCTTGCAGGGAAGTATCACCGATGGCGGAGGTTATGCTTTCCTGATGAACTCTTTTGATTTAGCATGGCCGTTGGTGCCTATGGTTCGCTACGACAATCGTTATGCAACGGCAATCGGCAAGTGGATGCTTAATGTTACTAATGCTGCACGTTTGTTTTACCCATACGAAATTGACGATCAACATCAATGGTTGCCCGAGAAAAAGGAGATTACTAAAAATGTGATTGCTTACGAAGGGCTTCGCAAACAAGATTACACGTACAAAAAAGAATCCTTATTGGGCGTTAGTCCGGTGGCGCTTGGCGACGGACCGCAGTGGGCAAAGGGCCAGCCCGAAGTTTCGATGTTCAGTCTTTATAGCTCAGCACAGGTTGGAATTTTTGGAGCAATAGTAAGGAAAACAAACGTGGAAAAAATTCTGCAGATCAATTGTAATGCAACCGACTTCTATCAGCGGAATTCCTACCCGACGTATTTGTATTACAATCCTTACGACACTATCAAATCAGTTTGTTTTTATAACACGAAAAATTCCAAAGTCGATTTATACGATGCTCTTGGGCATGACTATCTGAGTAAAGACTCGGGAGAAGAAGCGTGCTTTGAAATTCAGGCCAAAAGCGCAGTGCTTGTTGTTGTGCTCCCTTCGGGTAGTCAAATTAAGGCAAGCGATGGAAACTACATGACAGGTTCTGCTGTAGTCGCTTTTAATCAAAAGAGAAACAAGTAAATAAATGCCTATGAAAAAATTCATACCGTGTTTTTGTTTTTTTCTGGCAACGATTGCGATGTCAACCCGGGTTCAGGCGCAAACAGTTTTGGCTGGCTCAGTTAAAGGAGGATCGGGTGAAGCTCTCGTTGGAGTCACTGTGCAATTGAAAAGTACCGGACTTGGAACGGTCACCGATGTCGAAGGGAAATTCCAGCTTCAAATTCCTGAAAACAGTTCAAACGCAGGAATTCTTGTTTTCTCATTTATCGGATTTGCTCCATTGGAAATGCAAATCAATAATCAAACGGCTTTTGATGTCGCGATGAAAGAAGATACAAAAGATCTTCAGGAGGTTGTTGTAACAGGCTATCAAACTGAGGAGAGACAAAAAATAATGGGAGCTGTAAGTACTGTCAGTGCGGAGTTGATTTCAAAGATTCCGGTATCGGGGATTGATCAGGCAATTCAAGGAAGAGTTCCGGGCGTTGTGGTTACACAAAACACAGGCGCTCCTGGTGAAGGAGTAATTGTGCGCATACGTGGTGTTGGCTCGCTTAACAGTAACAATCAACCTCTATATATTATTGACGGCATTCCAACGCTGGATGCTACCTCGATAGCGCCACAAGATATTCAAACACTGACAGTGTTGAAGGACGCAAGTGCGGCGGCACTTTACGGATCGCGCGCAGCCAATGGTGTAATTCTGATCACAACAAAAACAGGAGCGAGCAACAAGCTTGTTGTTTCTTATAGCAGTCAGGTTGGTGTTCAAGCACCCAGTCGCCTTGTGCCAATGGCCAGCACCAGTCAGTATGTTTCTATTTATAATGAAGCAACTAAAAATGATAATCCCGACTTGCCTAGTTTTTTGGAGCGGCCGTTGATCTCCAGTCAACTCGCATCGACACTACCGAATGTAAATCAGGTGAAAGCGATAATGAATCCCAATGCCATTCTTCAAACACACAGTCTTACGTTCTCTGGTGGCGAGGGAAAAACAAAATATTTGATTTCGGGAAGCTACTATAAACAAGACGGCATTATCAAAGCAAGTGACTATACACGCTTAACAGGAAGGATCAATATAGAATCGGAATTGAAGAAGTGGTTAAAGACCGGTATTAATTTAAATATTTCCGGTGCGACTACAGATTTGGTTGGGAGTTCAGGGGATGGAGCCGGTGGAAACGGAGGGAGTGTTGTTCGTTATGCATACTTCCGTTCCCCGGCAATTCCAATCTACGATTCTACCGGCAACTTTGTAGATAAGCCTGATCGCTACGATCTATTCGGTGACGGATACAATCCTGTGGGGATGCTGGCTTACAACCAGAATAAGAAAATCACCGACAGGATTTTTGGAAAATACTATGTGATTCTCAAACCCATTGAAGGGCTAACGATTACATCCAATTTTGGAGTTGACTTTACGAGCCAAAATCAGCGGAGGTTTGATCGCAACTGGGGAACGGGGAACAGAATTAATAACCCCAATCGGCTCACCGTTGTTGACGACCGAAATCATACATTGACGTTTAGCAATTTTGCGACCTATACAAGAACTTTTGGTCAGCATGGGTTTACCTTCCTCGCAGGAACGGAGGCAATTAAAACTGAGCTGTATGAAATAGCTGCAACCGATACTCAATTTGCAAATCAAAGCCCCACACTTACTTACCTCGGAAATGGCCTGGGTCAGAAAACTGTTTCTGAAACAAGAGCAGGAAACGCGCTGTTATCTTATTTTGGAAAAGTAAGCTACGACTTAAGTGAAAAATACCTTGCATCAGCTACAGTAAGAAGAGATGGATCTTCACGGTTTGGTGCTAGCAATCGCTACGGAACTTTCTATGCCGGCTCTTTGGGTTGGCGAATAGATAAGGAAGCTTTCCTCATTAATAATACATGGATCGACAGATTGATGTTGCGTGGTGGGTACGGAGTTATCGGAAATCAGGAAATTCCTAACTACGCATTTTCTGATGCATATGGTGTTAGCTACAATTATCCTTTCGGTGGCACAAAAAATATTGGTTACGCAGTTTCTCAATTAGGCAATGCCAACGTAAAGTGGGAGTCGAGCAATCAATTGAATACAGGTGTTGACTTGGTGATATGGGGTGGTAAACTCTCCGTGTCACTCGATTATTTCAATAAGATCACTTCCGATTTATTAAATAATCAACCTATTGCCACTTCTGCAGGGTTCGCGTCTCCTCCGATTGTGAACAACGGAAAAATATTGAACCGTGGATTTGAGATTGCACTTAACTATGCCAACAAGATTGGAGACCTCAGATATTCGATAAGTCCAAATGCCGGTATTCTACACAACGAAGTGCTAGCTGTCAATTCACCTATTTCCGGTGGGCTTTACGGCTCACAGTACGTTACACGGACAGAGAAAGGATATCAGGTGGGTTCGTTCTATATGTATCAGATGGAAGGTATCTTCCAAAATCAGTCTGATATTTTCACGCATGCTGTGCAAGGTTCGAGCACTGGCGCTTCCCGCATTCAGCCGGGCGATGTAAAATTTAAAGATCAAAATGGCGATGGCGTTATAGATGGCAACGACCGTGCTCACTTGGGTAGTGCGATACCAAAAGTTTCTGGTGGCCTTAATATTATGCTCAATTATAAAGGCTTCGATCTGTCCGTCTTTTTTCAAGGCGCCTACGGACAAAAAATCCTTTCGGTGTTGAACAGAGATATCGAAGGATTTTACAGGCCTTTCAATGTTACCGAACGGTATTTTTTAAATCACTGGACTGGCGAAGGATCTACCAATCAATACCCACGCGCCTCTTGGAATGCCGCTGGAAATAATACTCAAATTTCTTCCCGCTTTCTCGAATCAGGTTCTTACACCCGGTTGAAAAATTTACAGGTAGGTTATACCGTGCCTAAAGCGCTTTCGCAAAAATACGGCTTGGCGAATGTTCGAATCTATTTTTCAGGTACTAACCTTTTCACGTGGACGAAATACTCAGGCATGGATCCGGAAATGTCGGTGAGTAACAACTCTACAACTGATGGCGACAAAGCCAACGGAATTGACTGGGGAACATACCCTGCTGCTAAATCATATAATGTCGGAGTGAATATCAGTTTTTAACAAAGACAAACTATGAAGACAATAAAAATATCTGCACTGATTTCCGTTCTTCTTCTAAGTAGTTGTCATAATTATTTGGATGAGAATCTTCAGGGAACATTTTCAAGTGCCACATTTTATAAATCGCAAGACGATGCGTTGACTGCCATCGCTGGAGTGTACAATGTAACAGCCTTCGTTAACACCATGAACCAGCTCTGGGTTTTTGGAGATGTTGCCTCTGATGATGCTGTAAAGGGCGGACTGGCCGGAGATCAGATCGATATACAATACATCGATCAATTCAATTATTTAAGAACGAATACAGTTTTGTCAAATGTATGGCAATACTATTATGAAGGAATTTCGCGTGCCAATTATGTGCTTTACTATGTTCCGTCCATTGGTATGGATGCTACACTCAGAAACAGAATTCTCGGAGAAGCGAAGTTCCTGAGAGCGTATTTTTATTTCAACCTCGTAAATATTTATGGTGAGATACCACTGAAATTATTGCCACCGCTTAGTCCTGCTCAAATTAATGTTGCCAAATCTCCGGTGGCCGACATTTATACACAGATACTGAAGGATTTGTCCGATGCTTCGAAGGTTCTTTCAAAAACATATTCAAGCACCGATCTAGGAAGAGCTACCAAAGGGGCGGCATTTGGATTGATGGCAAAAACCTATCTGTATCAACAAAATTGGGCAAGCGCACTGACTGCTATCGATTCGTTAGAGTCTTCGGCTTCATACAGCCTCGTGCAGGTTTATGAAAATAATTTTTTAGACTCTACACAAAATAACTCCGAGTCTATTTTTGAAATACAGCATCTCAATGGCCAGTCGCCGTCACTGGGAAGTTTTCTTGACCAGTACTTTTCTCCTGCTACTTACAACGGATATTATTTTAATGCACCTGTTCAGAATTTTATTAATGAATTCGAAACTACCTCTGGTGGGGTTGTCGATCCACGTTTGGATTACACTGTTGGCAGGGCAGGAAACAAATGGGTGAACGGCGAAAACTTTGATCCCACCTGGTCTGCCACCGGCTACCTGAATAGAAAACATGTACAATCAAAATTCGATGCACCCATTATCGGTAACTCCGGTCTCGATTATGTTTATATGCGCTACAGTGATGTTCTGCTAATGAAGGCCGAAGCGCTCAATGAATTAAGTCGCGGGACGGAAGCGATTGCGCCACTGAATCTTGTGAGAAAAAGAGCGCGAGAAAGTTATTTGTATGATCAGGGACTTCCTGGTTTCGGGGCTGTTCCGGCAAATTTATTACCCGATGTAGTTTATGCTGGTCAGTCTGATTTGCGACTAGCGATTCAACATGAGCGTCGCGTTGAATTAGGCTTTGAGTTCCACAGGTATTTTGATCTGATGCGCTACGGTCAGCAGGTGGCAGAAGCAGCACTTGGTGGAACAGGTTTTTCTTATGCTAAAAACAGGTACTTCCTTATTCCACAATCTGAGCTTGATACTAATCCGGCGATAACCGACTAAGTATATATGAAACCTTCAAACAATAATTAAACAACTAAACAATCAAATTTATGAAAACAAAAAAGGTAAGAGTACTTCTTGGTGCATTGGCAGTCATGCTCATAGCATGGGCTCTCAATTCGTGTTCGAAGAGTGATGTGGCTCCGACTAATTTCACTACGCTGACTGCAGAGATTGCGGTAGCTCAAAATCTCATTGCGACTACAACTGAAGGAGTTGGTAATGGTGAGTACGTCAAAGGATCTCAAGCAACACTACTTGCTGCAATTACTGCAGCCCAGGCAGTTTCGGCAAACACAGCGACTACTCAGACTCAGGAAACAGCGGCTACTGCTCAATTAACAGCGGCAGTAACTGCGTATCAGGCAGCAGTAGTTGCGCCTATTGATGCAGCAGATCTCGTTGGTCAGTGGACATTTGATGAACTTACGACAGCGACTGTTGGAACTGCCGTAAAAGATTACTCAGGAAATAATCACAATGGTACGCTTCAGGCTGGCCATGCTTACTGGAGTACTGCAGCAGGTTATCCGTATGCAACTTATCCTGCACCTGCTACCAATATCCCTACGATTACGACTGACCGCTATGGAAAACAACATGCATTGCATTTCCTGGCAGGTGCTAATGTGGACATACCATATAATGCTGCTCTCAATCCTCAGCAGGCAATTACGATTTCGCTGTGGGCGAAGGCCGATACATTGCCCAACCAGACTTCATATAAATATTTTGCCAATAATTACATGGTAGCACTTAGCCGTTGGAATGGATATAAATTTCAGTTCCAGGATGGACCGAAAGCATTCTTTACAGTTGACCATGATGGTACCAACTATGATAACCAAGATGATAACGCAACTATACACAGCCTTACCAAGTGGTTACATTACGCAGTTACATTTACAAGCGGTAATATGTCGTTTTACATCAATGGACAATTGACATATTCGTGGACTACAGCAGGAGAGACTGGCGGAATGGTTTTGCTTAATGGAGCTGCTGGTACTAACACAGCACCAGTTGATCTTGTATTTGGTCAGGATTTACCTACGGCTGCTTATTCTACCGACTCGAATTCACCTAACTATCTAAACTATGGTGGTTATTACATCGGTGCGTTGGATGATGTTCGAATTTATAAAGCAGCTCTTAGCGCTAATCAGATCGCAAGTATTTATGCCTTGGAAAAACCGTAGAACTCTAAAGTCGTACTATGAAATAGTAACTCTATAATAAAAGGAACAGTGAGGGAAGCTTCGCTGTTCCTTTTTAAATTTTAAGAATCGTGAGATGGATAAAACCTGCGTGAAAAGATTGACGATCAAAAAAAGTTATGTTTCAGTATTAATCTTGTTATTGAATCTAACGGTTATCCGCTCCTTCTCTCAAACAGGGCAGATTGATATTAGTCGGGTGACGCTCATGCCAAACATGCCATCGCCCTATGTGATGAGAGATTGGAAGAATGTAGCCGTCAAATATGATTCGTTCGTGTTTAACCTTAATGCAACCGGACAATATCTTCCGGTGATGCACTTGAAATCATCTGGAATAAATTATCCTTCACTTCAGACAATTTTATTGGATTCTTATGTTGGTGTTACAGGCGCCGGCTCCGAAGCAGAAGCCATTAACATTATTCCGGCAGTAGTCGGGGCTTCGCTGGTTGGCGTAGATAAGAGTAATCAGTTTGGAAGCAACTGGGTTCTGAAGGTCAAAGACTTTTATAATAAAGCCAACGGCCAGAATGTTTATCTCAACGGATATTCAGCTGCCAGCGGCAACGATTGGTGGTATGACTTAATGCCCAATGTATTTTTTTATCAATTGTATTCTCTTTATCCCGGCACACAAGACTTTGATACACAATTTATATCCGTGGCCGATCGATGGCTTGCTGCGGTGAATGCCATGGGCGGCTCTACCACACCGTGGAAAGTTCCGCAGATGAACTATCGGGCATTTAACCTTGCTACGATGACTCCAAACAATTCGGGAGTGAGCGAACCGGAGGCGGCTGGAACAATTGCATGGCTTTTATATCACGCCTATAGTAAAACAGGAAGTAAAAAATATTTGGATGGCGCACAGATGGCGATTAGTTTCTTGTCAGGATTGAATATTAATCCGGCTTACGAAATTGAATTGCCTTACGGAACCTTTGTGGCTGCCAAGATGAATGCTGAGTTGGGAACGAATTATGACATTCAAAAAATGATCAACTGGAGTTTTGATCAAAGCTCTGAACGCAACTGGGGAACAGTGGTTGGTGCGTGGGGAAATGCTGTCACTGGAAATAATGACGTCTCTGGTTTGGTGGGTGAAATTGACAACCCTTCTACAGGTTATGCTTTTGCAATGAACGGATTTGAGCAGGCCGCCGCGTTGGTGCCCATGATGAAATACGACAAACGATTTACACGCACGGTGGCGAAATGGGTACTCAACCTTGCAAACGCCAGCCGACTTTTCTATTCGGAATATATACCTTCATCACATCAGGATAGTTACCTCTGGAGTTCACTTAATGATCCGAAGTCGGTGATTGCTTATGAAGGTTTAAAACAAACAGGACTAAACGATTCAAGTTTATATGCTACCGGTGATGCAATAAGAACTGGTGGCGGTCAAACCAATTTAGGATTGTATGGCTCATCGCACGTTGGTTATTTAGGCTCTTTGATTACGCCAACCGATGTGAATGGCATTCTCATGCTGGATGTGAACAAAACGGATTTCTTCGGACCGAAATCATTTCCTTCTTATGTGGTGTACAATCCCTATTCGTCAAGTCAATCGGTTACGTTACCGCTCGGCACTTCTACCTACGACATATATGATGCTATTTCGGAATCGATTATCAAAACCGGGGCAACTGGAAATTATATGATTACAATTCCTGCCAACCAGGCAATGCTTCTGGTTTATCTTCCTCCGGGATCAACGCCAGTTCCAACGAATGGAAAATTGATGCTAGGCAATAAAATTGTCGATTACAGCTATGGATATAATTTCAATGGGAAACTGCTCATTCAATCTCTCGCCTCAAAAGATTCTCTGGTAGAATATAATCAACAGGTTTCAATTTACAGTTCAGTAAGAAATAATGCTGGCCCGGTAACTTATAACTGGTATATCAATGGCGCCTTAGCCGCGGCTACTTCCGACAGCACATTCATTTGGACTGTGCCACAAAGTGTAGGATCTTACAAGCTTTTATTAACAGTTACAGATGGAACCTCTTCTTCTACCGATAGTCTTCAGTTTGCCGTTGTTGCCCACATTCCTGTGGCTCCTGTCATTTCAGGATTTACAATAGATTCAACATGGTACTATACCGGCAGTGTCGCGACAATTACCTGTCATGCTTCTACTCTTGATAAATCATTATTAAAATATTCATGGAGTATTCCAGGTGGTTCAATCATTAAAAAGACCGATTCTGTTTTACAATGGAAAGCTCCACAGAATGACGGACTCTATATTATTACGGGTACCGTGAAAAACTCGGATTCGCTTTCGGCATCTTCTACCCAGCAAGTATTGATCAAAAAAAAGACGCAGTTCGTTAGCGGACCAACTGCTTATTACCCCATGGATGGAGACGTAAAAGATTACAGCGGAAACAATCACAATGCCACAGCCGAGGGAGTGCAGCCGACAGTCGATGCCCGCGGCGAACCCAATAAAGCTTATAAGTTTAGTGATGGAAGCAATATTATAGATGTGCCAAATGCATCGAGCCTGAATTTTCAGAATCAGATCACACTTTCGTTTTGGCTAGAGCTGGACAATGTTCCGACAGAATCATACGTGCTTTCTCATGGAAGTTATCAGGAGCGTTGGAAAATTTCTGTAATACCGAATGGTAAGATTCGCTGGACAGTAAAGACAGCCACGTCAACAATCGATTTGGATAGCTCTATTCCGCTGCAGCTTAATCAGTTCTATCATTTCACCATGGTTTACACAGGGTACTCAATGGAAATATATATTAATGGAGTGCTGGATACTTTTCTTGCAGACACCGGTGTTATCAGTGTTGCCTCAGACGATGTGACGTTTGGCCGCGAGACAAATTCAATTCAAAGCTATAGTTTGTTTGGTACGCTCGATGAAGTAAGAATTTATGATAACGCACTTGGTCCAAACGAAATCATTACGCTTAAAACACTTTGGAATACGGTAACTGCTGTTCAGGAGAAGCCTCAGGCTATCACATTATATCCCAATCCATCGTCGGGAGTGGTTAACGTAAATGGAATTGACCAACCGGTAACAAATGTCTCACTTACCGATATAACGGGAAGATATATTGATGCTATTTATTCAAATCAAAATTCAGGGACGCTTCAGGTAAACTATAATGCATTAAATTCAGGGGTCTTGATCTTAAAAATTGAGACAGCCAGTGAAGTGATTTATCGAAAAATTTTGTCGTACTGATAATCTGAAATGGATAATAACAAATCAAACCTTTGGGGAATTGACCTTGGTGGCACCAAAGTAGAAGGAGCTGTTTTGAAATCGGCATTATCGCCAGATGTTCTCTTTCGTGATCGCGTGCCGACTGAAAGTCATTTAGGGTATGATCATATCCTTGAGCAAATCAAAAAGATGGTAGACCAGATGGATGCAGCTATGGGATACCGGCCAAAAAAAATCGGGATAGCTACACCGGGTACAAGAAACCCTAAACTTGGTACAATGAGAAATTGTAACACCACGTGTCTTAATCAACGGCCGCTGAAAGAAGACCTTGAGCAATTAATCGGAGTGGAATTTTATATGGCTAATGATGCAAATTGTTTTGCGCTGGCTGAGGCGAATATGGGGATAGTGAAAAGCGAATATCCCGATGCACGAGTGGTGTTCGGTGTGATTATGGGCACTGGAACGGGGGGAGGAGTTGTCGTTGACGGGAAAGTGGTTAATGGCATGCACGGCATTGGCGGCGAGTGGGGACATAACTTTTTAGACCCCACCTATGGTGATCAGTGTTATTGTGGAAAAAAGGGATGCGTTGAGAAAATTTTGGCCGGCCCATCATTGGAAAAATATTATCAGGAGATCAGCGGCTCAAAGAAAAGTATGAAGGAGATCTACGATAGCTTTAAATCTGGGCAGGATGAATCTGCAGTACTAACCATCAAACGTTTAATTCATTTTTTCGGGCTTGGGCTGAGTGTTGTAGTTAACATTCTTGATCCCGACGTAATTGTGATTGGCGGCGGACTAAGCCATATCGATTTGCTTTACACCGAGGGGAGAACTTCTTTACAGAATTACATATTCAATGATCGTGTATTTGACACACCGATGGTGCGGCCCAAATTAGGCGACAGCGCAGGTGTCTTTGGCGCGGCTTTCCTTTCCCTTGAACAGGATTGATTTCATTCAATATTTTAAATAAGTATAATAAGTCACTGGGGTTATCGGGCCACAATTCCAGTTCGGTAAGCAAGGCTCACGATATCAGCTACATTCTTGGAATGAGTTTTCCTCATCAGCGCTTTCCGGTAACTTTCAATCGTTCGAATTGAGAGACTCAGTTTTTTAGAAATCTCTTTGCTTGACTTTCCGTCTTTTAATAAAATCATAACCTGAAGTTCTCGTGATGAGATCTCCAAGCTTGGGAGGTTGTGATTCTTAGCGATGGTTTCTTTAACTACATGTAGGGTCATGTCATTAAAAAAGTAGTCATTTTTCATTACTCCCAGGATCGCCTTACTCAATTCTTCAGGCGAGCAGTCCTTTAACAGAAAGCCATTGGCTCCGTGATGAAGCATATACGTGATCAGAGACTGCTCATCAAACTGAGTTAGTACAATAACCTGAGGCCTTGATACTAGCTCCTTTATGCGTTTCATTGTCTCCATGCCATTTAGTACAGGCATTTGCACGTCCAGGAGAACTACGTCAATAGCGTTTGACGAAAGCACTTCGAGAGCCTCCTGCCCGTTTGCTGCTTCACCTATGGTAGTAGCGAAGTCGAAGGTTCTAATCAGGCTTGAAAGAGATTTTCGAAATAGTTTGTGGTCATCAACTATAAGCAGACTGATCGGTTTAGGATTCATAGGTATGGTTACTAAAATACCCATAAATCGGGGTAATAGGAATACCCAATTATTTGGGTATTCCTATTACTAATGTTAAGAGGCATATTTACATGATGCAGAAAAAACTTAAACTATAAGATTTTTTACTTAGACATATCCAGAGCCAGTTCTTTGTCGGTAGTATGGCGATAACGTAAAGGACCCGGAAAATGCAATCCGAACTCAATGTTGAAATTGTATTTCTTGCTATCGGAGTTAGTGTAGCAATAGTGACACTTGTTGCCTTGTGCTTTAAAGTGACCGGATGGATTTTGGGACGGTTGAGCAGACGAAGTAAGGAATCTACCGACTACTGACACGGATTACCTCTTACTATGAAAACAATAGAAATCATTGGGAGAGTTTTAGTCTTTTATCTCCTGTTCCTTTGGGCATTAGTATCATCAACGATCCTTTACCTTTCGTCCAAAATGCTCTTCTTCAAGGATGAAAGGCATGGGGATATGTAATTGAAGTATTCAATAGTGATTCTCTAAAACTAACCTGATGGAAAACGTAGACATTTTATTAGTAGAGGATAATATGGATGATGCGGGGCTTACCATGAGGGCATTGAGGAAACATCATCTTGCCAATAATGTCCTTCATCTGCAAGACGGGGAGGAGGCTTTAAATTTTTTATTTTCCGTACCTCCACCCACTCTTCCGAAGCTCATTCTATTAGATATGAAAATGCCTAAAGTAGACGGCATTGAAGTCTTACGCAAAATCAAATCCGATGACCGGCTAAAAGTTATCCCCGTGGTTATGCTCACGTCATCAAGAGAGGAGCGGGATATTATTGAATCCTACAAACTCGGAGTCAATGCTTATATCGTTAAACCTGTGGAATTTGATCTTTTTGTGAAAGCCGTGGCCGATATGGGTTTTTTCTGGATGCTATTGAATGAGGTTCCCGCACAACAGTCAAAACCTCGCTCCTAAACCTACGGATTCTTATTATGGAACTGGTAATTGAAAATCTTAGCAAAACATATTCCAACGGAGTAGAGGCATTAAAAAAAATTAACCTCACCATTGGGCAGGGCATGTTTGGCTTATTGGGCCCCAATGGCGCAGGCAAGTCTACTCTTATGCGGATTATTGCCACACTACAGGAAGCGGATGATAACAGCAGTATTACCCTAGGAGACATTGATGTCCTTAAACAAAAAGAAGAAGTGAGGAAGTTGCTCGGTTATTTGCCACAAGAGTTTGGAGTATATCCGAAGATTGAAGCTGGCAGGTTGCTTACGCATTTGGCTGTGCTTAAGGGGATAACTAATAGAGATGAAAGAAATGATATTGTGAATGCATTACTTCAAAAAACAAATTTGTGGACATCACGAAATAAGGCTCTTGGTAGTTTTTCCGGAGGAATGAAGCAACGATTTGGAATTGCTCAGGCGCTACTCGCCAATCCAAAACTGATTATTGTTGATGAGCCAACAGCGGGCCTTGATCCGGCAGAGCGTAGTCGTTTTCTGAATCTCCTTTCTGAAGTCGGCGAAAACACCGTGGTGATTCTGTCTACTCACATTGTTGAAGATGTAAAAGAATTATGCACGGATATGGCTATCATCAACATGGGACAAGTTCTTTACAAGGGAGAACCTTCACATGCATTGGAAGAGATGGAAGGAAGGATATGGAAAAAACGAGTGAACAAAACAGAGCTGGATGTTTATAAAAAAGAATACACAGTTCTTTCGGTGAGACTTATTGCGGGCACTCCTGAGATACATGTGCTAAGTGAAAAGCAGCCAGACAGTTCATTTCAGAAAACTCCGACCGGGCTCGAGGATGTTTATTTTGCCCAGATATCAGGTGGAGCGAAAAAGACTATGGCTTACAAGTGATCTAATCTACTACTCCAGATGTTCAAAGAGATTTTCCTATTTGAATTATTCTATCGCAAAGGCAGGGCTGTAACC
Organism: Bacteroidota bacterium; assembly: GCA_013285945.1. Classification (GTDB taxonomy): domain Bacteria; phylum Bacteroidota; class Bacteroidia; order Cytophagales; family Cyclobacteriaceae; genus ELB16-189. Next base: position 2,967 of record JABDGP010000038.1, on the reverse strand, counting down.
TACGTTTATTTTGGGATCACTTTTATACTTTGCTTTTTAGGTGTTGCCAGTTCTATTGTTAAGCTTGGAGGTGCGGTGGGTTTGGTTAAAGCAAATGCACCTTATGTGATATACCGAATGACACTGGTTTCCTCGTTCGTTCTCACGATCATTACTTCGGCAATAATGGGAGTCACCATCGTGCGTGATTTTGATCACTCCATCGATGGGATATTATTTAGCATGCCACTCACAAAATGGAGCTACCTGATGGGGAGATTTTGTGGCGCTTTTGTGACATTGATATTGATCAATCTGGCTCTTCCTCTTGGCTTTATTGCAGGGTTTATGATCGGGCAATATGTTCCATGGGAAGTAGCATGGAAGAGTGAGACAATTCTTCCCTTCAATCTGTGGAATTATTTCCATCCGTTTTTTCTGATCCTGGTTCCCAACCTATTTGTTACCTCTGCTGTCTTCTTTATGGGTGGAGCACTTAGCCGAAAATCAATAGTTATCTACATGCAGGGAATTATGTTGGTGGTGCTCTATCAAATTGCAAACGGCTTTCTGAAAGACCTTGACTCGCAGCAACTAGCCTCACTTATTGATCCGTACGGAATCCAGACATTTCTTTATATCACTCAGTATTGGACGCCCGCAGAACAGAACACTCTGTTTGTCCCTGTCGAAGGTTTGATGTTGTACAACCGACTTCTGTGGATTGGTGTAGGGATTCTTTCCTTACTAATTACATATCGGTTCTTTTCTTTTACAGTGGCGCGCAGCTCACCTTCAAAAAATGCTGAACAGGCGACGGACTCTCCCATGCCTTTGGCGATGATGCCGACAGCCCGACAGATAATAAATATGAATACCTATTGGAGACAAATAGGACAATCGTCTTTTCTCTATTTTAAAATGCTATTGAAGGAAATTCCATTCCTGGCTATTGTGGGAAGCGGTATTCTCTTGCTCTTTGTCAACGCATCCAGAATAAACTCGATTTATGGTATAAGTTCTTACCCGACTACAGGCGCTATGCTGGATGTAATTAATAATTCGTTCAATCTTTTCTTTATGATCATCGTGATCTTCTATTCCGGAGAACTGATCTGGATGGAAAGGTCGGTGAATTTTAACATGATTACAGATTCGCTACCTGTACCCAGCATCGTGACTCTTTTATCAAAATTCGTTGGTTTGCTTTTGGTGTATACAGTTCTGATTTTAATACTGATCTGCTGCGGAGTAATTTCTCAAATCGCCTTCGGCTACCTGAAGTTTGATCTCCCGGTTTATTTCGCAGGGCTCTTCGGCTCTACATTCACAGGCCTTATCCTATGGACTTTGCTTTCATTTTTTATGCAAGTAATCGTCGATAACAAATTTGCAGGGTTCGCGCTCACAATTGTGTTTATAATAATAAATGCATTGCTAAATCAGATTGGCCTTGAACATGACTTATGGCAATTTGGAAGTGGGAATCTCGGGTCGTTTTCCGAAATCAATTTATACGGACATTTCATTAAACCATTTGCGTGGTTTAAAATTTATTGGATGACTTTCTCCATTGTTTTGTTTGTCATAGCCGTGATATTTTCCGTGCGCGGCACAGACACAGTAATGAAACTACGGTGGCAGGCAGGAAAACTTCGCCTGACAAAGCCCCTGAGGATGTTCAGCATGATTGTGATTTGTGCCTTTTTCTTTTCAGGCTCTTACATTTATTACAACACGAATGTTATCAACAAATTTGAAGGATCTGACGAGCATAAAAGCAGACAAGCTGACTACGAAAAGAAATTTCGTCAATACAAACACTTCGTTCAACCAAAAATTGTTGAGTCAAATATTGCAGTAGATCTATTCCCGTCAAGTCGCAGTTTTAGAGCCGAAGGATATTATTATCTGAAAAACAAATCTCTGCAACCAATCAAAGACATTCATATTCAATGTCCGATGGATTTCCAGCTGACTGTAAGTAACCTGGAATTTGATAGAGCAGCAAAAATTAAGCAAAGCAATGCAAGCTTTCAATATTATGTCTATGAGTTGGCTAATGAGCTAAAGCCAGGCGACAGCATAAAAATGAACTTCACGGCATCATTAGTTACCAGAGGATTTGTAGAGGGAGGATCCAACACTGATGTAGTTTACAACGGCACTTTTTTTAACAATACTTATTTTCCGGGTTTGGGATATAATAATCAATTTGAATTGGCAGACAGGGACGATCGAATGAAATATGGATTGAAGGATAAGGATCCCTTACCGGTGTTCTCTGATTCAAAAGGAAAAGCATTTAATGTTTTGGGCGATGATGCTGATCGGGTTCGCTTCGAGATGGTGGTGAGTACAGAAGAAGACCAGATTGCAATTGCTCCTGGTTCTCTTCAAAGCGGATGGAAAAAGGATAACAGAAATTATTTCCATTACAAAATGGATCAGCCCATAGTCAATTTCTATTCGATAGTTTCCGGACGTTACTTCATAAAGAAGGATCAATGGAAAAATGTGAACCTGGAAATTTATTATCATCCGGGTCACGAATTTAATATTGATAAGATGATGAAGGGAATGAAAGATGCTTTGAGTTATTGCACTGACAATTTCGGTCCCTTTCAGTACGGCCAATTACGTATTGTTGAATTTCCGCGCTACAAAACATTTGCGCAGTCATTTGCGGGCACGATTCCATTCTCAGAAGGAATTGGGTTCGTTCTGAAGGTGAAACATCCCGATCAGGATTTGGATATGGCCTACTACGTGACTGCTCATGAAGTAGCTCATCAATGGTGGGGACAACAAGTAATCGAAGCAAATGTAAAAGGAGGTTCTCTGCTTTCGGAAGGACTGGCGCAATATTCTTCACTGATGGTGATGAAGCATTCCTTTTCAGATCAAATGGTAGAGCGTTTTCTCAAGTATGAGCTTGATAATTATCTGAGAGGCCGCACACAAGAGAGACGAAAAGAATCTCCGTTG
>JABDGP010000037.1 GCA_013285945.1 Bacteroidota bacterium | reverse complement strand
CCTCTTTATTCCGGATTTACTATGGCGAAAATTTGAAATCGACAATTAAGCCAATGGGGATTTCTTTGGGTGAAGCTTATCCCAACCCAACGAGTGGAAACGTCACAATCCCATTTACCCTGCCCGATACAAATCCCAGCTATCAGGTCACTTTGGAGGTTTATGATATAATGGGAAGAAAAATTACTACCTTAGTAAACGGTTCGCTCCCCCCTGGTTTCTATTCTCCTCTCTGGGAGCCTGTTCAAGTTCTAAATAGTGGGCTTTATATCTACCGAATGCAGGTGACTAACACCGGTAGCACGGAAGTATTTAATGGAAAAGTAATTTTTGAAAAATAATGAAAACGAGAACAACACAACTGGCCTTGGTACTTTCTTTGGGCGTCATCACGGGGATGAATGCTCAAAATGTAAGTTCACGTACCAACGAATTTGAAGTTGACTTCAGTGACCCCAGAAGGGTTGTCAACTCAGTAATACCGGTGATCAACTGGATTACGCCTACAGCTGAAAGCAATTTTGCCGGCGAAGCGAGGTACAAGATCAAGTTTGAGATCGAGTCTTCTGCACCGCTCAAGAATGTGACCATTACAATAAAGGAAAGCGCTGAGTCAGCTTCCCGCGGAGCCATGAGCATTCAGCCAGCTACCGAAGCTGAAAAGCACAAGAGTGTGATTGAGAAAAACCTCACGCTTATGGACGGAAATAATTTGGTCGAGATTGTTGCCGAGAATGAAGATGGTGTGAAAACTGTAAGCCAGCGGACTATCAGAGTGGGGACAACCTCATTGACAGATGCCAGCAAACTTGATCGTACCGATTACGCAATTTTGTTTACCACCAACGACTATGATAACTGGCCGGATTTAGTCAACCCGGTAAATGATGGCCGGATGATAGCTGATGAGCTCAAGAAAAACTATGGATACAAAGTAGAAGTTGTTGAAGGTGGAACCCAGTCAATTATCTTGAAAAAATTGCGCGAGTACGCAGAAAGGAAATACAAACCCCTGGATCAGGTATTCATTTTCTTTGCAGGACATGGCCAGTTTGACCAAACCTTTGGTGAAGGCTTTGTGGTAACAAAAGAATCACAACTTAATGACGAAGCCAAGACTACCTACCTCTCGCACAATCGCCTGAGGTCCATAATTAATAACATTCCTTGTGAACATATTCTCTTAGCTATGGACGTGTGCTTTGGTGGTACTTTTGACCAGGCTATCGCACATAGAGGCCTTGACGAGGAAGTCTATAAAGAGGCTTCACAGGCAGAGATGGTTACACGTAAGCTTACTTACAAGACAAGACGATATCTCACTTCGGGTGGCAAAGAATATGTGCCAGACGGACGGCCCGGAATGAATTCACCTTTTGCCAGGAAGTTTCTTGAAGCTTTGCGAAGCAGAGGCGGCAAAGACATGATTCTTTCGGTGGGAGAAATTGGCACGTATGTGGAAACGCTGAAGCCACAGCCCCGCGCAGGAGAATTTGGTGACAATGCTCCCGGCAGCGATTTTATATTTGTAATCAAATAAAAGACACGTTACAAACTCTTGAAGGTGGGATAATAATCTCACCTTTTTTATTTTCTGCTCGTTGCGTTAATTTGCCGTTCTCCCAATCCTCAAAAATGAAGACAAAATTTTTATCCCTGCTCATTGCTACTTTGGTTATCTCAACCTTGCACGCCCAGCCAGGCAATTATTTTCTTTCACACTATGCTCCCGATGACGAACGCATCAATTATGTCACTTTTGGAATGGTGCAGGATGCCAAAGGGGTAGTTTATTTTGCCAATAAAAGCGGCGTGCTCGAATTTGACGGCCGCAACTGGGGACTGATTTCGACAAATGGACCAATCTTTACGATAGCTACTTCGGGCCAAGAGGTTTTTGCAGGCGGGTTTCATGGTTTTGGAAAGCTTGTTATCGGTGCAGACAATGTCAAAGGTTATCAAGCCCTTTCTCAGGGCCAGCCCGAAGCAACCCGGATTTTTTCAAGTTTGTCGCTGAAAGGGAAAGTCTATTTTGCGAATGGCAGTGCAGTTTATGTTTTGTCTGCTGCCACCGGGAAGATTGAATCTATAATTAAAGCAAAACCAAAGGAAGAATTTAACGGGCTCATAGAAATCACCGGCAATGCTTATGTGAAGTCAGAGGATATGATTTATAAAATCGAAGGAGACAAACTCATTTCACCTTCCTTTCCCTGGCCTGACGCTCTATCTATTGACTTTACAGCAACCTCGGCTTCCAACATCTCGTTGCTTTGTGGTTCGGGCGGCAGGCTTTTTTTGGCAAGTGCCACCGGCTTGAAAGAGATCAACTTGGCAGATAAAGATTTTCTTTTTCGAAATGTGCCCGTGGCTGCAGCTTGGCTAAGCGACGAACTAATCGCGATCGGCACATTAAGAGGCGGAGTTATTTTTATCAACCCTGCAACAGGTACAACCCAGGAGATTACAAATTTCTATACAGGTCTTCCCGACAATGAAGTATTTGCGATGATGGCCGACCGCAACCAGGGGCTTTGGGTGGCTCATGACTATGGGTTTACGCGCATCACTCCGTTCTTGCCCTTCAGATCATACAGCCATTATCCCGGGTTGGAGGGCAAATTGTTGTGCGCTAAGACATTTCAAGGGCAAACATATGTAGGGACCACGCTAGGTTTATTCACTTTAGTGAGACAAGATGAGTACGAAGAGGTCTTTGATCAATCAACATCTTCCAAAGGACATGAATCAAAATCCAAAAAGAGCCTCTTCTCATTTTTGAGGAGGAGCAAACCTACAGCGCCTCCAGTGCCAACTAAGAGCACCAAACGTGTATTAAAAGCCATTGGCTATGCCTATAAAAAAGTAGGAGGCATTGATGGTAAGGTGACGCAATTGATCGAATCCAATAATCAACTGTTGGCTTCCGGCACTTTTGGAGTGGCTTCCCTAAATGGAATGAAGTCGTCACCGATTACACTTGCACCTGTACGATCAATGTATATGTCGAAAGCACTTGGTCAATTGCTTGCCAGCACACTTGACGATAACATCAAGGCATTTGCATTCAATACCAAAGGCTGGAAGGAAACCAATTTACTGGATACCCTTGACGATTACGTCAGCTACATTTTTGAGGACAAGCTTCAGAATATCTGGCTTTGCGGCAGAACAAACGCTATCAAAATTGAAACGGTAGATGGAGAAATAACAGCTGTGGAAGAGGTTCCGTTTTCAAACCCTACAATCGATGAAAGTGTGGGGCTTGCGTATGGCAGCGAAGTGTATATGGCAACTGGAGGAAGTTTTCATAGGTATGACATAAAAGATAATGTATTTAAAAAATACGATTCGTTGCCAGGCCCCAAGAAGTACTTTGCCTCGGCGGGATATTTTTGGTTTTTTGACGGTCATCGGTGGCGAACCGTTGATGCGAGAATGCAGGCTGCTCTTAAGCTCGAATGGCTCGGATTGTTTTCGAACATTCGCTACATCGCACCGGCCGAGAGTGAAAATCTTTGGGTGATCACTGCCAATAATGAATTGTATAAGTTCTCGGGAAAACAAGCATCGCAAAATCAGAATGGATACCCGCTATTTTTACGGGAAGTGCGTGGCCAGCAAAGCAAATTTGCTCCAACGCGATCGATTAAGATAAGTCAATTGGAAAGTACAGTAGCTTTCGAGTTTATTCAACCCGATTATTTGGGGATGAAAGCTGTTGAATATCGGTATCTGGTAAAAGGCCTGAATAGTGATTGGAGCACATGGGCAAGTGCCAATAATATTGTCAACTTCTCGTATCTGCCCACGGGTAGCTACAAGGTGGATGTGCAGACGCGCGATTTGATGGGAAAAATCTCTGCCGCAGATGAGATTACACTTGAAGTGGAGCCGCCCTACTGGAGGCAGTCGTGGTTTTATTTGCTAGAGGTTATTTTCTTTGCCTCCCTTGTGTTTCTGTCTATCAGGTTGAGTGCTGGCAACACCAAGTACCGGTTGATTAGCCAGCTGCTTTCGATGCTCACTGTGATCATGATCATTCAACTTGTTCAGGCTGCTGTAAATGCACAAGTATCGATAAAGACATCACCGGTAATAGACTTCTTCATTCAGGTTGGTATTGCATTACTCGTGCTGCCATTTGAAAACTATCTCCGCAAGTTCATCAACAGAGGAAGTGTGGCAACAGTGACATCATAAATTAAAACAATAAAAAAAGGCCGCGACTAAACGGCCTTTACTTATAACTGGATCAATACCTAGTTGTCTTTTGTCTTTTCTCGCTCCTGTTCAGCTTTGTCCATGGAGTCATTGAAATTTTTAGCGTGCTCTTTTAATTTCTTGTCATCAGGACTTGGCTTTGCCGCTTCGTCTTTCATAGCCTTAGAGTGTTTTCCGGCTTCTGCATGATGTTTGGCAATCGCGTCGTGCGATGCTTTATGTTTGCCGCCCTTGGCCTGCAATGCTTCATTGTGCTTTTTTGCTTCGACGAGGTTTTTATCAGCTTCATCAGCATGTTTCTGATGATCTGCTTTCGTTTTGGACTGCCCATTCGCAATAGCGCCGGCATGATCTTTTGCCTGCTTGTGGTGGGTTTTCATTTTCTCCTGATGATCTTTGTCACTTGCATCTTGTGCCCTTACGGCAACATTGACTAATAATAGCCCCGCTGTTAGTAGTCCGAAATACTTTGATGTTTTCATAGGTTGGTTGGTTAGTGTATGAACAAATTAGACAGAGCCTACTAAGGTAGGTTTAAATAGATCAAAGCCTGACAGATTATACATCACAAATGCCGACTCCTTGCTTCAGTGAGGCAAGTTTATCCGGCCTGCTGGGAATAAACTCCTGAGCTACAAAACCTTTAAACCCTGTTTTCACGATAGCTTCCATAATGGCCGGATAATACAGTTCCTGAGTATTGTCAATTTCATGACGACCAGGTACTCCACCCGTATGAAAGTGTGAAATGTATTTGATGTGTTTTGTTATGGTAGCGATAACATCACCTTCCATGATCTGCATATGATAAATGTCGTAGAGCAGCTTGAAATTTTCAGAACCAAGTTTTTCACAAAGTCGAACTCCCCATTCAGTATGATCGCATTGATAGTCTTTATGATCCACTTTGCTGTTGAGCAATTCCATGCTTACCGTGATGTTGTACTTCGCAGCAATTTTCAAAACAGGCTCTAATCCGCGGGCGCAATTCTCCAAACCTTTTTCTGAGGTTAACCCCTTGGCGTTGCCGCTGAAGCAAATTACATTCTTCAGTCCTGCGTCGGCAGCTTTTGGAATGTAAGTTGTATAGTCACCGATTAGCTTTTCGTGCAGTGACAGATCGTTGAATCCCTTTTGTAATCCAAGGTCACTGGCGTAAGCCATGGCGCATGTGAGGCCATATTTTGTTGCTGTTGCCCATTGTGTCGAGTTTAGCAAATCAATCGACTTAACACCCATTTCCTTCGCGGCTTCGCAAAGCGTTTCCAATGGAATGTCACTGTAGCACCATTGACATGCACTATGGTTGATTTTGCCTTTAAGATCGTTGGGAAGTGTATTCATAGATTTTGCAACCTGAGGTAAAACCAATGAGCCGGCAGCGGTGGCAGCTATAGTTTTAAGAGCTTGTTTGCGATTCATAGTTTAAAATGTTTTTTAACAGCTAATCTTTTTTATAAACAACACCATCTTTCATCACAAACTTTACTTTTCGTAAATCAGAAATGCTTTTTGTTGGATCATCAGAAACAATAACGAGATCGGCCTTCAAGCCTTCTTTAACCGAACCGACTTGATTATCAATATGAAATACATGAGCATTGATACTTGTAACCGATTTTAGAACATCCGAAGTCGCCATTCCATATTCTGCCATCATTTCCAGTTCTCTTACATTATCGCCATGGGCGAATACACCAACATCGCCACCAGCCAATATCGTTACGCCTGACTGTAATGCGGCCTTGAAACTTTCTCTTTTCTTTTTGATTTTTTCCGGCTCGGGGTCAACACCTTTTTTCCATCCTTTGTATTGAGCTACGGCATCTCCGGCAGCCAGTGTTGGGCAGAGTGCAACGTTTTTTTCTTTCATCAACTGAAAAATTTCCAGCGTACCCTGATCACCATGTTCAATTGTTTCAATGCCTGCCGCTACCGCTCTTCGCATTCCTTCAGCTGTTGATGAGTGAGCGACTACCGGGCGACCACTGCTCTTGGCTGTTTCCACAATCGTCTTTAATTCTTCAATGGAGAATGTCGGCATCGGTTCGTTATTCTTTCCCCAACGGTAATCGGCATAAACTTTTACTACATCAGCGCCTTTACCGATTTGATCGCGCGTCACACGAATGAGATCACTGCCATCTGCTTCCTCTGCACCAATCATGACTTTAATATCAGTATCATAGCCTTTGGGTCCATAGGAGCCTGTAGCCACAATAGCACGACCTGCCACAAGCATACGAGGGCCAACAATAATTCCATCGTTGATAGCTTTCTTTAATTCTACATCGGCATAGCCTGCTCCTTCTGAGCCAAGATCACGCACTGTAGTGAAGCCTGCCAGCAAAGTACTTCGGGCATGAACTGTAGCTCGAGCCACTCGATAAGCATCACTTTCTTTCATCACCTGCTCGTCCCACGGTGTTTCATTGTACGGATGAAGTAATAAGTGTGAGTGGCCCTCAATGAGCCCAGGCAATAGTGTAGAGTTTGAGTAATTAATTTTTATCGAATTGGCAGGAGCTAAAACTTTCTCTTTTGCGCCAACAGAAATGATTTTATCCCCTTGCACGAGCACAGCCCATCCGGAATGAACAACTTCTCCATCAAAGATCCGATCTGCTGTTAAATAATATTGCTTCTCATTCTGTGAGTAGACGGACACACAAATCGGCAGTAACGATAAAAAAATTAAATTCTTCATCTGAAAGAGAAAGTTTTCAGAGAAAAGGTAAGCCAAAATAAACTTTGTGCAAAGAAAAACCCCTACCAACGGAAGGGGCTTACGAAACCTGTAACTAAAGGTCGATTAGATAGCTTTTAAAGCAGCATCGTAGTTGGGTTCTTCACCGATTTGGGGTACCAACTCTGTATGCTTTATTTTTCCGGAAGGATCGATCACCACAATAGCACGAGCGAACAATCCTGTAAATGAACTATCGGTTAATTCAATTCCGTACGTTTTGCCAAATCCCAATCCACGAAAGTCAGAGAGTGTTATTGCACGATCAATTCCTTCGGTTCCGCAAAACCGTTTTTGGGCAAATGGTAAGTCTTTAGAAATACAAAGCACTACCGTATTTGGAAGTGATGCAAGGCGCTCGTTAAACTTACGAATAGATGTAGCGCAAACGCTGGTGTCTACACTTGGAAAAATATTAAGAATAACATTTTTGCCACTAAAGTCTTTCAGGTGTTTGTCGCTCATGTCATTTGCTGAGAGCGTAAAGTCCGGAGCAGTTGAGCCTACAGCCGGCAATGTTCCGATGAGGTTGGCCGTGTTCGGCCCAAGTTTTGTTTGTGCGTGATTCATGAAAGTATATTATTATTTATTATTTAACGATTAACGATTCCTCTTCACTGACTACTTCAAGCCCGGCATTTTGAATGGCTCCGAAGCCTCCATAGATATTGGTAAGATTTGTGAAGCCATCTCTTTTCATCAGTGATATTGCCGTCATCGAGCGATAGCCACCACCACAATGAACGAGATAGTATTTGGTTTTATCCAATGGTTTAAGGTTTGCAGGCATATTGGCCAGTGGCAAAAACGTAGCGTCTTTCACATGACTTACAGCCCACTCACCAGGCTTGCGCACGTCAATCACTTCTGCCCCCAGCGCCATCTCCTTTTTCATTGACGTTGGCTGAATAGATTTTACCTGCTCTAAATTTTTGTTCCACGAGGCTATACCGCCATTTAAGTAGCCAAATATTTTTTCATAGCCTACTCGCGCCAATCGCAACACTGATTCACTCTCCTTGCCTGGTTCTGTCACAAGCAACAGCTCCTGATTGATGTCGATCAAAGTGCCTGTCCAGATTGCGTACTGTCCATTGAGCCCGATATTGATTGAGCCAGGAATGAAGCCCTTTTCAAAATCATTGGCTTCACGTGTGTCTACAATCAATGCACCATTTTTAATGGCTTGTGCAAATTGATCAGCGGTCAGCGGATTGTTGTTTCGTTTCACAACATCATCTACCGAGGTGTACCCGTCTTTGTTGATGCGCGCATCTTCAAAAAAATAATTGGGTGGCGGCATGATGCCATCGGTGACTTCTTTAATAAACTGACTCCGGTCTTTTGCTTTTAAAGCGTAGTTGAATTTTTTCTGCTCACCGATAGTAGAAAAAGTCTCTTTCCCGATATTTTTTCCGCAGGCAGAACCGGGTCCATGCGCCGGATAAACTATCACTTCGTCTGGCAGGGTTTTTATCTTTTGATTGAGCGAGTCATAAAGCATACTGGCGAGTTCTTCGCTTGTCATTTTTCCATCCAGCAAATCGGGACGCCCTACATCACCTACAAATAAAGTATCACCTGTAAACACAGCGTGTGCTTTTCCATTTTCATCAAACAAAAGATAACAAGTCGATTCGGGCGTGTGGCCGGGCGTGTGCATGGTCTTGATTTTTAACTTACCCAACGAGAAAATTTGCCCATCATTCGCGTTGAGCACCTCATATTTTGTTTCGGCCATCGGGCCGTAGATGATTTTTGCACCGGTTTTTTTACTTAAGTCGATATGCCCGCTCACAAAATCAGCGTGAAAATGTGTTTCAAAAATATATTTGATCTCTGCTCCGCGCTCTGCAGCTAACTCAAGATAGGGCTCCGTTTCGCGAATGGGATCAATGACGGCAGCTTCTCCATCGGATTCAATATAATATGCCGCTTCGGCCAGACAATTGGTATAAAGTTGTTGGATGTACATGGTATTTTTCGTCTTCACCTAACCATGTAAAGGTCTGAAAAATTCCCTTCTCTTAATATTCTCATTTACATTTGTATTATGAAGTGGCGTTGGATTTTCCTGATGTGCTATCTCAGTAGCGTTCTTTCCTTTTCAAAAGGGTATCAAACTTTTGAAGAAAATGGCAAAGTAGGTATGAAAGACGAAGCAGGAAACGTAGTGCTTCCTCCTTCGTTTGAAGCGCTGGGCTGGTCAGATGGAAATTTTTCGGTGATAGGGGAAGTCACAGGCTATCGCTTAAAAGGATTCTGGGGAATAATCAACTTGAAAAAAGTATTTGTAACACCTGCAGAATTTGAGAGTTTAGTCTACTCGGGAGGCGAGTGTATCGTGGCCCGAAAAAAAATCAATGCAGTTTTTTATAAAGCTGGTTGCCTCAATTTGCAAGGTGAAATCAAAGTGCCATTTGTTTATGATGGCATTCTGGTTCAGGGATTGCGGGCCATGGTTTTTAACCTGAAAGGTCCACGCTATTATTACGGTCTTATAGATTTAAATAACCGGGTTCTTATACAGATGTCGTACAAAAACATCTACCCGCTGGGAACGCTACGTTATGCTGTTGAAAATAACGAACAAAAGATTTCATTATTTGATGAAGACGGGAAACAGGTCACCGACTTTTCAATTGACAGTGTGTCCTCGTTTTATAAAAGCTACGCGATCGTTTATCAAAATCATTTGCAAGGATTGATCGGTCGCGATGGATTAGTCAAGTTGGAAACGAAATTCAATTCCGTAAAAATTACTGAAGAGGGAAAGGTGCTGGCCAAGTTGCCCAACGAATGGCTTTTTATTACCGACAAGAACCAGACGGTGAAGCAAATTTTTGCAGATCAACTTCTGGCCGTCAGCAAAAAATTATTCATTATCAAAAAAGGAAACGCCTTTGGGGTGATTGATGAGGAATTGGAAACAAAAATTCCAATCAAATACGAATCCATTTCTGAAAGTGGAGACGGAACATTTTTAGCGAAGTACAATAGTAGTAAAATGGGGGTGCTGGCATCAAATGGTAAGACAATCGTTCCCTTTTCTTTTGATTCATTGATCTATGAAAAGAATAATTATCGGGCTTTTATCAAAGGCAATGGTTGGCAGTTGCTTAATCCTGAGGGAAAAATTTTGACAGATAAATTTTACGGACAACTTCTTGCACCAAACCTCTTCGGTTTTGCAACTAATCGAAAAGGCTATTGGGGAATGGTCGATTCAAAAGGCCATGAATTCATTCATTGTGTGTTTGATTCGCTTGCGCTGCCGATAGACGGATTGATCGCAGTGAAGTTTAAAAACAAATATGGAATCATTAACGGTAACGAAGATTGGATTGTAGCTCCACAAGACTTTCCATTGCAAGTCGTGAACGAGAACCGTTATATGTTAAAGCAAACCGAAAACAAATTTATTAAATCTTTAAAGGGTGAGGTGATTTATTTTACACCATATCGGCTGAGGTTTGATAAAGAAAATTTTACTGAGTTTTTGCCTGACGGAATTGAGAAAACAATAAGCTATTACGGACAAATTATTGAACGCAGTACGGCACCAGAGCACACAGAAGAAATTTTTCCAGAACAGGAGGGCCTGCGCGGAATAAAAAAAGATGATCGCTATGGGTTTGTTGATCAAAATGGGCGATTGGTAGTTGCAAATCGGTATGACAGTATAGGTGAATTTCACGAAGGCCTTGCCGGCGTTAAGCTATTGGGCAAATGGGGATTTGTTAATGCAAGCGATCAGGTTGTTGTTAATCCAAATTATGATAGAGCAGTAGATTTTAAAGATGGACTTGCTGTAGCGTCAAGAAATCACAAGTACGGATTGATTGATAAGACGGGAAAAATAGCTTTGCCATTGCGCTATGATTTTATTCAACGGCTAAGCGATCATAGATTTCTGCTAAGTTTATCGGGACTGCAAGGTATTGCCGATAGTAAAGGCAACGTAATGATCGAGCCTCGTTTCAATTCATTCAACCTATTGGGTGCGGGTTTGATAATCGCTTGTCAGGGAACAAAATGTGGAGTAATCACAGATCAGGGACTAAGTGTTATCCCTATCATTTACGACAGACTTCTTTTCAGCAATTCAAAAAATCTTTTTCTCGCAGAACGGAAATCAGAATGGAAGGAGATGGAGTTGCAGTAAAGATCTTATTTCAGCACCAAGGCAATCAATTCTTTTTCTACCCCCCAATCTTTGGCGAGTTTGAGCATAGCTGTAGCTTCCATTTCTGTAACATAGCCTTTAAGGTTGTTGGCTTGCCACACCATGTTAATTAATTCAGTACGTTTCTCTTTTGAGTAATCACCGATGATTTCGTTGAGATAAGCCCGGGCTCTGTCGAAGGCGGTGATATAATCCTTCGAGATGAAATCGAGTGCCCATGAAAGCGCGTTGGATGCACCCAATTTTTCTGAAGTATTGTCTAAGTCTTCCTTTTCGGCCTCATCCAATCCGTGGTAGTGGAAAATGACGGCTTTGAGAAGCATATAAACTTTCTTTTCTTCTTCGCTCATGGCAGAAAAATAATAAATCCCTTTGACAGTTTATGATTCTACAAAAAGATCAGAAGCGATTTTGTCAGCCAACAGCTTCCCTTTAGAAGTCAGTATAAGAAAATTCTCCTTTTGTTGAAGAAGACCGGTGGCCAAAAACGATTCGATTTCCTTATGATTTTCGTTTAATAAATCATGGTTATGTTCCTTCAATAAATAGTCAAGATCACTACCCCAATGCGTTCGTAAGGTGGTAAGTAAATATTCATTGATTTTGTTTGCCCGACTCAGTATCTCCAACTGGAATGGAATTGTCTCTTGTTTAATTGCTTCAATGTAAAGAGTATTATTGTTGATGTTGTGCTGCCTGCTATGGCCATTATAAGAGTGCGCACTTGGTCCAACTCCCAAATATTTTTTTTGCTTCCAATAGCTGCTGTTGTGGCGCGAATAAAACCCTGGTTTGCAAAAATTTGAAATTTCGTAGTGTTCATAGCTTGCATTGCCAAGCATTTGCATGAGTATCTCCATTTGTGTTGCCGCGGTTTCATCACTTTCCGAGTGAAGTTTCCCTGTCTTTTGCCATCGCCCAAACACTGTCTTTTCTTCAATGGTTAATGAATAAGCTGAGACGTGTGCTGGAGAAATTGCGATCGCTTTTTCAATATTTTTTTTCCACAAATTGAGGTCTTGCCCTGGTATGGCGTAAATCAAATCAATACTAATGTTGTTGATCCCTGCTTTTTGTGCTTCTTCAATGCAGTGGATTGCTTCCTTTGCGGAATGTACACGGTTGAGAAATTTTAAAACCGAATCATCGAATGATTGTACGCCAATACTCAGTCGGTTGATACCCATGGATTTAAGTAAAGAAAGATTTTGCTCAGTCAGATCATCAGGATTAGCTTCCAGTGTTACTTCCGCGTTATCTTTTACTATAAAATTTTGGTTAATGGTGTCAAAGAGACTCCCGAGTTCGCTTTCGGAAAGTAGCGAAGGGGTGCCGCCACCAAAATAGATAGTTTCAACAAGCTCGTCAGTCAGGTATTTTTTTTGTAAAACGAGTTCTTTACACATCGCATCGATGAGCGCTTCTTTATTATCCTTCTGTGTGGAGAAATGAAAGTCGCAGTAATAACAAGCTTGCTTGCAAAATGGGATGTGTAGATAAAGTCCGGCCATGCCTTATAGATATCGCTGCAAAATTGATGCTTTAAATTGGTAATTTTGATTTTTGTACTTGACATGTTCATAGGCAGAGGTATCCTTTTTTTAATTCTCGCAGTATCGTCGATCCAAAAAGGAGCAGAGAAAGAATTTCAGGTGATAGAAGACCTTAGGCCACGGATGAAAGCCTTTAATAATCCGGAGGCGCGCCATTTAGCAATTAATTTGACTCAAAAACCCGGAAGTTACTTGCGTATCAATAGCGAGGAGAGTTTTTATCTTTTTATCAACTCTACTTTTGCAGCCCGTAGTCACTCGCTATTATTAAAGGCAGATAGTTTGAAAGAGAAGTATCCCAATGTCATTTTTCTAAGTGTTTATCAAAAGAATATTGACGACCTCGAAATACAATGGGTTTCACATGCGGTACATAATGAATTTTACAATCCCAGGCGTCCTGTAGATTCATTTTCCAATTTTATTCTGATGGCATCGATGTTACTAGTCATTTTTTTTACTGCACTACTACGCACCAACCCTCAGCTTACGTTGGATTATCTCGATGTTATCAAATTATTTTCTTTCAGGGAAAGCGAAGATGGTCTGATCGCGTTGCGGATAACGTCCAGCGTGAATTTACTCTTTTACTTTTTTGCAAGTATGACAATTTCATTGGTATTGATAACAGCCTCTCATTTTACAACGGATGACTTTTCAATTTCAACAGGTGTTGGCAGCATCAACTCTATTTCGTGGAGGTGGCTTGTGCTCTCTGTTGGGATATTCATGTTGCTTCTGCTCAAGCTAGGCTTGGCGGCTGCTTTGGCAAAGCTTTTTGATTGGAAAGATATAGCGGGGTATCAGTTTTTTTACTTTGTACGTATGCTGGTTCTGTCGTTGGCACTCTTTGCTATCATTAGTGTCGCGGGTTTTGCTTTTGGTATACAGGTCAATTTCATCAAACTAATCGAGGCAGGTTGTGTTTTGCTTCTGTTGGGAGCTGTTTTACTTTATTTTAAATTATTGGCTCGTGCTCCTTTCCGTTCGTTCCATTTATTTTCCTACCTTTGCGTATCGGAAATTTTTCCGTTGGTTATTTTGATAAAGGTATTATTGTTTTAGGTCCGAACTGCTACGTGTTGATATGACTGAAACAGCTACTGACCGGATGCGCAAAGTAAAAAGCATCTTAGTCACCCAGGAAGTTCCTACTGATCCCAACTCTCCTTACCTGAAATTTGAGGAAAAATTCAATGTAAAAGTTGATTTTAGACCTTTTATTCAAGTAGAGCCGGTTGGTGCCAAAGAATTCCGCAAACAAAAAATTGAGATACTAAGCCACACGGCTGTTATTTTCACCAGTCGAAATGCTGTTGACCATTTTTTTATCCTTTGCCGTGAGTTGAAACTGGAGATGCCTCCTGAGATGAAATATTTTTGCATCTCCGATCAGACTTCCAACTACCTTCAGAAATATATAGTGGTTCGCAAGCGAAAAATCTTTACAGGTCTGAAAGACACCAAAGATTTACTTGAAATTTTGAAGAAGCATAAGAATGAAAAATTCTTATATCCATGTTCGGACATTCGCAAAAATGATATCCCCGATTTTTTAAGAGACAATGGTTTTTCCTACAGTGAAGCTATCATCAATCATACAGTAGCTGCTAATCTCAGCGACTTAAAAAATGTGTACTACGATATTCTTGCTTTCTTCAGCCCCTCAGGTGTAAATTCTTTGATCGTCAATTTCCCTGAATTCAAGCAGAATAATACACGACTTGCGGCATTTGGCCCAACGACAGCCAGAACCGTAAAAGAGAACGGTTTTATCCTTGATATAGAAGCCCCATTGCCCAACGCTCCCTCAATGGCTGGCGCATTGGAACTCTATATAAAAAAGGCGAATAATATTAAATAACTGATTCACAGCTACGTTTTTAGCTTGAAGCTGATTTTATTACACTTTAATTACATCCATTTGAAGTGTAAAAAGAATTCTTCTATCTTTATCCCTCTATATTTTTTCAACTAATGGTGAAAAGGATTTTTTTGGCATCGATTCTGACCGGACTGGCATTGCATGTCATGGCTCAGCAAGATCCTCAATTTACCCAATACATGTTTAACACCATTTATTACAACCCTGCATATTCAGGTGTTGAAGGTGTTACTAAAATTACGGCGTTGCATCGGAGTCAATGGCTTGGATATTCACCTACTGTTGGCGGAGGTGGAGCACCCACTACACAATTGATCACATTTACTACTCCTATATTTAAATTGAACAGCGGTTTTGGCGGATACATAACACATGATAACCTCGGACCATTCAGTAACATGGAGGCGCAAGCTTCTTATGCCTATCATCTCGGAATAAAGAACAGCAAATTGAGTTTTGGTATCCGCACAGGGATTTATTCCCAAACAGTAGACTTTGGTTTGTATCGATATATCGATGCCGGAGATCCTAAGTTGGGAGATAAAGCAGGAACGCTTTCGCAAGTTCGCCCTGATATGGCCGTTGGTGTTTACTGGAGAAAGGAAAAGTTTTATGTAGGTGCAAGTTTCGATCATCTCACTCATGCCACTTTTGATTTTGGGTTAAGCCAAAGAAATGCTCTCCAAACTCACGCTTATGTTACAGGTGGTTACATCTACGAAGTTAATTTTGATCTGAAATTCCATTTCTCCACATTGATTCAATCTGACTTTGTAAAAACATCTTTTAACATCACTTCGCTGGCTTACTTAAAAGATATGATGTGGGGTGGATTGTCCTTCCGTCAGGGCGAAGCCGCCTCCCTGCTAATGGGCTACAGTTTCTTGAAAGACAAATCATTAAAATTGGGATACTCGCTGGACTACGTTATTAAAGACCAAGCTGCAAAGCAGGCAACATCACACGAATTTATGCTTATGTATGACCTTCCTGCCAACCCGGGAGCCGGGAAGAAAATTGTACGTACACCTCGATATAGGAAATCATAAGCATCTCACAGGGTCAGCACTAAATGAAAGTTTTTTTGGCTTTGTTTAAGATTTTGTAGAATTTGGTAACCACGATTTTTAAAAAAGACTGAAAAAAGAATAACTTTCGAGTCCATTCGTTGGCATTAGGAATGAAACACAGAAAATAAACTGATCTGTATGAAAAGAATGTTTTATCACAAAGCTCTATATGGCATGGCGATCGTAGGTGCCGGATGCATCGTAGGTTCTTGCGGCCTTCTGGGTATTGGCAAGAAGAAGGGCGGGGGTGACTCGCAAGGTGAAGTCGTTGGTCAGTCCACTATCGAGCGACGCGAAGGATGGGCAATGGTAATACCTTACGGGATGGTGCCCATTCCTGCTGGTACCTTTCATATGGGGCAGGCAGACGAAGATCCAGCTTCAACTCAAATCAACTTTAATAAACAAATTACTATTGGTCCGCTCTTTATGGATGAGACGGAAATCACCAATGATGAGTATTTACAATTCACTACATTTTTCCTTGGTGCTGAAGGTGGTGCTCAATTGACCAACTTCCCACAGGTAAGCCAACAGGAATTCATAGCAAAATATAAACCCGATACCACTGTATGGATGAAAGATTTCACCCATCATATGGGCGATCCACTAGTCGATTATTATTGGCAACATCCTGGCTACAAAGACTATCCAGTAGTGGGTGTAAGTTGGGAAGCAGCTTCTTTCTTTGGAAGATGGAGGACAGCATTTTTGAACGAATGGCGCCAGGTAAATGGTGGCCAGCCGCAGATGCCTGCATTCCGATTACCGTCAGAAGCAGAGTGGGAATATGCTGCTCGCGGCGGACGTGATATGGCAAAATATCCTTGGGGTAACCCTTACATCCGTAACTCAAAAGGGTGTATGCTGGCTAACTTTAAACCTGGACGTGGCAACTATTACGATGATGGCTTTGCCTACACATCACCTGTAGGTATTTATTTCCCCAATGACTATGGCTTAGTTGACATGGCGGGTAATGTCTCCGAATGGTGCTTGGATGACTTCTATGCAGCTTCTGTACCTACGGTGTGGGATCTAAACCCTCAATTTATTGACAAAGGTGCTTATGATAAGCAAGGCAATTCAAAAGAGAAATACAATGCCCGTAAAGTGATCCGTGGAGGATCTTGGAAAGACGTGGCTTATTATCTTGAAACAGGGACTCGTACTTATGAATACAAGGATTCTACCAGAGCATATATTGGCTTCCGTTGTGCTATGACCAACTTAGGCCGGTCTTCCGGGGCAGAATTTCAATAATTGAAAACTTAAATTATATTTAGAAAAAAATCGGACTAAACTTAAATCCCTAAGAACCATGGCAAAGAAAAAAGGCGGTTTTGGAGCTCTACTCTACGAAACTATTATGCCAAAGATATATGGCATTGGTGCATCGGTCGTTATTGTCGGCGCGCTATTTAAAATTCAACACTGGAATGGTGCAAACGAGATGCTTATTATTGGTCTCTCTGTTGAAGCTGGCATCTTCTTTTTAAGTGCATTTGAGCCCAAACACGCAGAAGTGGATTGGAGCAAAGTTTATCCGGAATTAGCAGAAGATTATGAAGCTCCAGCTACACAGACAGCCACACGTATAAGCAACCGCCCAGGTGCTGGTGAATCTCCACTTCTTAAGATTGACGAAATGCTAAAGACGGCAAAAGTTGATCAGAACTTGTTGGATAATCTCGGTAAAGGCTTGACTAATCTGGCGACCTCTACGTCACAGATGAACAATCTTTCGAATGCCGCAGTAGCAACGAACGAATATGCAAAAAATGTGCAAGCTGCTTCAACTTCATTAATGGAGATGAACAAATCTTACGGAGTTGCCATGACCGCTGTTAAAGCAATGTAAGATGCTTCTAAGGATACAAGTGAATATCATAAGCAGGTACAATCTGTAACGAAAAATCTGGCCGCTTTGAATACTATTTATGAAATGGAATTGAAAGATGCTGATTCTCATGTTAAGAACATGAACAAATTCTACGAGAGTTTGACTGGTGCCATGCAAGGCTTATCAAAAGTGGGAGACAATACTGCCAAGTTCACTTCAGAACTCGGTTCACTCACCAACAACTTGACTGCACTGAACAAAGTTTATGGAAGCATGTTGACTGCAATGAAAGGTTAAAAATAAAAGTTATAGGAATTATTTTTTTTACCCACTAAACTAATAAACCCATGGCAGGCGGTAAGGAAACCCCGAGGCAAAAGATGATTGGCATGATGTACCTCGTGCTCACAGCGCTTTTGGCGTTGAATGTGAGCAGCGCCATTCTCGAAAAATTTGCCATTGTAAATACAACTTTGGAAGATCTCGTTGGAGAGGACTTGACCAAAAATGAAAATAAACTCACTGGTATTATGGGATCTACCAGTAAGGAAGCTAAGGTAGAAGCAGCCAAGGATAAGGCTAAAAAAGTAAGAGAGATTACGAAAACAATGGTTACTTACTTGGGCGATGTCAAGAAAAAGATCGCA
The DNA here is from genome assembly GCA_013285945.1 of Bacteroidota bacterium. Classification (GTDB taxonomy): domain Bacteria; phylum Bacteroidota; class Bacteroidia; order Cytophagales; family Cyclobacteriaceae; genus ELB16-189. Next base: position 13,875 of record JABDGP010000037.1, on the reverse strand, counting down.
ACAGGTTCTGGCCAGAAGGCACTTGAAGGTGAGGAACTGGTTCAAAATACGGTTAACCCTGAAGAAGTGATGCTTGATAGCAGAAAGCCTGAAACAGGTCAGAACTATGAAAAGAAATTGAAGGGTTATGTTAAAGATTTGAATGACATAATGCAGTTGAAGGTCCCTTTTCCTAAATTGAATAAAAAGGCCGAAGATTTTCCTGAATTTAAGAATGACGCACACCAGACAAGTAAGAATTTCCTTGAATTTTCTTTTGAAGGAACTCCTACTATGGCTGCGGTTGCATTATTAAGTCAAATGCAAACGGAGGTTCTTGAGTATGAATCAGCTGCTCTTGACTCATTGAATGCAATTGCTGAAGGAGTAGTTACCAAGTTTGACCAATTGGTGCCTATGGTTCAGGCAGAATCTAATACACTCGTTGCAGGACAGACCTATGAAGGTAATTTGTTTGTAGCTGGTGCATCTTCCGGATTAGTTCCAACAATGTTCAAAGATGGAAGACAAATTGAGATTGAAGATGTTGACGTAGGCCTTGGCCCAACTAACAAGATTAAAATGGGAAAAGTGAAGTTCCCGGTTGGGGCTTCAAGTTTCAATGATAAAGGCATCGCCGAGTTGTCATATAAGGTAAAGATCAATTTGCCGGGTAAAACACCACTTGAGCAAACGATTAAGTATAAAGTTTTGCGACCCGTAGCAATTTTCGGTTCTGCTGCTGCCGCTACTCTTTACAGAGATTGCGGAACGGAAGTGAACGTTTCAATTCCAGGACTTCAAGATTTGTCGGGTTTGGATTTGGCTATTCCAGGTGAGCAGGGTAAGAGCTATAAATTAGCTCCAGGTAAATTTGCTTTATTGCCAACACGTGCGCTTTGCAATGTGAATGTCAATTTGAATGGCCAATCAATTGGTGTTCAAAAATTTGAAACTCAGGATGTACCCATGCCCATCGCGAAACTTATGACAGGACCTAATACAATTGATATTTCGAAAGGGATCCCTGCAGGTACACCATCTATTCGCGTGGAACCTGAAATTATCGATTTGATTTTTGCAAAAAACAATTTGAAGGACAATAAGTATTTTGTATCTAATCTGATTCTTCAGATCAACGGTGGATCACCAATAACAATAAGATCAGGTACAGTTCCGTTAAGTCAATATAACCTGAAGAAGGGTGACAACATTACCATTTCTCAGGTTCAGGTTCAGCGCCCTGCTTATGATGGCTCAACTAAGCAAGTGAACGGATCTAAAATGAATGTCAATTGTCGGATCAATTAATTATTTAGCAATGAGGTTAACCCTATTTTTTTGTCTTTGGCTTGTAGTGGCGGTGGGTGAAAGTTTTGCTCAGCCGGACACAATAGCCAACCCCAACTCGTTGGAGAAAATCCCTTATTATGAGCAATTGTTTCGTTTTAGGGTAAATAGGGTTATTGACTTAAATGAAAAGCAGAACTCTGGTTTTAGTTCCAGAAAATCATCGATTTCGAAATTGATAATTGATCTTCTTCAAGAAGGGAAACTTCATACCTACGGTGGTAACCTTGGTGACCCAGCAGACTTCAAAGAGGCAGTAGCTGATACTACTGCTCTCAAAATGTCTGATAACTATGTAAAATCACAAACACAAGGTGATTGGGATGCTAAGAAGGACTATTTGGCTGGTGACCTTGTCATATTTCAGGGCAATGTTTTCAGGGCAAGAAATAATGTTACCGGAATCGCTGGTAATCCAAATCCACAGGCCAGTGGAGCTCTTTATGAAGACTTAGGCCCAATGACTGTTAACCTAAGCCCTCAGAACATTGTGGGCCTTGAATTGATTGAGGACGTTATTTTTGATAAGAGAAGATCAAGGTTGTATTATGATATTCTTGCTTTTGGTATTGTTTTGCAGGATGATCAAAGCTTGGAAAAATTGAGTTATCGATTCTACATTTCTTATAAAGAATTGATGAAGGAAGTTAACCGCATTGCCCATAGCAAGGATATGAATGAACGTCAGCGCGTATTGTGGCAAAACAGATACAACCCGTCTGAAAGTAAGACCTTCGTAGATGCCTTCAAATTAAGATTGTTCCATGGGGTAATCAGGAAAGTAGAAAACCCAGATGATGACACTATACAACAGATTTTCAGTAACAATGGTCGTTCTTATTCTGAATCTGTTTTTGCACGTTGGGAAGAGGAAATGCACCTGATGGAGAAGGAACACAACCTTTGGGAATATTAGACTTAGCTAATGAAATATCAAGGCTCCGTTTATCGGGGCCTTTTTTATTGCCGGATAATGAGCACAGAAAGTAATGTCAAAATCAGGGAAGGCACGAAAGCTGACCTGCCAGATGCGTTGGGACTAATCAAAGAGTTGGCGCTGTATGAGAAGGCCTTAGATCAAGTATCTAATACGGTAGCTCAGATGGAGAAGGATGGGTTTGGGCGGGTTCCTTTTTTTGGTTTCTTCATAGCAGAGAAGAATGAAAAAATAGTAGGTCTTTCATTGTACTATTATCGTTATTCAACTTGGAAAGGCAAGCGCCTTTACTTGGAAGATATTATTGTTACTGAAAAGGAGCGGGGCACCGGGTTAGGGCGAATGCTTTTTGAAAAAACGATGAAGTTCTCCTTGGAACAGAATTGTACTGGTATGATGTGGCAAGTCCTGGATTGGAATAACCCAGCTATTGAGTTTTATAAGAAATACAATGCAAAACTGGATAGCGAATGGCTTAATGGCCACTTAGAAAAGGAGCAAATTGAGTTACTTTTTCGGAGTAAATAATTTTACACGAGTTCAAAATATGAAGCTCGGTTCTGAAATCAAGCTTCTTGTAAAAGAGTATTGAAGACCACGTGCTTGTCTTTGAAGCGAGCGCGATGCTCCTCCACAAGCATTTTGCCGTCGTTGTTGAGGTACTGAACGATCTTTTCAATAGCATCAGAAAAGTACTGCACGCTGTACGAAACGGAGGTTTCATCTTCGTGAGTCAGCACTTTGTATATTTTAAACTCCGAGAATGCTCCGGTTTTCATGGCAGTTGGCAAGTAGTATTTTTTCATCCATTCAAGCCATTCGGATTCAATTTCTTTATCAATTCCTATTGTAACGTTATATAAAAATATCATACGGGTTGGTCTACGTAATCCTGCAAAAATGAGAAAGTCTTACTCAAAGAGCCGTTCCTAGCAATTGTTCCTCTTTCAATTATACCCTCAATATCGTCAACCAGTAATGGCTTCAATATTCGATCAATAAGATCACGACCAAATTCTTCGGATGCACTTCTTGGCAATTCGCAGGGTAAATTATCAACAGCCATGACTGTTATATAATTCTCATTCGCGAATGCAGCAAAAGTTTTATCACTTTCTGGATCGAAATCATAGATAGGGTCAAGGATTGTGCTTGGTTTTTTAGTGCTTGGCACGGAGCCGTCCATGTCACAGGTAACGTCTGCAACTATTTTTATTTTAAAATCCTGTTGACGCATATCTTCCTGGTTAAAAAGAGCTGGAGCTTTGGGATTCCAATATGCTCCAGCAATCAAAAGGTCTGTTACTTTTGTAAACTTTGCAAAGTCAGAAGTGTACCGTTCAGGATTTTGATGAAATTCCTCCCTGTTAAAGTGACCACCCTCATTGCGAAGATGATAGTCGGCGCTGCTTAATTGGACGTAGACCGGTTCTTTGAATTCCTGAAAAAGGAAATCTTGAGCATTAACCTTACGAATACCAGCAGAATCGAGGGTTTCCATTGCACCTTTAGCAACGCGACCAGCCCCGGTTAGTGCAATTTTGATTGGGGGAAGCTTTACTTTCCTGAGTTCTAATTTCAAATCGTTGATATCGAAACAATCGAATGCTCTGCGCAAGGAATATTTTTTATACCGATTGCCAAAAACCCACAACCCATTATAAGCACCAACAATTCCTGCAAACCTCCCAAAAGCCACCAGTCGATTACCTTGTGTATCTTTCAATGCCTCGTAATCAATAAGCCATATTTTCTTTTTCAGTACTTCTTGCAAAAGACCCCGATTATAAGGCTGTTTCTTCATTGTATGAGAGAAGAAAAGATAGGTTTTTCCGGCTATTAGATTTTTTGCTGGCACCTCTTTGATACCCATCAGAATGTCGCAATTGCTAATATCTCCTACACTGATATCGAGGTCTCTATATTCATTTTCTTTGAAGGCCCTCGTTTCACTAGGCTCACAAATAATATCAACTTCGGGAAAACGCTGTTTGATTTCTTCTGCTTGTAACGGAGTAAAAGCGACACGTTTATCAGGAGGAGTTTTGCCTTCGCGGATAAGACCAATTTTAATTGTTTGCATGAGTTGAGTAATTAACGGATCAACTCTCGAATAGCCCGCCGAGTAGTGAACTTGATTCTTTTCTACTATTACCACCATAGGGTGACAATGCCTGAATCAGTTTTCGAATGGGCATGGATTGTAACCAAACCTTTCCAGTGCCACGGAGTGTAGCTAAATAAATCCCTTCGCCACCAAATATCATTGATTTAAGGCTGCCGGTAGTTTCTACATCGAAATCAATTTGTGTTTCGAATGCAACTACACAACCAGTGTCAACGCGGAGTGTCTCGTTATTAAGTGTTCGCTCAATTACGGTGCCTCCCGCATGGATAAACGCTTTACCATCGCCCTGAAGTCTTTCTAAAATGAAGCCTTCGCCGCCTACCAGGCCTGCGCCAATTTTCCTGTTGAAGAAAATAGAAAGCTTAGTACCATAGGCGGCACAAAGAAATCCGTCCTTTTGCACGATGAGCTCCTGGCCGGGGCATTGGGAAAGCTCTACGGGAATAACGGTACCCGGATAAGGTGCTGAAAAACCAACTTTTGCTTTTTTGTTTCCACGATTGGTGAAATGCGTCATAAAAAGTGATTCACCAGTAAGTAGTCGACTGCCGGCAGAAAGCAATTTGTCAAATAACCCTTGGTTGGGGCTTGAGCCATCGCCCATCTTGGTTTCAAACAGAATTCCATCTTCCATAAAAAGCATTGCCCCGGCTTCTGCAATAACCGTCTCCAATGGATCGAGCTCAACTTCTACTATTTGAATGCTTTCGCCTCTGATCTGGTAATCGATGACGTGTGATATTGGCATATATTATTTCTTCTTTTTTGGATTCTTTTTTTTCATCTTTTCATAATCCTCACGCTCAGCTAACTTTTTGTCATCTACGTTTTCATCGAGGAATTTGTTGAGCTTTTCGATCGGGAGGTTGGATTTGAGTTCGCCAAAGGAGTCAATGGAAACCTCAAAGCCTTTTAGCTCCTGATGAACTCGTGGTCTTGCTTGCTTTTTCGGAACTTCTTTATCTTTTGCCATATCTGTTGGTTATGAAACTCTCACCTTAATGTTGTCAAGTGCGAAAGAAATCCTGCTTGTAACTTCCTCTTTTCCAATGATTTCCATTGTCATCATTAAATCGGGGCCAGATGCGCCTCCTGTCAAAGCTACACGAAATGTTTGCATAATTTTGCCTGAAGCGATACCCGTGATCAGCGAGGTCTTTTCAAGAAGTGATTTGGAATTTTCAGCAGTTACTAATGACAGTTTCTTAATTTCATCTAGGTAAACGCCCAGGAATTTCGTTGTGTCATCATTCCATTTTTTTGAAACCACTTGTTCATCGAACTGAGTTGGCGCCCGAAAGAAAAATTTTCCCAGTTCCCAAAAATCTGATGGATATGTGACACGTTCTTTCATTGCGGCACATATTTTTTTTGCTTTTTCAACAGAGCAATCAATGTTTTCTGTCTTTAATGAATTGAAGAGATATTCACTTAGTTCTTCATCTGTTTTAGCTCTCAGATACTGCTGGTTGAACCATTGGGCTTTATGAATGTCAAATTTTGCTCCGGCTTTTCCAATCCGCTCAAGGGTAAATGCATTGATCAATTCCTTAACGGAAAATATTTCTTGCGTAGTTCCGGGATTCCATCCTAAGAAGGCAAGAAAATTAACCAATGCCTGCGGCAAGTATCCATTTTCGCGAAAGCCTTTTGAGAATTCTTTAGTCTTTGGATCGGTCCAGTCAATCGGGAAAATAGGAAAGCCTGCTTTGTCAGCATCGCGCTTGCTGAGTTTACCATTGCCATCGGCTTTGAGAAGCAAGGGTAAGTGGGCAAACTGAGGCATCTCCTTTTCCCAGCCTAAAAATTTATAGAGTAATACATGCAATGGAGCACTTGGCAGCCATTCTTCGCCGCGGATCACGTGCGAGATTTTCATTAAATAGTCATCCACCACATTGGCTAAGTGGTAGGTTGGCATCCCATCGGATTTCATCAAAACTTTGTCGTCAATTTGGGATGAGTTCACATTTACCTCTCCGCGAATCAAATCAACAAGTTTAATCTCTTCATTAACCGGAACTTTCAGTCGGATTACAAATGGTGTCTTCGAGTCCAGCTTTTCTTTTACATCAATTGCTGAAAGTGTCAGCGAATTTTTCATCGAATTTCTCGTGCCACTGCTGTATTGCTGATCGGAAGAGCCCTGAGTTTTCAGGCGCTCGCGCATGGCATCCAACTCCTGTTCTGTGTCAAATGCATAATACGCTTTCCCGTCATTTACTAATTGATCAGCATATTGCTTATATATCACCTTTCGTTCACTTTGACGATAGGGAGCGTGAGGTCCTCCCTTACTCACACCTTCATCAATTTCGATTCCTGCCCATGCCAAGGACTCTAAAATGTACTCTTCTGCTCCTGGCACGAACCGGGTTTGGTCGGTGTCTTCGATACGTAAAATCATGGTACCGCCATGTTTTCGAGCGAGTAAATAATTATATAATGCCGTGCGAACTCCGCCAATGTGCAAAGCTCCCGTAGGACTGGGTGCAAAACGAACTCGAACTTCCCTCATTGATATTAAAGTGAGGTCAAAGTTAGAAAATAGAACGAAACAGAACTTGAGAAATAGGAGAGCTACTTTGCTGCAATGCAGGAAATTTCAACATTCACATCCTTAGGAAGGCGGCTTACCTCTACTGTTTCGCGAGCAGGTGGTTGATTCTTGAAATAAGAGCCATAAACATCATTTACCTTGGGGAAATTGTTCATGTCTTTAAGAAATATTGTAGTCTTTGCCACATTAGAAAAATCCATTCCGGCTGCTTTTAATATTTCAGAAAGATTTTTCATTACCTGATGCGTCTCATCAATTATGTTGCCGGTGACCATATTGCCCGAAGCCCTTTCGATAGCAATTTGACCAGAAATGAAAATCAAATTATCAATTTTAATTGCCTGACTATATGGCCCGATTGGCTCAGGCGCATTTGCAGAGTAAACAACTTCTTTTGCCATAATCTTTTTTACTTTTGACCAAATATCAGAAACTTTTATTTTGAATCATGACTATTTTGGTGATCGGTGAGGAAAATAATTTGAAGGAATGTCAGGCAAAGTTTGGCGGAAGTGATCACTATCAATTCGTGTCAAATCACACTGATGCTAAAGAGTACTTTACTAGTGATGTGGTTGTTTTTGATTTTATAATTGAAGCGCACCGTCAGGCCATTGAAGTCTATAGTTCACATTCAATCCCTGTTTTTTTGAATAGCAGCATGACGACTTTGGCTGAATTAAGGGATAAATCGGTAGGTCAAGCTGTATTTTTTGGCTTTTGTGGAATTCCGAGTTTTTTGAACCGGGAGATTTTGGAAGTCGTTGTGCGCAGTGAAGACCATCAAAGGCTGAAAAGTGTTTGTGACTCACTTAAAACGCAATTTGCGATTGTAGAGGATAATGTGGGTTTGGTGACGCCACGCATCATCTGCATGATTATCAACGAGGCTTATTTTGTAGTACAAGAGAATGTAGCTTCAAGAAGTGATATTGATCTTGCTATGAAGCTGGGTACGAATTACCCTTTTGGACCTTTTGAATGGTGCGATAAAATCGGGATTAAAAATGTGTCCAACATGCTAAAAGCGGTTTACGAGAGTGCGGGGGATGAGCGCTACAAGATTTGCAAATTGTTAGAAGAAGAAGCAAAAAATTTCGTGTAAAGACGATAAGACGCAAAACTAAGCCACCTTCATCGCCACGAGCCCTTTTGTTTTGTGAATTTTCACTTCAAACTGACGTAGCATAAAATTGTTCATCCGGTTTTCTGCCAGATGTGCGTGACGGTTATCTGGAAGGAAGACGGTGAGATCTAGAACTGCCTGCACAAACAATTCTTGTCTACAAAACTCAGAAATCCAGTCGTTAAATGTGGCGCACCACTCTGTCTTGTATTTTTGTTGATGATCGCGGCCATCCCACACAAATTCGAGCTGATTGTCGCTGTACTTGAACCGGTAAACGGCTGCGATATTTTGATAGAAATTATAAAGAGGCTTGAGGTTTTGGCAATTGTAATTCCTGATTTTCGAGCTGAAATCATCGAGTAAACCCAGCGGGTTGGTTCTTTGCTCAAACTCAGATTTCACCTGATCGATCAATTGGGAGAGTAAAGAATCCTGAAGCGCAAGCTGTGCTTCTTCGAGGAGGTAGTTTTTATCCAGCGGAAAAAACTTGCGGATCAAAGGGATTAAAGTTTGACAAAGGTAATTATTTTGAGGTACGATTTTAGGTTTTATAAACTCGTACCCCGCAAATTACGTCTCCGCCTCACCTCAACAATTCTCTCGAAATAACCATCTTTTGTATCTCTGTTGTGCCTTCATAAATCTGCGTGATCTTGGCATCGCGCATGAGGCGCTCAACGTGAAATTCTTTTACATAACCATAACCGCCATGAATCTGAACAGCTTCAGTGGTTACTTCCTGTGCAATCTGTGAGGCAAATAGCTTTGCCATGGCTGCTGCTTTTACAAAATCCCGTTTCTGGTCTTTGAGGAAAGCCGCTTGCCAAATGAGCAATCGTGCAGCGTTGATTTTAGTAGCCATGTCGGCCAGCTTGAATTGTATTGCCTGATGCTCACTCAAATGCTTATTAAATGCCTTTCTCTCCTTTGAATATTTTAAAGCCAATTCATAGGCTCCGGCTGCAATTCCCAATGCTTGTGAGGCAATGCCTATCCGGCCTCCGTTTAGAGTGGTCATCGCGAATGTGAAACCAAAGCCCTCATCGCCGATACGGTTTGCTTTAGGTACTTTCACATCGGTGAACATGAGTGAATGAGTGTCGCTACCGCGAATGCCCATCTTATCTTCTTTCTTGCCTACTACAAAGCCAGGCATGCCTCGTTCTACAATCAAAGCATTAATGCCTTTGTGTTTTTTTTCAGGATGTGTTTGGGCAATTACCACGTAGACGCTGGCACTCTTGCCATTGGTTATCCAATTCTTTGTTCCGTTTAATAAATAATGATCGCCCTTGTCTTCAGCCGTGGTACGTTGCGAGGTGGCATCACTTCCGGCTTCTGGTTCTGACAAACAAAAGGCGCCAATGTATTCGGCTGTAGTAAGTTTTTTCAGGTATTTTTCTTTCTGCTCTTCAGTTCCAAATCGTTCCAGCCCCCAGCACACCAGCGAATTGTTCACCGACATGCACACGGAAGCAGAAGCATCGACCTTCGAAATTTCTTCCATAGCAAGCACATACGAAATTGTATCCATACCTCCGCCATTGTATTTGGGGTCGGTCATCATGCCCATGAACCCGAGTTCACCCATCTTCTTAATTTGTTCGGCCGGGAATTTTTGCTCTGTATCGCGTTCAATAACACCCGGTAATAATTCAGTTTGTGCAAAATCACGGGCTGCTTTCTGTACAGTCAAATGTTCTTCGGTCAATTCAAAATTCATCTCAGTTCAGGATTTATAGGTTCATTAAGATACAACGGTAATAAAAAAGGCCTGAGTATTAGCTCAGGCCTGCAAAGATAAAAGAGGATTTAAAGATTTACAGATTGCTCTGTGGAATTAATCGCGTCCTCCCAAATACTGCATTACATAGTATGCAAGCATAGTAATTGCTCCAATAGCGGCTACTACATAAGTCATGGCGGCCCATTTCAGGGCATCCTTAGCCATATCATACTCACCCGGAGTAACAATATTTCTGGTTCTGACCCAAGCCAAAGCTCTGCGGCTGGCGTCCAACTCTACCGGCAGCGTGATTACAGCGAAAAGTGCGAATACTCCGTAGCATGCAATCATGATCAAAATGGCTGTATTCCAAGGCAAGAAGCTATGCGCGAAAAATCCACCAAAAATCGAAGCCATAAAAATAAAGTTGAGCACGCTGGCGCTAATGTTTTGCACCGGCACCATTGCTGAACGTAACTGCAGCATGCTATAAGCCTGTGCATGTTGTACTGCGTGACCACATTCGTGTGAAGCAACGGCCGTAGCGGCGGCATTGCGGCCATAGAAAACATCGTGACTAAGATTTACTGTTTTGGACGATGGATCATAATGGTCGGTTAACTGACCTTCTACTGAAATCACCTGTACATCATGAATGCCGTTGTCGGTCAACATTAGACGCGCCACTTCAGCACCTGTCAGGTCCTTGCTCAGATGTATTTGAGAATACTCTTTGAATTTGCTTTTCAGACGTGAACTTACCAGCCAGCCGATAAGCATAAAAAAACCAGCGATAAATAAATACCCCAATCCCATAGTTGTTTTTGTTTATGTTCTTTTAATTTTTTCTACAATACGAGTGGTGGAATAACCTGGCACAAAATCAATTGTTTTCACCACACCACCATTCTTTTTCACAACATCTGCGCCAACGATATTTTCTGCCAAATAGTCACTTCCTTTTACGAGGACATTAGGGACAAGTTCAGAAATCAAGTGCAGAGGTGTGTCTTCGTCAAAGAAAATGACCAAATCGACAAATTGTAAGGCCGCCATTACTCTAGCCCTCGAATTTTGGTCTTGCAGCGGCCTCTCAGGCCCTTTAAAGCGGCTCACAGAGTTATCGGTATTTAGGCCCACTACCAGCTTATCACCCAAATTTTTGGCATTCTCGAGGTAATCCACATGCCCCAGGTGCAGCAGGTCAAAGCAGCCATTGGTAAACACCACTTTTTGCCCCGCGTTTTTCCAAGCCTTCACTTGAACAGTCGCTTCGGATAGTGATTTTATTTTATCGGAAGTCATTGGAAGCAAAGTTAATCGTAAACGGTTAATAGTTAATCGTGAGTAAATTGAAAACAATTAAACCATGACATTTAGAATGTCCAAAACTGAAAATACCCGGTTCATCAAATCCACAGCAATGGAGTTGGGCTTTAGTTTTTGTGGCATAGCTAAAGCGGAATTCTTAGCTGAAGAAGCGCCCCGATTGGTGCAATGGCTGCAGCGTGGCTATGGGGGGAAAATGCATTATCTCGAAAAAAATTTTGATCAGAGGCTCGACCCGACATTACTTGTACCTGGTGCCAAGTCGGTGGTCAGTTTGGCTTTCAATTATTTCCCTTCAAAAGACCTGGCCGAAACCGGCAATCTTAAAATAGCCAAGTATGCGTATGGTGAAGACTACCATTTCGTAATCAAAGACAAGCTGAAAGTCTTTATGGATAGAATTCAAGAAACGATTGGAGAAATAGCTGGTCGTGCATTTGTCGATTCGGCTCCTGTGCACGAGCGGGCATGGGCGAAGAAATCAGGCCTCGGCTGGATTGGAAAGAATTCTTTGCTATTGAACAAAAGTATGGGGAGTTTTTTCTTTTTGGCCGAATTAATTATTGACCTTGAATTAGAGTATGACGGGCCTGTAAAAGATTATTGTGGCACATGTACTGCCTGTATGGATGCCTGTCCCACCGATGCGATTCCCCAGCCTTATGTCGTAGATGGAAGTAAGTGTATTTCTTATTTCACAATTGAATTAAAGGAAGGAATCCCACAGGAGCAGAAAGGCAAATTTGAAAATTGGATTTTCGGGTGTGACATCTGTCAGGATGTGTGCCCGTGGAACCGGTTTTCAAGTCCACATCATGAGCCACTGTTTGAGCCTCATCCGGAACTAGCACAAATGAGGACCAGCGATTGGAATGAAATCACGGAAGAGGTCTTTCAAAAGATCTTTAAAAAATCGGCTGTGAAGCGCACAAAATTTTCGGGGCTGAAAAGAAACATTCAGTTTGTTGAAAAATAAAAATCCCGCGCTGGGCGGGATTCTTTACTAGTTTCTGATTTTGATTCTAAGCGAGCACAAAGCACCTGTTTAGTATGGCTTCGTATTGACTCCCATAATTGGTATAGCACCAATTTCTGAGCTCCTGCACCTCCTCGGCTATCAACATTTTTATAGCCTTCCGCAACTCTTTTTCAAAGAGGCGGGCGTCAAAACTCACACGGGTGAGTATTTTCTTGACATAATTGAGCATCTTCATTTTAAAAAGTTAAGTTCGAATTACAACCGTCTGCCGCAATTCAACGATGAAGGTAATAAATCAGTCTAACAACAAACAAGAAGAATTTTATTTTTGTGTCCGCAACGTGTTGCGCAACGAATTGCATTGAAAATTATGATGAAAAGGATATTTTTTTTAACCGGAGCGATGTTATTTTTTGGTTACGTACAGGCTCAAAACGTTCGTATTGATCTGGGGCCTGACGAAATCGGTCAAAATCAGGCATGGACGATCACGGTGACAGTAAATAATGACCGCCTGAAAAATTATGACAATTTTCCAGACATCGACGGATTTCAAAAACGCGGCACCTCTTCGTCTTCACAAACAAACATTATCAACGGGCAAATTAGCTCCTCGCAAAGCATCATTATGACGTATGTGCCTACAAGGCAAGGGATTATTACAGTGCCATCATTCAAAATAAAAGTCAACGACCAGATTTATTCAGTTAATGGAAAGAAAGTAAAGATTGGCCCGCCACTACACAATCAGCCTGCCGACCCGTTCCGAAGTTTTTTTGACCGCGATCAGAATGATTTCTTTGGACGCAGTCAGCCCACCGAATTTGTGGACATCAAGGAAGACGCCTTGCTGGCACTCACCACCAGCAAAGATGACGTGTACGTTGGTGAAGGCTTTACTGCCACGCTTTCATTTTTGATTGCTGAGAACAATCGCGCGCCTATGCAGTTTCACGATTTGGGAAAGCAGCTTTCTGACATCCTGAAGAAACTACGCCCTGGAAACTGCTGGGAAGAGAATTTCAACATCGAAAACATTGAAGGTGAAGCCATTCAGATCAACAATAAGAGATACACGCAGTATAAAATCTATCAGGCTACGTTTTTTCCATTGAACAATCAGCCGGTTGTGTTTCCGAGCATCGGACTGGAAATGATCAAATTTAAAGTGGCAAAAAATCCATCTTTCTTTGGTCAAAACCGTCAGGAAGACTTTAAGACATTTTATTCCAAATCAAAAGTGGTGAAAGTAAAAGAGTTGCCGCCGCATCCGCTGCGCGATGCAGTGGCTGTGGGCAAGTATAAGCTGGATGAGCATATCAACCGCACACAACTGCAGACTGGACAAAGTGTTTCCTACGATTTCGATATTTATGGTGAAGGCAATATCTCTTCTATCGCCAAGCCACATGCTGTTGTCAACGGCAACTTTGATTTTTACGAACCGAATGTGAAACAGAATATCAATCGTGAGGCTGGGCATATTACAGGTACGAAATCGTTCAGTTATTTTATGATACCCAAAGAGCCAGGCACCTATAGGCTGAGTGATTATTTCCAGTGGATATTTTTCAATCCGGAAACGAAGCAGTATGATACACTGAAGTCGCAACAAGTAGTAAACGTATCTGGGGAAAGCTATAAGAATCAATCGATTGGAAGCAATGATCTGGGCTCATTCTATGACAGGATTGATGCTGCGGACAATTCACTGAGGCCATTCTCAAACAACAATTGGATGAAGTTGGCGATCAATAT
>JABDGP010000036.1 GCA_013285945.1 Bacteroidota bacterium | reverse complement strand
TTGACCAAGATCGCCGATCATTGTATAGCCCATAACCAACGAAGGCTTTAGCAAGACCAATTCTTCAATGTTCATGCCTTTTTCGATGCCGAGCTCCTTCACTTTTCCAACGTCAATCCGCTCTCTGGTCTTTTCAGAGCTGACGTAATCAGTTGTAGGAAAACCAATGAGCTTATCCGTTTCATTTAGATAGTCTAATAAAGGAATGTGCGTGGTTGATGTACAAACGATCGATTGAATTGGAATAGGAACAACTAAAACATCAGCTTCGTGTTTCGGAATTTCATTTCCTTTTTGCACTAATAAATATCTATATCCAGACTTTGCTCCCTGATAAGGCTGACCGACCTCCACTAATTTATTCCCATCATCCAATACTTGAACAGTGAATCCCTTAGCGTATTTAATGTTTAGACTATCTGAGTGGTTTTTTGATGATGACGTTTTTGAGTTGCAACTAACCAACAACCGGCAACTAATGATCAACAACCAAATAAACTTTGAATTTTTCATTTTGAATATTTGACAAGGCGCAAGTTCATAATTTTTTTTATGTTTGCACCGGACTGATGGTTCATCTGCAAGGTTACACTTTCAGATGATTAAAAGGGAATCCCGTTAAAAACGGGAGCTGTCCCCGCAACTGTAATCCAATCAGCGTGATTTATTTCACCTGATGCTGAAATCTTAAGCCACTGTTTATTTCGAACGGGAAGGCGTCAGCAAATGGAGAGCCAGGAGACCTGCCAATAGTCCAGAAATTATTTAGGCTTTCGGGTGAAAGGCCGGAATGTACTGACAACATTGTTGTTCTTTACTTCACCGGGTTTGCACCTGTCGCACAGTTTAAACACTAAACAGTGATGCGTACAGGTTTTATTTTTTTAGGGTGCCTTAGCGTTTGTGCGTTTTGCTGCGCGCAAAGCAAAGACACGGTCATGCTCAAATCAGTAACTGTTTACGGCTTGCCCGACGAAAAATATCTGGCTGGTTCAAGTCTAATCCTCCTTGATTCTTCTTTAAAATCTAATGAGCGATCAAGAAATCTCGGAGAAATTCTTTCCCTGCAACTCCCAATTTATTTTCGCAACTACGGAAACGGAATGCTGTCGAGCATCAGCATGCGCGGCACTTCGCCACAGCACACTTCTGTTTTGTGGAATGGTGTCAACATCAGTAGCTTCTCACTTGGGCAAGCCGATTTTTCGATTTTGCCAGCAGCTGCATTTGACGAAATAAAAATTCACGAAGGTGCAGGCAGTGCACGATTTGGCAGCGGAGCGTTCGGTGGTACTGTTCTCCTCAACTCAACTGCGCCATCTCAAATTAATTCAATTTCATTTTCACAGGATGCAGGAAGCTTTGGAAGATACTTCTCTTCCGTCAATGGATCATGGTCTGCGAACCGATGGGGATTTAAAACAAAGTTGTACAACCTCACATCTGAAAATAATTTTCCGGTCCTGATTACCGGTGAGCGACAGCCGCATGCTGCCTTTCGCCAGTCAGGAATATTGCAAGATGTAGAATACAGGTGGTCTACAGCCAAAACATTAAGTCTTCACTATTGGTACCACGATGCCGATCGCCAAATTCAACCCACTATTGGTCAATACAACAGTGTTGACAATCAACAAGATCGAAATCAACGATTAAGCATTCGATACCAATCGCATAGCCGGCTTGGTTTGCTTTCGCTGAATAGCGGATATGTAAACGATGTGATTGTTTATGATGGGAGTGCAAGCACGGTGATCCGATGGATTAGCAGTGCCAGGCATGAATTTGTTTTCTTAAAGACTTTTCACGCCCAAACTGGTGCCGAGTGGAATCATATCATCGGAAATATTCCCAACTACCAAAATGGTCACGCACAGGAAGACCGATATGATTTTACTTCTTCAATTCAAAAAAATATAACCGACCGCATTTCTATTGCTGTAAATCTCCGGCAGCCGGTTGTCTCGGGTTTCAACGCTCCATTCCTTCCTTACTTCGGAACAGAGTATGCGATTTTAAAAAGTATCAACAACGATCTAAAAATCCGAGGAAGTATTTCTAAAAACTATCGTGTTCCCACACTTAACGATCGCTATTGGCAAAATGCGGGCGATAAAAATTTACTTCCCGAAACCAGCCGCGCAGGGGAGTTTGGTATAGACTACCGATTCAAAACTTTTGAGATCGTCAATAGTTTCTTTGCCCAAAAAGTTAACGATTGGATACAGTGGGTGCCTGAGCAAAACGGAAACTATCATCCGCAAAACATTGAGCAAGTTCTTGCCGAAGGGGTTGAAGTCAAACTTAGCCTTCGCCAAAAAATAAATGATGTGACAATCATTCCGATGCTCACTTATCAATTCACAAAATCCATCACTACACAGGCGCCTGCTGCAGATCAATACACTATTGGCAAGCAGCTCATTTACACACCGCGACAAACAGCATCTGGCTATATTCAAGTGATCTGGAGAAAATTCTCGTCCGATATTTCGGCACAGTACAATGGCACACGGTTCACCGATGCCGGCAACACCGATGCGTATGCGCTTCCTTCCTTCGCATTGTTTAACGCGTCAATAGGAAAAGTCTGGTTATCGAATCAGCATCGGTTTGACTTCAGGTTTTCCGTAAAAAATATTTTCAATCTCGATTATCAGCTTTACGCAAGCCGGGCCATGCCTGGCCGCAATTATAATTTACAATTCACTTACCAATTAAATTCTAAAACCAATTAATCATGAAAATCAATTTTAAATCAAGTTTGTTAATAGCATTGGCGGCTTCGTTCTCTATTATTGGTTGTAACAAAAGCAGCGATCCTGTAAAAGGGAAATATCAGACTGGCGTTTTGGTTGCTAACCAGGGGAATTTCGGTTCGGCCAATGGCGATGTTACCTATTACAACACTTCAACCAGTCTAGCTGAACAAACAATTTATAAAAATGTGAATGGGTCGTTTTCAGGTGATGTGTTGCAGTCCATTACGCTTGATGGTGATGTTGGCTATTTGGTTCTCAATGGCAGCGATAAAATAGAAATTGTAGATAACAACACTTTTAAATTAAACAACACGTTTTCTGATCCAAAACTTGACAAGCCTCAATATCTTCAGGTGATTAATGGTAAAGCATACATCAGCGTTTGGGGTCCTTACGATTCTAATTTTGATTTAGTAAAATCGTATTTACTTGTGATGGACACAAAAACACTTCAGTTGGTTGACACTATCACTACCGATTTAGGTGTAGAAAATCTTTTGTACAACGGCAAATACTTATTTGCCTCCAATAATAATTTTGGGGGATCAAGTACGGTATCTGTTATTGATCCTTCAATTGACAAACGAGTGAATCAATTTACGCTGGCGGCGGGCCCAGCCGGCATGGTGCTGGATGCCAATAACAAACTTTGGGTAGTTACCACAGGAACTTTTGCAGGCAATGACGGGAAACTCTTTCGTGTAAATCCTTCAACTTTTGCAATTGAGCAAACGATAAACTTAAGTGCAAATCCTGGAAACAGCCTTGGCATTACACCTGATAAGAAGACACTATATTATTCGGTAAATAGTTTGATTTATAAAATTACAATTGATGCCACTACAGCATCGACATCATCCTTCATAAATGCCACCGACGTTGTCACACTCAACACCCTTGCCGTCAATCCTACAAATGGCGACATTTATGTTGGTGATGCCTTAAATTATTCTACCGCCGGATCAGTTTATGTTTATGGCTCCGATGGCACCAAGAAAACATCATTTGCAGCGGGGATCACACCTTCTCAGATTGTATTTAAATAATGAAAGAGGAAGATTCAAAAAAGTCAAAACTATTAATCGATGACCAGGATTATTACTGGGAAAATGGATTGATGGTTTTTACTGAAAAATATCATCTCAAGCGAGGATCGTGTTGCAAGAGCAATTGCAGACACTGTCCTTACGGGTTTGTCAAAGAAAAGAAGAGTTGAAAGAGAAAGTATCTGTAAGCTGGAGTGGAGGAAAGGATTGCTCGATGGCGCTGCATGAAATTCTCCACTCGCAGCAATACGAAATTCGCAGTCTACACACTTGTTTTAATGAAGATACGGGTAGAGTTGGCTTACATGGAGTGAGTCAATCGTTGATCGAGCAACAAGCTAAATCCATTGGCCTAATGCTCGACAAAATTTTTGTCCCTTCGTCCATGAATCATGAAGCATATGAAACGCGGATGAGAGAATATTATCAGAGTTTAAAAAAGGCTGGCATAGGAAAAATAATCTTTGGAGACATCTTTTTGGAAGACTTAAGGGTCTTCAGAGAAAGATTACTTGATCAATGTGGACTTGAGGCTATTTTTCCATTATGGAAACAAGAAAGTCATCTGTTGGCAGCGCGATTTATTAAAGCAGGATTCAAAGCTGTCATTTGTTCTGCAGATGCGAAATATTTTGTTGAGCCGTTGACACCAAGTCTCTACGACAAGCATTTCATCAATTCACTTCCAGCCGAAGTTGATCCTTGCGGAGAAAATGGCGAGTTCCACACGTTTGTTTTCGATGGCCCAATTTTTAACAATCCTGTTCTGATTTCTACCGGACAGTGGGTAGCGAAAGATTATAATTATAAAATAACGCACCCGGATGGGTCAATCAAACCAATGGTCAGTCGATTTTGGTTTCAGGATTTGAGTCGGAGTATTATTTAAATGAACGAACAGAACTCTTAGGCGTCATTTCAATAACATTTTCAAAATTTCGTCTGCTGCCAGTGATGGCATTATTTTTCCGGAGCTGATTTTCTTCTCCATAGATTTAATTTTGGTTGAATACTTCGATGACTGAAATATGTCTCTTTTCAATAAGGAATCTATGCTTTCGTGAAACCATGAAAGATTTTGCCTGTCTCTGTTTTTCCGAAATGATTTATTTTTGGTTGTGAACGAATGAAACGCCTCTATCAGCTTCCAAATTTCGTCAATCCCTTTTTTCTCAAGTGCCGAACATGTCAATACTTTGGGAGTCCAGCCAAGTTCAGAAGGCTGAAACAAATGAAGCGCATGTTGAAACTCTGTCTGCGCCTGTCGCGCGCGTTTTTCATTTTCTCCATCGGCTTTGGTAATAACCAGACCATCGGCCATTTCCATAATTCCTTTTTTAATTCCCTGCAGTTCATCTCCCGCACCAGCCAGCTGCAACAATAGAAAAAAATCCACCATGCCACGCACAGTAGTTTCAGATTGGCCAACACCTACGGTTTCTACAATTATAATTTCATATCCGGCAGCTTCACACAATAGAATAGCTTCACGCGTTTTGTCGGCTACACCACCTAATGAATTTCCCGTTGCTGTCGGGCGGATAAAGGCCAAAGGATCTTTGGAGAGTTCTTCCATGCGGGTGCGATCGCCTAAAATACTTCCTTTCGTTTTAGCGCTACTCGGATCAATCGCCAATACTGAAACTTTCTTCCCCAAAGAGGTAAGGCTTTTTCCAAACGCATCAATAAATGTGCTCTTGCCTACCCCTGGTGAACCAGTGATGCCAATGCGCAACGATCTACCAGTATGCGGCAAAATTTCTTGCAGAAGATCATTCGCCTTTTTTCGGTCTGCAGTCTTTTGACTTTCGCAAAGCGTAATTGCACGTGCCAGAGTAACTGTATTTCCACTCAGCAGTTCGGATACAAACTGTTTTAATGGCGATTTCTGTTTAAAGACGTGTTTCAATGCTTTATACCGGATTGACGTAAATTTCTAAATTTACTGAATAACCACTTGCTTATGGTCAAATTTTGGTTGCAATGCGTTTACGTTACGGTATTCGTATTTTTTATGATGTGGGCGGTTTCCATCATTTCAGACTTAAAGTTATTCAATGCTTTTGATCCGGTTTCACAGGCACTTAGTGATTTTGAAATGACCGATTATGCTTTCTCCAATCTTCGTCCTGAGCCTTTGGTTGATGAACGAATTGTTCTTGTAAACATTGGACACATATCGCGAAGAGAAATAGCAGAGCAAATTCAGGTTATTAAACAATTCCATCCCAAAGTAATTGGCATAGATGGATTTTTTAATTGCGAAGGTGGATTGCGAGACTCTATTAATTGTCCCGCTCTTCTAGATACAATGGGAAACCTCTTATTGAGCAACGCTATTCAAGAGGCAGGCAACGTGGTGTTGGTTTCTAAACTTTTGCAGAAAAACTTGACTTCCAATAATCCCGAGGCCATTGACTTTTATGACTCTATCGAATATTCGGATCCACTTTTCAGCCCATATGCCTCTAACGCATTTGCTAATTTTCCTACCAATGCCGATTACCAGGAGGACGTAAAACAATGCCGTTCATTTCTTCCTAAAGTAAAAGTTAATGGCAAAGATGAGTACTCGTTTGCGGTAGAAATGGCGCGCAAATTTGATTCTACTAAAACCAATAGACTTTTTGCCAGGGGTAATGATGAAGAGATTGTAAACTATCGTGGCAATGTTGAGTTGCTGGATGTACGCTTAAGAAGCTTACAAAAAAAAGATATTGAGACAACTAATTTCCGACTCATGTTTTATGCACTCGATATTGACCAGCTTAAAAACGGAGATTTTTTTCCTGATTTATTCAAGGACAAAATTGTCATCATGGGATTTCTTGGAGACTACTTTGGAGATCCTGCCTGGGAAGATAAGTACTTCACACCATTGAATAAAAAGGTGGCTGGACGAGCTAATCCTGATATGTTTGGAGTTGTCGTTCATGCGAATATTGTAGCTATGATTTTAAATGAGGACTACGTTGGTGAACTTGCAGACTGGGAGAAAATTGCCATTGCCATCATATTAAGTATACTGACGGTTGCTTTGTTCATCGTGATTGATGAGAAGCTTCCGGTTTGGTTTGACGCCATGTCTGTTCTCATTCAGGTCTTGCAAATCCTTATTATTTCCGGTTTAGTTGTTTACTGTTTTGCCAGTTTCACTTTTAAGCTTGACTTATCAATCGCGCTTGCAGTTTCGGCATTGATTGGCCCTTGTTATGATATCTTCAAATCGGTGCAGCGAGAGATAGAAACCCGTGTAGAAGCCCGTAAAAAGAAGCGAGAACACGGACTTACCAATTGATGGGATCACATATTAATGTCTACAAATAAATCGGCCCGATGGCACGATTTTTAGTAATTTCGTATAGTAAAACACAAACACAAACCATGAAAAAAGGTAAAATTCTTATCGTAAGTGGCTTATTCTTAATCTCGTTCCTGACACGCGCCCAGGACTACACCTTTCGGGTGTTGGCAAACAAGGGTGCAAATGAAGTAAAATCGGGCGATGCCTGGCAATCAATTAAAACCGGAGCTCAGCTTAAGTCGGGAGACGAATTAAAGATTTCCGAAAATTCATCGGTAGGATTAGTACACGTATCTGGTAAACCATTAGAAGTAAAGCAAGCTGGTAATTACAAAGTAGCAGACCTAGCCGCAAAAGTGGGCACAGGATCAAGTGTGCTCAATAAATACACTGATTTTATTTTGAGCAGCAATTCGGCCGAATCCAAGAAAAACAGGCTGAGTGCCACCGGGGCCGTTCACCGTGGTTTGGAAGACATTAAAGTATTTTTGCCAGAAAATCAATATGCTGAAATTTTCAACACCAAAGCTATAATCAATTGGGAAGCTGCCAAAGGCGGCGCTCCGTATATCGTTTCAATGAAAAACATGTTTGATGAAGAATTGTCAAAAATTGAAACGCCTGAAACAACAGTACAAGTTGATTTGAGCGACCCGAAATTTGCCAATGAATCTGCAATTCTTGTGGAAGTACGTTCCAAAGCCGATGCTAAAAGTAAATCAGAGCAACACTTAATTAAAAAATTGTCTCCCGGCAGGTACGAGACTATCAAAAAACAATTGGCTGAAACAACTGCCGATATGAAAGAGGAGACTGCATTCGATAAATATTTGTTGGCCGGTTTCTATGAACAGAACAAACTTTTTATTGATGCCATTACCTGCTATGAGATGGCCATTAAAATGGATCCTGAAAATCCTACTTATAAAGACGGATACGAAGAGTTCCTTCTCCGGAATAAACTTAAGGCAGCCAAGTAAAAGAAGTGTTATAAATTTAGTCAAGCCTTCCCCTAATCCGGGAAGGCTTTTTTATTTCTTGGCTGCCACAGGAATTATCCTAATTTTGCTGAACTAACTTTTCTATTTATGAGCGTTTTGGTCAATAAAGATTCACGGGTTATCGTGCAGGGGTTCACCGGAACTGAAGGCACCTTCCATGCCGGACAAATGATTGAGTATGGCACCAACGTGGTCGGCGGTGTTACACCGGGCAAAGGCGGGCAAATGCACTTGGGTCGTCCTGTATTTAATACCGTGAAAGAATCGGTAGAGAAAACAGGAGCAGATGTATCGATTATATTCGTGCCACCCGCATTTGCCGCAGACTCTATCATGGAAGCAGCAGAAGCCGGCATCAAGGTAATTGTAGCTATCACCGAAGGGATTCCTGTAAAAGATATGATGACGGCCAAACAATATGTAAAAGACCATAACGCTATTTTGATCGGCCCGAACTGCCCAGGTGTAATTACTCCGGGTGAAGCTAAAGTTGGCATAATGCCGGGCTTTGTATTTAAGAAAGGGAAAATCGGCATCGTTTCTAAATCAGGTACGCTGACCTACGAAGCGGCTGATCAAATTGTAAAAGCCGGTTTGGGAATTACGACTGCCATCGGGATAGGCGGCGATCCTATCATCGGCACTCCAACTAAAGATGCAGTTGAATTATTAATGAATGACCCCGAAACTGAAGGGATTGTAATGATTGGTGAAATTGGTGGTAGTTACGAGCCGGTAGCCGCACGTTGGATTAAGGAAAATGGAAATAAAAAGCCCGTGGTAGGGTTCATAGCCGGTCAAACAGCTCCTCCCGGCAGGAGAATGGGTCATGCAGGTGCAATCATCGGTGGTGCTGAAGATACGGCCGCGGCCAAAATGAAAGTGATGCGCGAATGTGGAATATTCGTGGTTGAATCGCCTGCTCTTATTGGCGACACCATGCTTAAAGCTCTTGGAAAATAAGCTGCTTAAAAGGAGGTCTTAAACTCCTTTTCAAGGTATTGGTTAAGATGGTTAAGGTTGTTAAAAACCTCAAGCCGTTCGGCCTCCCTTTCGATACTGTCATTCTTGTAAATGACCTCCACGAAAATACTTTTCACCATGTAAAGAAATACTTTGCGATCGTTGCGCACGCGCGATCCCAGCATAATTCCATGCTCACGCAAGTACTCCAATTGCTTGGCTAATGAAAAGTATTTAAATCCCCATTTGAACAACATAGACTTTTATTTTGTGCTTTATACGACAAAGGAACAGGAAGTAATTGGCTTAATGAAATGAGCCCGAAAAACCTCACATAAGATCAGGTTGCGGCCTGTATAAGTGCTGGAAAATACATTGGTCTGAACCGGAAACATTACAGGGCTATTTTGGATAGAATTCCAAAATACCCTCTTTAAAGAGCCAGCCAGACACTTTTTCATCAATTTCGATTCAAACCTTGCAACCTTAGGTAAGATATGAAGACGTAAGTTACAACAGCTCATTAGCGAGGTTAGCGAGTTCACTCCGCTCTCCTTTTTCCAGAGTTACGTGCGCATATAGTTCGTGGTCTTTCAGCCGGTCGATCAGGTAGGAAAGGCCGTTGCTTTGAGAATCGAGGTACGGAGTATCAATCTGGTGAATGTCGCCCGTAAAAATGATTTTCGTGTTTTCACCCGCTCTGGTGATGATAGTTTTCACTTCATGAGGTGTCAGGTTCTGAGCTTCATCCACAATGAAACAGATATTCGATAAGCTCCTTCCGCGGATGTAAGCCAGCGGAGTAATAACCAGTTTCTCATTCGTTACCATTTCGGTGATCTTCGAATATTCCTTGTCACTTTCGCTATATTGATTCTGGATGAACTTCAAATTGTCCCACAGCGGCTCCATGTAGGGATTCAGCTTAGATTTTATATCACCTGGCAAATAACCAATGTCTTTATTACTCAGTGGCACAATTGGCCTTGCCAGATAGATCTGCTTATACTCCCGTTTTTGCTCCAAGGCAGCTGCAAGTGCAATTAATGTTTTGCCAGTGCCAGCCACACCTTGCATCGAAACGAGTTTAATTTCTGGTTTCAGCACTGCGTGAATGGCGAAAGCCTGTTCGGCATTACGCGGTTTGATTCCATAGGCGTTTCGCTTCTCTACTTGTTCAACCATGCCGTTGGCCGAATTATAAAACGCGAGCACTGATTTTTTACCACTTCTTAAGATGTAGTAGTGATTTTTCATAGGCTTTTCCTTTCCCAAAACCTCATTGGGCGGGCAATAGCCTTTTTCATAAATCAAATCAATTGCATCTGATGGGGTATTGTCGATTACCGTACGCCCGGTATGGAGCGAACTGATATTTTGAATCTTTCCTGTGGTATAATCCTCAGCCTGCAAGCCCAGAGCCTTTGCCTTAAGACGCAGGTTGATGTCTTTGCTGATTAAGATCACCTTCTTGCCCTTCTCTTCCTTTTGCAACAACAAAGCCGCATTCAAAATCCGGTGATCGGCCTTGTCTTCATTAAATACTTTATTGGCATCTAACTGACTGGTGCCGCCGGTATCCATAACAACTTTAAAATTGCCTTTGCCTTTTCCATTAATGGGGTTCCATTGATGGAGCATTTGGTTTTTGGCCAACTTATCTATAAGGCGAATGAACTCGCGTGCCTCAAAATTTTTAGTGTCGTTACCTTTCTTAAAATTGTCAAGTTCTTCCAGCACCGTGATCGGTATCCCGATGTCGTGTTCGTCAAAGTTGAGGATGCTGTTGTGTTCGTAAATGATAACTGAGGTATCGAGGACGAAGATCTTTTTGTCCTTCTCTTTTTTGGTTTTGGTCATGCTTTAAAAATGGGTTAAAAAAAATCGCGAAGACACGTTCCTTACAATGTTTTTAAAAACCTGCAAGTGTAACGTTTCTTCGCGTCATTCTTCTGTCACCTAAAGCTAATAAAACCAAAATGAAAAATGAAAGGGCAGGCGATGATCTTTTGATTAAACTTAGTGGTGTATTTACAGGTACTGGCTAGGATCACCTACAACTCTGGGTTAGTTACCGGTTTTTCTCTTTAACACAATAGGTTCTGATTGCTTACTTAAAATAAGGCTATAAAACTCCTTTAATGAGGCATACTCCTCTGGTTGAAAAACAACCCGGTTAAACATCAGTTGGGAGGTGAGATATAAAATAGTATCGTGCTGAACAATATTATAAGAAAATTTTGCGCTGTTGTTAGGTAAGGAATAGGCGGCTGACTTTGGAAGCTCTTCGACCAAATATTTTTCCGGAAGCTCAATTTTAGCCATATAGGTAAGGTCTTGAGGAGGATTAAGGTCGACTGGATAAATCCTTGACGCAGACTTAAACCGGTTTTCGTCAGGTTTGATAACAAAAGGGTCTAAATAAATATGGTCTTCTGAAAATTTGGAAAGCTCACCATCCCTTAGCTTGAAGGACATCTTCAACGGCAGGTTTGAGTTGCCCAAATTAAGTACTGACAATCGATCAGTTTTAGAAGGATACATAACGCTTAGTCTTTCTTCATATCTATCTTGACCGAGAGAATCAAACGAAGATCTTTCATTACTGGCGTGAAGTCCCGAAAAGGACATTTCAAGTGCACCTTCTGCTTCTTTTTTTGATTCATCCAATCGCAGACTTGCACTTAGAACGGTCTTTGACCGCGGTTCATTTAATGGGATCAATTTCGATTCGATGCCGTCAATCATAAGCCCATACCCATTTAAACATCGCATAGGAATATACTCGTTGGAAAGATTACGATCCGTACCATCCAACAATATTATCTCTTCTTTTTTATCGGGAGTTTGAGGTATAGCTACAGCAATAATTAAGTCATTGAACTGAGTAGCACGGGGTCGATTAGGCCGCACAGTTCCGTGGTTCCGAGTACTTAAAACGACAGGATAACCTGACAATCCCGCCTTCTTCAACAACGCCATCATAACCAAATTGATTTCACAGGAAGACCCATTGCCTGAAATAAAAACTTCCCCAAATTCCCGGTCAGGGTATTGGTCTACAAGTCTGTTCCATTTCAATTTTCTTTTGACATACCGCACTATTGAATCAAGTTTAACTTTAGTACTTGAAATGGTTTCGAATTTGTCCGCTAACTGCCGCAATAAACTTGAATCCTTTGGATTCATTCCATAGTTCGCCAAACGCATAAAGGGTGTGCCTATCTGCCCCCATGTTCTTTCACTAAAGTCTATATACATCTTTCCGATTAAATCTGATTTTGGCAATGAATTTGATTCTTCGTGGAAAGCCGGAACATTCTTAATAGTCCAGCGATTTGTTTCAATTCCGTTTTTAGTCTCTTGTTTATTTTCAATCGAGAACTCCCCCTGCATAAATGAGGCTCTAAATCCTCCCTGAAAAGTATATTCACTCCAATATGTGGGGATATCGTGTTGGTATTGCCAACTAAAATCCAAAAGATTTGAGCTGTAGATAGGTGCAAGTCCGTTTATCAAAAGTCCGCCACTACTATAATTTGCAGATATTGTGTAAGAGAATTCAATTATTGAGCCAGATGACACTTGGGGCATGGCAAAGCTTAGTTTTGAAATTCGGCGTGACACTTTTGTTTCAAATATATTTTTTGGATTGAGGTTAGTAACAACCATTTGACCATCGACAAGGTTATAAGTGGCCGCCTGTATTCCGGATATTTTTCTGTGATTCTTGTCGTAAAGAAAGTTTACTTTGGACCATGAATTTATTGCATCAGGCTTGAAAAATTTTATCCTGGCATGACGTACATATCTATCCTTATGATTTGTAAGATCGACCTGAATAACATCAAATAGAATTACCGCAGTAGCACCTGAATCAATCTCGCATTTATTCGATTTCAAATCTTCCAATGGCACATTGCCAAATTCAAGGGGCTGATGTTGTCCAAAACAAATGCCCAATTGTAAAAAGAGACCGAACAATACAGCGCTTCTTCTCAGCCAGAGAACATCAGAATCTGTCATTTCTTAGATTTAATAAATGCAAAGTAGTTTGATAGAGGCAACCAGTCAACGAGTATTGCTTAAAATCTTTGAGGATATTTGACCCAGTCATTTCAAAAAAACCCAGTCTATGACTATCCAGCAAACCCAAGCCGAAGTTGATCAATGGATCAAAACCCATGGCGTCCGTTATTTTAATGAACTCACTAACATGGCCATACTTACAGAAGAAGTTGGCGAACTCGCTCGAATCATAGCCAGGCGTTATGGCGAGCAATCCGAAAAGGAGTCAGACAAAAATAAAAACTTAGGCGACGAAATGGCTGACGTGCTTTGGGTACTAATTTGTCTCGCCAATCAAACAGGGGTTGACCTGACCGAAGCATTCAATAAAAACATGGAAAAGAAAACAGCCCGTGACGGTGAGAGGCACAAGCACAATCCGAAACTCAAATAACCAGGACGCCATTTTTCAGCCGGGGCAAGACTTTATATAAATCTGGTGTTACGCAAAATTCAATGTCTCTGTGAATGTTCAATCTATTAAGTCTTCGTACATGTGATGAGGCCTCAAGAAATCTCACCATATCATTCTTAGCAACATTATAGAGATGCTGCGCCGCCAATGGTGCATCGCAGTCAGGACCGAGGTAGTCCTTCAATTTTTCTACCACAGCGCCAGCAAATAATGTGTCTTCCAGATTCACTCTGCCCTTCCAACCCGCACACACGATGAGCACATTATTTTCACAGAGCAGTAAGTATCGAACTACCGAAGTCAAATTCAAAAACGAACCAACGATCACTTCCTTCGCTCCTTTGGCTTTTTCTATTGCCTGCGTGCCATTGGTTGTTGTAAATGCAAGTTTCAGTCCGCGGATCTCCTCGCCAATGTATTCAAACGGAGAATTTCCTTTATCAAATCCTTCAACCTTTTTTCCATCTCGCTCGCCCGAAGTCACGTAGCCTTTGGTCTTCATCTTCAAGCACTCTTCAAGGTTGGCAACAGGGGTAATACTCTCTACGCCATGAGCAAAGGCGGTAACCATGCACGAAGTCGCACGAAGAATATCCACCACCACAACTGTACGATCATTGTGATCATACAAGTGCATCAACTCAGGACTGAGGCAAACGTCAATAGTCTTCATAAGTGAATTGGTATTTTGACAATTCAATAATTCGGCCGATGAAAGGCATTCATGGATACATCATCGAATAAACTAAATCAATTAATCAGAGGAAGTTTACTCACCACGGCCTTCAACGCCCTGCCCCTCACTTCAATAAAAATCTCCGATCCAACGGTAGCGTGTTCAGTAGTTACATAGCCCAAACCAATACCAATACTTAACACAGGTGATTGAGTTCCCGAAGTTACTTTGCCAATCGTATTTCCGGCAGAGTCCTTAATCGGGTAGTCGTAACGAGGAATTCCTTTGTCAACCATTTTGAAGCCAACAAGCTTTCTCTTTACTCCTGCATCCTTTTGCGCCTTAATGTTGGCTGAGTTGGTAAACTCCTTTGTAAATTTGGTGATCCAACCCAAGCCACCTTCCAGTGGGGAAGTCGTGTCGTCAATATCATTCCCATAAAGACAAAAACCCATTTCCAAGCGCAGCGTATCACGCGCACCAAGGCCAATTGGTTTGATGTTCACATCATTGCCTGCTTCAAAAATCGCATTCCATACTTTTTCCGCAGAAGCTTTGTTTACATAAATTTCAAAACCACCCGAGCCGGTATAGCCTGTATTGCTCATGATCACGTCGCTCACTCCGGCAAATTCACCAATTGCAAAATGATAGTATTTGATTACAGACAAATCCGTCTTCGTTAGCTTCTGCAAGACACCTACAGCCTTTGGACCTTGCACAGCAAACAAGCAAATGTCGTCTGAGATGTTTTTCATCTCCGCACCTTTCGAGTTGTATTTCGAAATCCAATTCCAGTCCTTCTCAATATTAGATGCATTTACCACCAGCAGATAATCGTTGTCTTTGATTTTATAAACGATCAGGTCATCCACAATACCGCCTGTTTCGTTGGGCAGACAAGAATATTGTGCTTGCCCGTCGATCAGCTTCGAAGCATCATTGCTCGTTACACGCTGAATCAAGTCAAGAGCATTTGGGCCCTTCAAAGTAAACTCGCCCATGTGACTTACATCAAACACGCCAACACCATTGCGCACTGTCATGTGTTCTTCAATATCTGAAGAATAGCGCACGGGCATATTGTATCCCGCAAAAGGTACCATCTTGGCACCTAGTTTTTCGTGAACAGCGTTGAGCGGCACAAATTTCAATTCCATGTTTTAAAAATTATATAACGAGTTTTTTGAAGATACGCTTTACTTGATTTTGAGTTGCCTTCTCCAGGTGACCAATTTTCAAATCAACAAGATTCTTCTCAAGCGCCGCTAATTTATGAATGCGGATTACGGATGGCAATTTCAAACCATATCCCTCCCAATTTTTAAGTTTTAGGTCAAACGAAGTTTGATAGGTTTTGCTGGTGATTCGGCAGACAATAACATCACCATCTTTTGAATCCCTGATAACCAATGCAGGGCGTTTTTTGAAAGTTAATCCGTTGGTAAAGGGAAACTTCAGCAGAACAATGTCGCCAAACTTAATTTCATCCATACACTAATAATGATCGTAAACAGAATCAGTTTTAGCGTATCCTTTCAAAAATTGCTCGGTAGAGAGGAGCTGAAAATCTTCTTTTCCTTTCTGATCTTGTTCGTCCATCAATACAATCACTCTTACATCCTTGTTCTTTGAAGTAGTGACTTGCTTATGGAGTTTTTTAGGGATCTCAATCCTATTGTTCTTAAGCTTCGTTTTAAATTCTACAGCCCTCATTAAATCTCAAATTTCGAGTAAAGTTACAAATTAGTTTCTGTTCGTTTTGAGGCAGCATGATCAAGTCCTGAAAATTTGGGACGCTGCAAGTCCGCCACACGCCAAGCCAGCGCACTTCGGGCTTTTCGCTACAATCCCTTGACCATGCACCACTGTTAATTTCATTTCCCTTCCACACCAAAATAGTCAGGATAAGTCGCAATAAATTTCTTAAAAGACAACGGCAGCATCAGCTGTTTTAGTTTATCAAGAGAGTCTTGGGCTTCTTGTTGCAATCCCAACGGAATACATTCCAGTACATGCCGCTTCAATAATTTTACAGAATTTGGTTTAGCCGATAAGCCATCCACCAGCAACGAAAATTTTTTAAGCCTATCTGTAGTGTCGTTGGCGACAAATCGTGAAGCCGCCAGAATCCCTTCTTCAAATTGGTTGTTGGCATTTAGCAAATAATTGTATCTCGCTGCAGCTTCCTTTGTATTTCCACTTTGATCTGCCTGAAGCGCCTCGAGATAAACGCGTTGATTAAAAGGAATCTTCACTCCGCCATTCAATTTTTTACCCACAAAACTCCAGTCACCTTTTTCCGCGGCCAGCATTAAGCTTAATTGATCTATTTCAGTTTTCAGGCCTTTATCTACGTTACCAGAAATTCTTTGAAGCTGCTGAGCTGATTTTTTCAATTCGTCCATAGCAAACCACTTTTTGCTTCGATCAACCATCGCACGCATTTTTAGTTTTTCATTAGCTATTTCGTTAACTGCTCTGTCAAATTGTAAAGAGTCGGTCATTGCAATTTTATATCTGCAGAAATAATATTTCTCATCATCCGACAAGGATTGCGAGCTTTTACTTGCTAAGACCTTTTTCATAGTAGAAGCGAATAAGGAAACGGATTTCTCTTTTGAACGACTAAGGCTATCCCAGCTTACAAAAGCCTGGTTTAAACTATCCATTTCGGCTTCCGCAATTGCCTGATAGTAAAGAGCCGATGATTGCCCTTTTTCACTTGCCACTTTAAAATAACCAGAAGCAACCAATGGATTATTCTGCTCCAATAACCACAGACCGAGCAACAAAAAATAATGGCCTTCTCCCGATCGATAAGCCGCCTCGCGCAGAGTCTGTAAGGCATGCTTTACTTCACCTTGAGCGTACAACGCAGATGCCGATGCTACGAGCAGACGTTCTCTAAAGCTGGCATTCGAAGGCTTAATAGCAAGTTTCACTGTGTGAAAAATCATCGCAGTATCAGCCATTGCTTTTTGATTGATCAAGTAATTGCAAAGGAGTGCACCCTGATAAACAGTGAGAGCAGTGTCAAGATCAAACTTGTCTTCAAAAAATAGTGTCCGTCGATTTTGATTTGCGAAAGCAAGCACATTCACTTTTACACCATCATACTTTGTGTTCTTTAAAGACATTATTGAATCGAATGAATGATCGACATTAAACAATGCAGATGTTCCGATGAAATTGGTTTCTCCAATTCTACTCGTACTTTTTATTTTTCGCGCTTGCTGAAAAAAGTATAGCGCAGAGTCAGGTGATTTTAATTTCATAAAAGATAGACCAGCAGCATTGAGAAGTTCACCACTTTTAGGGAACGACTTCTTTCCTTCATCAAGCGTAAGTGCCGCTTCCAACAAATCACCCTGACCGGCATACAGTTCACTTAGGTTGAGATAGACAGGAACACTTGGCGTCCATTCAGTTGATTTCTCATACTCTTTCTTTTCCTTAATTGATTCATAACGTGAACCATAAATACTCGCCAAGCCATAGTGTGCGTGCAAATTCTGATTTCTGAATTGAATTGATTTTGTATAGTAGGCTTCGGCTGTAGCATCCGCTCCCTGTGCCAAATACAAATCTCCATAGGCATGATAGAACGTGGCTGTTGCCTGGTTGATATACGTTTTCCAAGACACCGCCGTAGAGATAATTGCAAACACTGCAATCACCGACATCAGACGAAATGTGAAGTGGGGCATTGTATCCGGTTTGTATAGCACTTTGTACACAGGCAGATTTTTGACCAGCATCGGGCTGAAGTTGGCAATCACATATAAAAAGAAAATTATCCCGCAGCCAAGATGCGCTGCCATAATCAAATCATCGAGCGCATCCATCATCATGTCGCTGGCCGAAGCTGCGAAATAACCCATCACAGAAAATCCTGTTAGCATTATTGACAAGAAGAAGAAAATACCAATCGGTTCTTCAGATAAGATATTCTCATACACAACGCCACGCTGACGAAAACCCCAGACACCAAGAATGGCGGAAATGGTAAGCACAAAAAAAGAATTAATCGAAAAGAAGCTCCAGCCAATGAAACCCATTTTGGAAGCATACATCAAAGCAAGGTTCACCAGATAAACTGCGGTGAGGATTAAAAAATGTTGAAGGCTTTTAGAGGGCTTTGTGCTTTGTGTAGTGAGTGTAACAAACAATGCTATTATTTCATGAGCCACCATGAGAATAAAAATCATGAACAGGATAATTCCAGCAATCATACCATTGACAGCAAGATGCAGAAACGGAGTTACCGCACGGCTGAAGATGATTATTGAGACGGCAGTTAATATTATTAAGACTAAAAAGGTTAACAGCCTTTTGGCAAATGCTATTTCTTTTCTAAATGAATGAAGATAAAAGGCAATCCCGCCAAAAAGCAGAATCAGAGCGATTGTTATAGTTTTATTTGTAAGGCCAAAAATTTCTAACACTTCAAGTCTCAGACTGGCAAGAAATAACATTGCCAGCCCCATGCCAATCAAAAACCAATACCGGCTTAAAGTTGTGATGATTGTAATAAAGAATAGAAACGAAATTATAAGCGCTGAAATAAAAAAATACAACGCCAGAATATTAGGCTGAAGCTTACTTCCAAAAATATTTTCGAAAATCAAATAGCTGTCGGCCGGAACTGTCAAATTAACCAGTCCAACTTGGAATGAATGAGAGGCAACCTCAATTCGTTGAATTTGTTGAAAGTGATCAAAGGTAATTACCGGAACAGGTGACGATGCCCAACTAGTCCAAAAGAAAATAACTGCCGCAAAAACAAAAAAAGAACACACCAGAAAAATGAGCTGGTACGTTTTATTCCACGACTTCCAGAATTGTAAAAAGAACATAAGAGTTTCTAATTGATATAGTGAGGCCGGTGAGAGTTATTCCAAGACTTTTGGAACCCTGAAATAATCGGAGTCTTTTTTCGGAGCGCCTTTTAAAGCGTCATTATGATCAAGGTGAGGTTTCACTTCGTCATTGCGAAGCGAGTTGACCTCATGGCTCATAGTAGTCAACGGTTCAACACCATCGGTATTCAATTCATCCAGTTTTTCTACAAATGAAATAATGTTGGTCATGTCCTTCATCATTTTCTCAGAATCGTTTTCGTCGAATTCCAATCGTGCCAAGTGTGCTATTTTATTCAGAGTTTCTTTATCGATCTGCATGTCTTTTCAATTCTTCATCAATAGTATTATAAACTTTCTCTTTTAGTTCATTTATGTCCTCCAACGTCAGTCCGGCTGTTTCAATGGGTTCATGAAAAATAACTTTCACCTTACCCCAATTCAACCTTAACGGGCTTTGATCGGGTAAAATTATCCAATTGAAAGGAATCGTTACCGGTACAATTGCAATTTGTTTTTCGATAGCAGCTCTAAATGCGCCATTTTTGAATGGAACCATCTGAGGTGCTTGTTTCGTCATCATCCCTCCTTCAGGGTAAATCACCAGGCTTTTGCCGTCTTCAATCGCCAACATTGTTTTCTTCAACGTATGTCCGCGGCTGCGAATGCTTTCGCGGTTTACGGTGATATGAAGTCTCCGATACATAAATCCAAAGAAGGGCACTTTCTCCATATCGTTCTTACCCACAAATAATGTGTTGCATGGATTCAGCCCCATAGTAGGGATGTCAAGGTAAGAAAAATGGTTAGGACAAAAGATGTAGGTTCGTTTAGGATCAAGCTTTGCATGACACTCGATCTCATACGGAAGAAACACGAAAGTGAAAAGCAGCTTAGCCCACCAGCGGTTGATGGTACCTGTAAGTTTAAATTGTGAAGGGAAAAGAATTGGAATTAGTAAAAACGGAAATAACAAAATGAACAACAAGATAAAAATGAAAAAACCATAAGTAGTGTGAATAATTTTTAGAATTTTCATTCATGTAATTCCGGTTATTTACTTGTCGGCTTAGAAATCAAAATAAGTTCGGTTTGTCTTCCATCAATGTATCTAAAACCTGTCTCATCAAAAAAGCCATCCTCTTCCAGCATGATTTTTATTTCTTTCTTCCATTCTGCTATCGCGACAGTTACGTTTAATTCAATTGAGTAAGCAGTATTAAAATTCATCGGATGATCACCTGTAAGAGGAACACCATCTTGCTTGTCCCACATGCCAATAGTAGTGCCGGCGGCGTGGCCATGATAACCAATCGGGTGGGTATAGATCGATGGCGTGATTCCTTGATCGATGGCTTGCTTGCGCGAATCGGCGAGAATCTGGTTGCCGGTTTTCTTTTCTTTAAAATTTGCTGTCAGGATATCCTGCAATTTATTTGCTTGCTTGAAAGCGTTCTTTAAAAACCCAGGTGCATCAGATTCTCTCTGCCTCAAAACATACGCATGCTGTTGAGTGTCGGTATTCAGGCGCAGGTATGTAATACCAAAATCTACGTGAAGTAAATCGCCAGGTATAATCACATTGGAATTAGAGGATTCGTTTCGCTGAATTTCAACAGACGGATGAAACCATGTGTCTAACTTTAATTCCTTAATTCTTTCACGATACCACCAAACAACATCGTCAGTAGTTGTAACTCCTGGTTGAATTACATGATCCGAAAATCCTTCAGCAATGATTTCATGCGCAATGCGGCAAATCTGTTGATAGATCACCATTTCTTTTTCTGTGCGCGTCTCGAGCCAAGCTACGGCAAGCCTTTCGGCGGACACGACACGATCACGCGTTTTAGCAGATACGACATGCAAAACATTTTCATAGTCATTTGCAGAGATTCCGTCGGCATGACCATAGATTGATGATTTATTGACACCAATTTTCTTGGGGTTTCTTTCTTCAATAAGTTTACCAAGTTGTGCCCACTGGTCGGGTTGACTTTCAGGATCCCAAGCTCGCTGAAAGAGTTTGCCAACATCGTAGCGGGCAACGGCCAAATATTCCAATCCTTTATCGGGTCCTTTGTCAAATACGACAAGCATAGTTGTTCGGCGGGCGGCCATCCATGTAGCAGGCAACATTGTCTTAATTATTGGGTCTTCGTTGTATTCCCTTGAAACAATCACCCACATATCCATCCCTTCACGGCGCATCAGACCGGGCAAAAGATTAGTCAGCCTGTCATTAAGTAAATTGTCGATAACCGGCGCCTGCTCTCGCTGCGAAAGAATAAGCGGGTGCTGAGCAGAAGCAGTGAAAAATAAAAAGAATAGTGGGGTTAGCCGAAGAAATTTCATTTTGACTCAAATTTTAAATTCCCAATTGAATGATACAGCGTTCATTTTTTAAAATCTCTTTAGCATTGATAATCTCGATCGTTGATTTTGCATCGTCCATTTCATCCCGCACTTTTTCTTTAATTCCTTTTACATGTATTGCTTCGATGAAACGCTTCACATCTTCTTCGTTTTCCAAAATCAGGGCCGGCACTTGCATTGGTTTGTTGTCGTCACCTTTGGCTACCATTGTGAAGTAACAAGAATTCGTGTGTTTGATCATTCCGGTTTTTACATTTTCAGATTCTACACGAATGCCTACGATAAGGGAGGTACGGCCAACATAATTGACTGAAGCTTTCAAAGAAACTAACTCACCAACTTCTACAGGTTGCAAAAATTCCACTTTATCGACTGAGACCGTAACACAGTAGGTGCCTGCGTGTTTACTGGAACAGGCATACGCGACTTTGTCCATCATAGAAAGTAAGATGCCTCCGTGAATTTTTCCGCCAAAGTTGGCATATGAAGGGATCATGAGCTCAGTGATCGTTGTCTGCGAATCTTTGACAGGCTTGGCTTGCATGGTGAAAAAAGTTTCTAAAAGATAGGAA
Source organism: Bacteroidota bacterium (assembly GCA_013285945.1). GTDB lineage: Bacteria > Bacteroidota > Bacteroidia > Cytophagales > Cyclobacteriaceae > ELB16-189. The sequence continues at coordinate 11,876 of JABDGP010000036.1, read as the reverse complement.
AAAGAATAGTTAATAGTTAATAGTTATTGGTCAGTCGGAATAGTGATGTAGCACCTGACTCCGGCAAGGGATAGTAATGGAAAGCCCGAAGCGTGTAAGCTGGCGCGTGGCCGGACTTGTAGTGATAGCCCGGTGCCTCTCGACAGCTCGGGAGGCATGCCGCCAAAAAATCATTTTGAAGGTTGCTTCATCTTATTGGTCATTCGGTTAAATCGCAGAACCATCGCTGTTGCCGTTAGGGTGAGGCCAATCAGCAGGCCGGTCCAGATGCCGATGGCGCCCCAATTGATTTTGAATGCGAGCCAATAACCCAATGGCAAGCCGATGATCCAGTAGGAGATGAAAATAAAAAACGAAGGAACCTTGACGTCTTGCAAACCACGCAATGCGCCGAGGCACACTACTTGGATTCCATCACTCAGCTGAAAGAATCCAGCAATGATGAGCAGCGGTGCGGCAATAGCAATCACTTCGGGATCACTCACATAAAGAGTCGGAAGGAAATCTTTTCCGAAAATAAAAAGCAGTCCCCACAAAAACATAATTGTTATAGCGAGTGAGAGCAACACAAAAGCAACCGTGCGTAGTGTAGCGAAATCTTTTTTACCAAGTTCGTTGCTCACACGAATGGTAGCGGCAGCTGCAAGACCCGAAGTTGTCATGTAACTAATGGTGGCGAGGTTGATAGCGATTTGATGCGCTGCCAAAGTTTTTGCGCCGAGCCAGCCCATCATGACTGCCGAAAAATCGAAGGCTGCAACTTCAAAAATAAATTGTACGCCAGCCGGCAAGCCAATGTGAAGCATTTTGCTGAAGAGCTTACGAGAATATGCTCCAATCGAAAATCCCGATCTGAATTTTTTAAAATCAGAAGAGTAGTAAACATACAAGGCAATTCCCGAAGCCATGATTATCCGTGAGATCAGTGTAGCCCAGCCTGCGCCCACCAAACCCATCACAGGCAAGCCAAGGCGACCATAAATAAAAATATAATTCAATGGAATATGAATGACGTTGCTACCAATGACTGCAACCATGGCGATGCGTGTGTGTGAAAGTCCTTCGGTAAATTGCCGGAACGTTTGAAAGATCAATGTAGGGATTATCGAAAAGGTAATGATACTCAAATAAGGAATTGCTTCCGCCACAACATCTGCTGGCTGATCGATGTGGTACAATATATTTTTAGCGGCCATTACCAGGCCGACTAAAATAAAACTATTGGTGAGATTGATAGCAAGTCCATGCTTTAATACCGAACCGATTTTATTTGCATCGTTTTCTCCTTGGGCTGCTGCAACCAAGGGCGTGATGGCATACGAAACGCCAATACCAAAAAGCAAAATCACATTGAAGGCAACATTGGCCAACGATGAACCTGCCAGCGGCACCGCACCAACATGACCAACCATCAAGCTATCAACCACACCCATCATTACATGGCCGAGCTGACTTAACATAACGGGCACGGCTAGTTTTAAACTCGTGGAGATGTGAGGGGAATATTTTTGGAAATTCATTGGCTGAAGGATAAGGCGGTCAACTATCCTTCAACGTCAAACGCGAAACTCTTCTGCATAAACTCAAACGTTTTTAAATCATAGACGCGCTCGGTAAATTCTACTTTGTTATTGCGATCAATTGTAACTACCGTGGAGCAACGCGATCCGTAATTTGGACTTTTGATAAACATAGAAGAAAGCATTCGCTCCCGCTCCAGGCCGACACCCGTGTCGGGTAGCTGATCATCTGGCGCCGGTTGCTCATCGTGAAGAGCATTCAATATTTTCTCAGGATCAATTTTTGGTTGCTCAAACAAGGGTTTCATTTTCTCTTTTCCATTTGCAACTTTAGGCCATGGTGTGTCGAGCAAATGATTACTCAGCCCGTGAAACCCATTTTCAATTTTTAAAATCCCTTCCCGGTAATTAGATAGGTAAAATAATTCTTCTCCATTGCCAACAATCAAATTGAATCCATTGTAAAGACTTGCGTTTGGCGCAATTGACTTCAAATATTTATCGGGATGCTCGTTAGTTAACAAAAAGTCGGTAACCAGATGTCCACGTGAAGGCGCTTGTGTTTTTAAATTTTTTAAGTCTCGATAGTTGGTGACCATTGCGATGCGACCGTTTTTATTCATAGCCATCCATGTGCCACACGTGCCATCTGGTTTCTTCGCCTCTAGGTCCCGCCCTCCGATAATTTGCGAATGATCCTCCCAGAAATCTGCAGCCACTGTTTTACGAGCGTAAAATTCATCACGGTTGGCTGCAACGATCAGTTTGTAATTCGGATTTCGATGAAGTGAAATAAAAATGAGACACATGTTTGATAATTTTTTTACAGTTGGTCTACTCCAAGTCCTGGCTTATCTGAACAAGTCATTACACCGTCTTTTAAAATAAAACCACCCTTGACTACATCACGAGCCAAGTCAAGGCTTCCATCAAGGTCAATATATTTTGTGTTGGCACAAGAAAATGCTGTGTGCAATGCCGCAGTGATACTCACAATACTTTCATCATTGCAGCCCCAAAAAAGTTCTACATTTTCCTGAGCAGCGATATCAGCTATTTTCAATGCCTGACTTATGCCTCCGCACTTCATCAGTTTAATATTGAATATACCTGTGGCGCGCGGCGGCTTCACTAGCTCTAATGCATCTTTTGGTGTAAGCAACGATTCATCAGCAGCGATCTTCAAGCGAATCTCCTCAGGTAGGTTTTTCATTTCAGCTACCGCTTTCGCGGGAAGTGGCTGCTCGATCAATTCAACATCTAGATGTTTTGTCTTTTCATAAAACTCGACGGTCTTCTCAGCTGTGTAACCTTGATTGGCATCAATTCTGATTACAAATTTCTTTCCGAATTTCTCACGAAGCTTTACGATGCGTTCAATGTCTTCTTGCAGGTCTTTTCCAAGCTTTACTTTCAAAATTTTAAAACCGCGTTCACCATATTCCTGTGCTTCTTTTAAAGTCTCGTCTACATTTTTTATTCCGATGGTATTAGATGTTGGCAGTGAATACATTTTTTGACCAAAATATTTCACCAACGGGATATTCAAAAACTTAGTGAAAGCGTCATACAAAGCAATATCGAGCGCGGCACGAGCGGCCGGATTCTTCGGAAATTTTTGCCAGACTTCAAAAGTCAATTGATTAAGTTCCCGAATATCCTGACCAACAAGGAAAGAAATATTGTTTTCTTGCAAAGCCTCCTTACAGGATTGGAATTTTTCGCCGGTGACATATTCACTTGGGTTGCCACTTCCTATTCCGGTAATTCTATTCTCAAGAGTAATCTCTACAAAGGCGTTGTTTACTTCATCTACAGTTTTAAATGCAATGGTATAAGGTTTTGTGTTGCCCAAATCGGCTGTCCAGGATTTTATAGATTTTATTTTCATAAATGGTAGTAAGTAGAAAGTAGTGAGACAACAAAATAGAAATCACCCTTTACGTTTTCCTTCGGCAATCATCTTTTTAAAAATTGGCACAAGTCTTTCGACACTATCTTCAAGCGGAAGGATCACCGGAATACCGAGCTCGCTTTCCTTTGATGCTGCCCAAGCTCTGGCTTCAGTTTCCTTCATCTTCATCGTATTAACCGTAAGTGCCGCGGTAGGCACTCCATAAATTTTGATCAAATCAATTTCGTCTTTAACATCGGCAATATCAACAGGATAGTTTTCAAGTCCTTTATATTTTTTCCTTGCAGGATTGTGTTGCAACACCACTGCATCAGCTTCAGCGCTAATGAGCCACTCCGCTCCTGCCGGACCGCTGGGGTTGCGCAAACTCGATTGACCTTCAATGAAAATAATATCAGGCTTCACCTCTTCCCAGCATTGAACTATAGCATGTTCCATCTCGCCAGAAATGAAGTCGTTAAGTGTGCTGTCAAAAATAAAACCATACTTAGCACCTTGCATCCAGCCAGTCTGCCCTGTATAAATCATTTCTGCTTTAAAGCCAGCCTTCTGCATGGCCTGAACTAAAAAGCGCGTGGTTGTTCTTTTACCCATGGCGCAGTCCGTTCCCAGTACAGCAATCTTTGGGCAACGCACTCTTTGAATTTCGCCCGACCAGAAATGAAGGTCTTTGAATTTCTTCGGTTTGCGTACGTCAATAATCTCCACGCGTTTCTTTTTCGCAAGCGCCACCAGATCAGCATGATCGGAAACATAATCGTGTAAGCCATTAACAATACTATAACCCAACGAAATTGCTTCACGCAACAGAGCACGCAGTTCTTTAGGAAGTACACCGCCCTTGGTAGCCACACCGATGATACAGTACTTTGCTTTCTTCTTCGACTGAGAACCAAATTCTTTCAACGATGCATAAACAGGAATGTCTCGCTTGCGACCATCCAGCACTTCGCCTGCGTCTTCGCCAGGATATTTCTTATCAATGATTGCAAGAATATTAAATCGTTCTGTACCGCGAATGAGTCCGTGAGCAGTTTTGGCATTATCTGTATCAAGGAAACTGGCCGTGATTACGATGGCATTACTTTTTTTCATAAACTTTAAAAACTGAAAATTCGGAGAAAGTTGACGAACGCACAACTATTATTGATCGTACTTTAGTTTAAATTCAGAGAGGTCAGGCTTATTTGGCCGCTTTCGTTTCAATTCATATTTGTAGACAGCTTGCCCAAGGTTACGCATGAACGGAAACCCGAGTGAAAGATATTCGTACTTGCTGTCATTATAAATACCATCGGTATTGGTATTGATCACGGCAGAAAGTATAAACTCGACATTATTTTTAAAGTCAACGAAGTAGATATTGTCAATCAAGTAGCCATAGGCATCACCAACTTTGTTGAAAATCCGAATGTTGGGAGGTATTCGCTTTCTGTTTTCGCCATAAATCAAAAACTTGCCAAAGGAGTCAAAGTACGTTTGATCTTTATAGTAGGCCGGAAATTTCGTTTCACGTGGCCACTGCGACATGTATTGCATCACAAATTTTCTGTCAGCCTCCGTAATATTAAATTTCTTCTTGGAGTCAACCTTGCCTGGGAATAAAATAGCCTTCAGGATTTCCTGTTGCTCTTGTAATGGATAAAAGTTTTTGTAAGTAAAATCGAAAGGCATTTTAATCAACTGATCATTTTTATAATAACCAATTCCTTTAAAAACTCTTCGGGAAGGTTTGATTGAATCATTGTTAACCAACATTGGCTGACCAAGCAGGAGTGAATCGCGGCTGATGAACCGAACTGCTTCGGTATGACGATTTTCATCTGGTTTCAATGGTCGCTCCAGACGATGAAGAATACGAATGTTATAACCTTTCCTTTTCAATTCATAGTTCGTTTCCTTTTGTCCAACAAACTCATATAACCTGTTGAAAGCATCATTATCACTTGCAACCAAAATCTTTTTAGTGTAATGTGCCACGGAGGGGAATCCATTCTCTGACGTAGAATCTTTCTCAACCGAAAGCTGTCCTGAATAAGTACTATCGTGAAACATCGGTGTAAATTTGTTAACACCCCTGATGTCAAGCCGATTTAATTTTTCCAGAGCCAGTAAGACCATCGGCAACTTAACCGTGCTGGCAGGGTAAAAATATTTTGTAGAGTCTACATTATAATAGAATGACCTGAAGACCGGAACATTGTGCTGGTCACGATTGATTTGTGTATAAATAATCTGAACGTCAAGTGTGTCTCTTTGAGTTAATACTTTCTTGAACTTGGCGGGGTACCGCTTCATCATGCTCGTGAGCAACAATTCATTTTCAGTGAGGCGGCCGGCACACGAGGTGGCCATCCATCCTACGCTAATCAACATCAAAACTTTATTCATCTAACCGAAAGTAACTTCCTTTATCTTTGAATTCAACACGACCCTTTAATTTTATTTCGTTTCTCTATATGTCAAGGCTTTTTTTCATTCTGTTCTTTGCTTTACTGTTCAGTCAGTCGTTTGGGCAAACCAAAAACCACTGGGTGGATAGTGTTCTTCATATTCTCAATAACGAAGAGAAAATCGGACAACTGATGATCGGGCTTATGTCATCAAGCTCCTCAGCAGATGAAATCAAAAACCTTGCAAGCCAAGTCAAGTCAAATAAAATTGGTGGCCTTCTGATCACTCACGGCAGCCCTGTACGCAGCTCAAAACTGATTAACCAAATTCAATCTCAGGCAAAACCCCCGTTACTGATTCTGGCCGGATTCACTAATAATCTGTCTGAAATTTTTGATAGTACCATGAGTTTTTATGATCCTATGGCAATTGATGCCGTAACAAGTGACAGCCTTAAAAGAATGGTAAGTAGCGAGATAGCACACGAAATGAAATCGTTGGGTATTCATTTTAATTTAAGTCAACTTCAAAAAGACTCCGGAGAACTGAAGTTTTTTGACATGCGTGGACTGGCGATAAATCCAAAGTTAAAAAAGGGCGAAGCTGCCAAGCAGGTATTCCTTTCGCGTGACGATTTACTATTAATCGATCCAAGAGAAATTGACGCTGCCATCAAGTCGATCTTGAAAATCGTTAAAAAAGATAAAGTGCTTTCAGCGCGACTTGATCAATCTGTAAGCAAAATACTCGCACTGAAATATGATGCGGGATTAGCTCAAAGGAAATTCATTGATACCGATAACCTCAATCAGCGACTACACTCGCCCGAAGCACAACTACTCAAACAACAAATAGCCGAAGCATCTGTAACTGTTGTTCAGAACCAACAGGATTTAATACCGATTCAAAAATTAGATAATCGAACATTTGCATCAGTAAGTATAGGAGCACCTGTCGGAAATGAATTTGATCGGTACCTCTCGCGTTATGTTGGGTTTGAACATTTTTCGATACGAAATTTAAAAGACACTACAGGTCTCGAAACAAAGTTGAAAGACAAGGACATTATTGTTATTGGCCTGTTCCCAGCCTATGGTTCCATAACAAAAGATATAGCCGAGTTACTTAAAAAAATTTCCAGCCAGCATCAGGTAGTCGTATGCAGTTTCGATCTTAACGGATTAGAAAACCTGGAAACTATCCCCTCGCTCATAGCAGCTTACAGCGACGAAGCCGGCATACCTCAGGCCGCGGCACAAATTATTTTTGGCGCAATAGCTGCTCGTGGAAAACTGCCTATGAAAATTTCTGATTCTATTCCAAGTGGTACAGGTCTATCTACAGCAACGATCAATCGTTTTACATTTAACTTACCAGAAGCTGCCGAAATGGACAGCAAGACTCTTGAGAGAATTGAGCCGATAGCCTTGGAGGCAATAAATACAGGAGCCACGCCTGGCTGCCGCGTGCTGGTGGCTAGAAACGGAAAAGTTGTGTACGACCGTTCTTTTGGATGGCTCGCGTACGACAAGAAAATTCTTGTGGGCGACGAAACAATCTATGATCTGGCCTCAGTAACAAAAGTATCGGCAACACTTCAAACCGTAATGTACATGCAAGAGAAAGGCATGATCGATGTCAATAAGAAGGTTTCTGTCTATCTGCCTGAATTAAAGAAAACGAATAAGGAGGATTTAATTATTAAAGATATCCTCACGCACCAAGCCGGACTTTGGCCATACCTCCCTTTCTGGTCGGAGACTGTGAAAGACACTTCGGTTAGCAAAAAATATTACAGCACCACCTCAAGTGAAGAGTTCCCCTATCCCGTGGCCGAAAACATGTTTGCAGCCAAATCAATGAAAGATTCACTTTGGCATTGGATAATCAAAGCCAAAATTCGCGACAAAGCACCGCGAACTGGTTACGATTATCGCTACAGCGACATGGGTTTTTATATCATGCAGCATTTGGCGGAAAAAATGTTGGGCGAATCAATAGAAGACTTCTTACAGAAAAATATTTATCGTCCACTTGGGGCGTCATCGCTTGGCTATTTACCACTCCGGAAATTTCCTGCGAGTCAAATTGCACCAACCGAAAAGGATACGCTATTCCGCAAAAGTTTACTCACGGGTTATGTACACGATCAGGGGGCAGCAATGCACGGTGGCGTAGCGGGACACGCCGGGCTTTTCAGCAATGCCTATGACCTTGCTAAACTTGGGCAGATGTGGCTCGACAAAGGCAGCTATGGCGGTGTCAGTTTCTTTAAGCCTGAAACACTTGAGTTTTTTACTGCCAAGCAGTATGAAAACAGCAGGCGCGGACTGGGGTGGGACAAGCCGATACTTAGCGATTGGAACAGCCCCACGTCAATGTATGCCTCAGCTGCTACTTTCGGCCATACGGGTTTTACAGGCACCTGTATTTGGGTTGATCCCGAGTTTAACCTTGTTTATGTATTTCTATCCAACAGAGTAAACCCCGATATGAACAACACTAAATTATTAAATGAGAATATCAGGCCTCGCATTCAGGATTTGATCTACAAATCCATTTTTGAATATTCCACAAAATAAAAAAGCCCTCTGTTTATCAGAAGGCTTTTATTCTATCAACAAGTACTAGTTAGCTTTGCGTTTCGCACGCATATCTTCGCGCTTCTGTTTTTTCGCGGCGGTATATGCAGTGTACTGATCTGCAGTAAGAATACCCTTGAGCTCAGCTTCTTGCTCCTGGTTATCCTCCATCATGTCTTTGCGCATAGCCTGACGGTCATTTTGATCAGTGGTTTTGGCAGTTGCCTTCATCTGAGCATATTTCAAATTACACGCCTGCACTTTTGTCTTCTGATCGGGAGTAAGTTGCACGGTTTGATCAATCCAGGCAGTAAATTGTGTGGCCCGTTCTTCGGGGGTTTTGCCTCCTTTTGCAGGTGCATCCTGTGCATAGCCAGCCAACGTAAGCACAAACATGACAGCTAATAACATGGTCTTTTTCATAATGGGTTGATTTAATTGTTAAGTAGGATAGATAGGCTCATAACCGTAAGGTTTAACACCACTTATAAAATAAGAAGACGCTTAAATTCGTCATTCAGTCTATATTTGGATATAAGTAAGCGGTTTCCGCGAAACCAAAATGGCTTAAATCCGGTTAAACCTGAAAACCGAAAAAAAACCAATCCTGTGGAAAAAATGAAAATTGGAATAGTATGTTACCCAACGTTTGGGGGCAGTGGTGTGGTGGCTACAGAACTGGGCAAAGCGCTGGCCAAAAAGGGCCATCCGGTGCATTTCATAACCTATAACCAGCCAAGCCGCCTTGATTTTTTAAGCGAAAACTTGTTTTATCATGAGGTCGAATTTCGCTCTTATCCCCTATTTGAATATCCTCCTTATGAACTCGCATTAGCCAGTAAAATGGTAAGTGTTGTTAAAAATGAAAAACTGGACCTGTTGCATGTTCATTATGCCATTCCTCATGCTTCGGCCGCTTATATGGCCAAGCAAATATTAAAAAGTCAGGGGATTTACATTCCAGTGGTGACCACCCTTCACGGAACTGATATTACACTCGTTGGTCGCGATCCTTCGTACGAACCTGTAGTCACATTCAGCATTAATCAGTCGGATGGCGTAACTTCTGTATCACGCGATCTGAAAAAAGAAACCTATGAATTTTTTGATATCCAAAAACACATTGAAGTAATCCCCAATTTCATCGACCTCGAGAAGTTCAAAAAGCAGAAGAAGGATCACTTTAAAAAGGCTATTTGTCCCGATGGCGAAATGCTGATTGTGCATACCTCCAACTTCAGAAAAGTGAAACGAGTGGCTGATGTAGTTAAAGTTTTCTACAACATCCACAAAGAAATCCCTGCCAAACTGTTAATGATCGGTGATGGCCCTGAGCGTGATGGTGCCGAGCAACAGTGTCGTGACCTTGACATTTGTGATGACGTACGGTTCTTGGGAAAACTCGAGGCAGTAGAAGAAGTTCTATCCGTAGCCGATTTATTCCTGATGCCTTCAGAAAAGGAAAGTTTCGGGTTGGCAGCTCTCGAAGCGATGGCGTGCGAAGTGCCTGTGATCAGCTCCAACTCAGGTGGTCTGCCCGAACTTCAGGTGCAAGGAGTGACAGGCTTTATGAGCAATGTAGGCGACATTGAAGACATGACGACCAAATCGCTGTTTATTTTGGATAAAAACAATCTGCCCCAATTCAAGGAAAACGCCCTCAAGCGAGCCAAAGAATTTGACATCACTAATATCCTCCCTCTATATGAAAATTACTACCGACAAATTTTAGACAAAACAGCTATTAAAGAGTCGGTTTAAACCTTTTCTAATTGGCTAAATCTTAAAATCAAATTAAATTTGCCCGTCAGAATTGAAGTATGGAAAACGTAATAAAACCTCAAAATCAGGGAACCAAGCGGTTATTTAAGAACCCGGTACTCGAGAAATTGACACGCACCCACATATCTGTGCCACTGGTCATTTTCTTTGTATATGCTACAGCTTTATTGTATTGGAGTATCACCCATACTTCTCTTTCGCCTGTGACAACGGTTGTCATGTTTCTGCTCGGTATGTTCTCCTGGACACTGGTGGAGTATATCGTTCACCGGTATTTGTTTCACATGGCTGCGCACACCGAGAAACGAACAAAATTGCAGTATACCCTTCACGGAGTTCATCATGAATTCCCCAAAGACAAAGAGAGGCTGGCGATGCCTCCAATAGTGAGCATTACAGTTGCCACGTTGTTATTGCTATTATTTCGATTAATCCTCGGAGATCTGGCGTTTTCGTTTCTTCCGGGGTTTCTGGTGGGCTATGCGGCTTATCTCTCAGTCCATTATATGATCCATTCCTTTCAGCCACCCAAAAATATTTTGAAAATATTGTGGGTGAACCACAGCGTTCATCACTATAAAAATGGAGAAGAAGTCTTTGGCGTATCGTCTCCGTTGTGGGACTACGTTTTCGGGACAATGAAAAAACACCAGTAGGTATTAGGTTTAGGCTATAAAGCAAAAAAGCTGCAAAAGCAGCTTAGTTTATCATTTAAAGAGTTTGGCTTTAAATCCTTGTTTCCTTCGAAGTTTTCTGAGCGGGAGCCTTTGAATAGGTAGGACAAGTGTATGTAGAACATGCCGAAACCATTACAGCTACCACCAGAATCAAAATTGCAATAGACTTTTTCATATTTGTTTGTGTTATTCTGATACAAAAATAGACGGACTCGATTTCTAAATATTTTATAGAACGTCAAATTCCTTACATCTGTTCTTAAAACCCTAAAAATGTTTTTGACTCGATAAGCAGTTGAAAAATCAGGTTATCTGAACATAAAAGGCAGATATTTGGTTTACCTTGAACATCCAATTGTATGCTTGGTCACCGGTTTTCAAAATATAATCCACCTCCACAAGACGGCAAGTCCGATTTCGAGAAGCTGCTGAACATATTCATGCAGTTATTGCTGATCTCCTCAGGCAACGTGGGTGAGGCCCTCCAATGGCTTACCGAAGTAGACAAGCAGTATGGCCTTACGGGAAAAGATTACGGTATTGGCGATTTCATTGAAGATTTGAAGAAAAACGGGTACATCACCGATGAAGGCCCTAACGGTGAATTCAAACTAAAACCAAAGGCCGAGCAAAACCTACGGCAATCAGCACTTGAAGAAATCTTCGGGAAGTTGAAAAAGACAAGATCCGGCGGCCATCAAACTCCACATAATGGCCGTGGCGATGAGCCCACAACCGATCGGCGTGATTACGAATTTGGCGATACGCTTGAACAGATATCAATGACCGAGCCCTTGCAAGCTGCTGTAGTAGGCGTTGCCATTGTTGGCTTTGGTGAATTCACGTACAAATGCTTTTAAATAGGGATCGGTAGCAATCATGAATGTCGTGACCGGAACTTTAATTTTTCGGAGCTCCACAGCGAGGTCAAGTGTTTTGTTCATGATTTTTTGATCGAGACCGAAACTGTTCTTGTAATATTTGATTCCTTGCTTGATGCACGTAG
>JABDGP010000035.1 GCA_013285945.1 Bacteroidota bacterium | reverse complement strand
TACAATCTACCACCGGCACCACTTGCCAACGGTACCTATATTTTCCCTGATGTAAACAACCCATTCGCTGATCCACAGTTTCCGTTTGCCAATCCGCCATACGCTGCACGTGCTTACAGTTATGTGAGTGCGGCAATTTATGACGCACTTAAAGCCGCTTGGTATTACAAGTATCAATACAACAGACCATCACCTTACGTAGTAGATAAAAAAGTAAAATCTCTCATGCCTCAGGTCGGAATACCTTCTTATCCTTCAGAAGAAGCCGTTATGTCAGGAGCAGCACAGACGATATTGTTAGCAATGTTTCCTGCATCATCAGACGAAATATTGACCAAAGCCGGTGAACAAAGAAGTGCAGCATTATTATCAGGCAAAGCTTCAACCAGCGATATCACAGTAGGTATAGCCTTGGGCAAAGCCGTTGCCGCAGACTACATCACACGTGCAGGAGCCGATGGTATGGGTAATGCTATTGGCACCGCACCTCAGTGGCTGGCGTTGCAAGATACAGCCGTTAAGCATGGACAAATCCCATGGCTGAGTTTAGATGTACCAGCCCGGCCTCCGATGCTTCCGTTCTTTGGAAATGTAAAAGCGTGGATGATGCAGCCATCCGATATTGTAAGTGCACGCCCTGGCCCACCACCTTCCACATCGTCTGCAGAAATGAGCAGTCAGGTAAGCGAAGTGAAGTACTATTCCAGCAATCTAACCCGCGATCGGGAAGCTATTGTACTAAAGTGGGCTGATGGTGTTGGTACATATACTCCTCCGGGGCATTGGAACGATATAGCTGAAGAATATATCCGCGATGCAAAGTTCAGTGAAGTTCGGGCAGCCAGAGCTTTTGCACTTCTTAACATGTCTATGCAGGATGCTGCTGTAGCCTGTTGGAATACGAAATACTTTTACTTTAATCCAAGGCCAACGCAGCTTGATCCTTCGATTAAAACAGGCACTGGCATCCCCAATTTTCCATCTTACGTAAGCGGTCACTCCACATTCTCTTCGGCTGCTGCAACTGTGCTATCTTATTTGTTTCCGGCAGCACAAAGTGATTTTGAGAACATGGCTAATGAAGCTTCTTTGTCGCGTTTGTATGGAGGGATCCATTACCGCATTGATATTGATGCTGGCTCAGATTTAGGAAAAAAAGTAGGGGGCTTCACTGTTTCTTTTGCTCAAACAGACGGAGCGAACTAAAGCCTTTAGGCGTAATAGAGAACAATCCTGCCACGTGGCGGGATTGTTTTTTTATTCGAATGATCTTTAATTTTATGCTACCCATGTGCGGCTTTCACAATCTGGTATTCTTTCCATTCAAAACAATTTCCAAAGGCTCACCCGATTCCAAAACAACTTCTGTTTTCTCTTTGGCTACTTTCACTTTCAATACACGGCCTCTAAATTCCATTCGGAAAGAATAGGATTTCCATTGGTCTGGAATAAATGGATTGAAAAACAATTTGCCCTCGCGCAGCCGCATGCCGCCAAAACCTTTCACCACGCTCATCCACGTGCCGGCCATACTGGTGATGTGACAACCGTCTTCGGTATCATTGTTATAATCATCCAGGTCGAGGCGCGAAGTTCGCAGATACATTTCGTATGCTTTGTCTTTATATCCCAATTTAGAAGCAAGAATCACGTGCACACAAGGTGAAAGAGATGACTCGTGCACGGTCATTGGTTCGTAAAAATCGAAGTTTCGCTTGATCTGCTCTGTGGTAAAATCATCTTCGAATAAATAGATGCCTTGCAACACGTCGGCCTGCTTGATGAAGCAAGATCGCAGTATCCTGTCCCGTGACCATTTCTGATTGATCGGCCTGTCACTTGCACGTAGATCAGAAGCCTTGGTTAATTCCTTATCCAAAAATCCGTCTTGTTGCAAAAAGACACCGAGTGCCTTGTCCTCAGCATAATACATTTTGCTGGTGATGTCCGCCCATTTACCAACCTCTTCTTTTTCTTTGAAATGAATCCTTTCAACAAGCTCGTTGTATTTCTTTGAGTTGGTCTTCTTTACGTAGGCCACTGCTTGCTGAGTAAATCGCAGCGTCCATGAAGCTAAATAATTGGTGTACCAGTTATTGTTCACGTTGTTCTCGTATTCATTTGGCCCGGTTACACCGAGAATAACATACTTGTTTTTATCCTTCGACCAATTGACGCGTTGCGTCCAGAAGCGAGAGATTCCAATTAATACTTCAAGGCCGTATTCTATTAAGTAAGCCTCATCGCCTGTATATTCAATGTAATCACGCATAGCATATGCCATGGCGCTGGTACGATGAATTTCTTCAAAGGTGATCTCCCACTCGTTGTGGCACTCTTCGCCATTCATTGTAACGAAAGGGTAAAATGCAGCTCCATCTGTGAAGCCGAGTTTCTTTGCGTTTTCAATGGCCTTAGGCAAATGCTTATAGCGATAAATTAAAAGATTGCGTGCGACTTTCGGATTGGATGTGCATAAATAAAAAGGCAGGCAATAAGCTTCGGTGTCCCAATACGTACTACCTCCATATTTCTCACCAGTGAATCCTTTGGGGCCGATATTCAAACGAACGTCATCACCTTTATAAGTTTGCATTAACTGAAAAATATTGAACCGGATTCCTTGTTGTGCAGCTACATCTCCATCGATTGTGATATCGCATTCTTCCCACTTGTGCGCCCATACTGCTGCGTGCTCATCAAACAATTTGTCGAAACCAGTTTTGGTAGCGGCATCCATTTTTGCACGACAGGTATTTACGATTTTATCTTTCGCATGATTTTCTGAAGAGAGGACAACACCATATTTATAAATGACCAATTCCTTATTTTGCTCCAACTCTACTTCAACCACATTGTCGCTATATTTCTCACGAACATTGGTATTCGTTTTTCCGTGAATAGAATTGCCATCAATTTTAAGGTCGAATTTCATTCCTGTGCACACCTGAAAAAGGGTTTTCTTGGTTTGCACATTCACCACAACCCATCCTGCTTGCGACTCTTCATAAACACGATCCCAGAATTTCTCATCGTAATTTGAATCCTTGTTTACTACATCGGCGTCTACAGCCATCGTAATTTGAACTTTTGCAGAAAAATTTATTGGCAAAACGGAATATCGAATAGCTCCAACTTCACCATCTGCCATGCTGCAAAAGCGTTTCGCATCGACTTTCAGTTTTTTCCCATCCGGGAATGTGGCTACGAACGATCGGTGTAACAAACCTTGCTTCATATCCAGTACGCGCTGAAAATTTTCAACCTTGTATATTGCCAAATCGAGCTCCTGATTTTCAATTTTAATCTTTATGCCGATCCAGCTCGGTGCATTCAGAACCTTGGCAAAATATTCGGGATATCCATTCTTCCACCAACCAACCCGCGTTTTGTCGGGATAGTAAACACCTGCAACGTACGTTCCCTGATGAGTGTCACCGGTGTACGTCTCTTCAAAGTTGGCGCGCTGACCCATCATTCCGTTGCCGAGGCTGAAAATGCTTTCAGAAATTCGATTGAGGTGAGGATCAAAGCCTTCTTCAATTATTTGCCATTCGTGGTGTTTTAAATATTGTTTCATAAATGATTGGCTGTAATATTTTGGCTGATGTTCTATAGCATTTGAAGTTTCGCTAAATCAAAATCAGCTGTTTTGTTTACTATATAGTTTGCTTTTCCAAGTTGAGTGACAGAGCCAACGCCCACACACTTCATTCCCGCTGCAACGGCTGCAGCAACTCCTGCTTCGGCATCTTCAAACACAACGCATTCAGAAGGTTTCATTCCTAATCTATTCGCAGCCAGTAAAAAAATTTCCGGATCGGGTTTTGAATGAGTGATCATTGTTCCGTCCACAATGGTATCAAAATAGTCTTTGATATTCAGCAACGTCAAAACGGTATCGGCATTTTTACTACTCGATGCCAGCGCCACTTTCATTCCTTTACTCCTGATTGTTTTCAACAGCTCTTTAACACCCGGAAAAATCTCATCTGGCTTCATCGCTTGAATGTATTCCACAAACCATTGATTCTTTTTATCGGCCAAATCTTCCTTCTCCTTTTCTGATAAACGAATTTTGCCAAGCGACAAAATAATCTCCAGTGACTGCATCCGGCTTACGCCTTTAAGTTGTTCATTTTCATGTTCAGTAAAATTGACCCCTAGTTCTCTGGCTAGTCTCTGCCATGCAATGAAATGGTAATGTGCTGTATCTACAATCACTCCGTCCAGGTCAAAAATTATTGCTTGAATCATCCGTTTAAAAAGTTATCAGAATTAAATATGACCTCGTTCAATGATCGCGTTCGTTTCTTTAAGTGTCTTAAATACATCAAAGGTTTTCCCTTGTGTACGCAATGCACCCAAGGCATTTCCATATTTAGCTGCTAACACATAGTCGCCTGGTTTTTGCATCAGGCTAAAGCCAGCTCCACCAGCAAAAGAATCACCACAGCCTGTTGTATCAACCACCTGATTCACTTTAATGGCCGGCACCATCACTTCTTTTATTTTGGCGCGTTCTTTATAATAGACCAGACAGCCACGCGAGTCGATTGTGATGTAAACACATTTTACTCCGAGGCCGAGGCAATGTTCAGCAAACGCGCGAAGCTCTTTGCGGTCTGGCTCTTCTGTCTTTACAAAATCATTTGTCTCGTATTCTCTTTTAAACCACGAGGCCTGAGCTTCTTCCAGATTCATTTTCAATACATCAATATACGGCAGCCACTGATCCCGGTCAATCCAAAATTTGCGTTGACGTTCTCCATTCACGAGACAAGCCGTGGTCGGCCCATGTGCATCGAATACGATAACACCTTTACTTTTCTTTTTCAAAAACTTCAATGTATCAAGCGAAATCTCGTAGTCACTGATGGGGATAAAAACAAATGCTTTGCAATCCAGCAGCTTCTTCATGTCGGTGGGCATGATCGGGTCCATGAAACCAGTCTGTCGCTCAACGCGATTGTTCATGTCAAGGAATCTCAAACTGATGATATCACCCTGATCATTGGCTACCGTCATGTGATTATGAATAACCCCGCGATATCCCTTAAACACTTCTTTTACATTGTCAAGGTCAACCGAACGCAGGTGTGTGACAGGAATAACTTCAATCTTGTCGCCTGCCATTATCGACAAAGCAATTACCGGGTGGGTAACGCATCCCCACTTTTGAATGAGATCACCATTGTGAGTGACAATGTGATCGCGAGGTATCGGTCCTACAATAGCAATCTTTTTCATTGAATTATATTTTGTTTCAATGGTTGCCGACTATACAAGTTTTATCCATTGAGTATAGGCTCTGACATGAATTGCTAAATTATTTATTGGCAATTTTTTTTGATTGTGATGTTACTATCCTTGAAGCTATGAATTCACCCAAAGCGGTTCCCTGAACTTTTCCATTTTCGCAAGCGGGCAAATAATGAATGCCACCATAAATCCTGCTCACAGCTGCTTCCTCTGCAGCTGACCGGAACGATTTGAAGCTTCTTGGAGGAAGTCCAAACTCAGTCTCAGTAGAATCTGTATAGGCAAAATTATCACCAAACAAACCCGTCAGTGCTACACAAGCAGAAGTGGAAACAACGCTGTGACCACTAGTGTATTCGGGGAATGGCGGAGTTTGCAATAACGGAGCCCAGTTTTCATCGATGTATTGATTAATATAAGTCTCAGGGCGCACCAATTTACTTCTGTACTTTTCATCCCAGCAGCTGATGAATCCATCGGCCAGTGAAATCGCGACACGCACATAAGCTTCGGCAGATCTGGTTATGTCGGCATGTGTAGCATTGCAGGCTAATCGGGTAATGTTAACCCAATGTCCTCCCGGAGAAATTTTCTTTGTTGCGAACATAACGTGTCCTTTCACATTCATTACGAAAGGATTGCAATCCCAGAAGCTGGCTATGGCACGCTGTTCTTGCGTCAGGTTTTTGCCAGTCTCAAATACATAATATGCTTCTTTATAAAACTGACTTTTCTTATCAATAGAAAATACCTGAGGAGGTTCTGGCTGAAACTGCGCAGCCGAGTCAATTACAAAAGTGCGAATCTTGTTCCAATGCGGTTCAATGGCATCCATGTATGCCGGTGGCGTTGGCTTCCATGTACCTGGACTACTTTCAATAGTGTACTTCGAAAATGTTCTTGATTGTTTATAGTTGTCGCCCGAAGCCCAATCCATAATATGCTTGGCGACGGAATCTCCAAAACCAATCGATCGCTCAAAGACATCGTCAGGCACGCCGGCATCTTTGAACTCCTGCATGACTTTATTATAAAATTTATCAAGCTCATCTTCCGAAAAAATCAACGCACGCCCTACTTTCAACATCGCTTCTGCAGCAGCCAATGGATAACAATACTCTTGGGTGGAATCAGGTTGAGGAAGTTTTTCTAAACCATGCAGCTGGCCAGCTAAGCTTTTGTATTTTTTGTCCTGATGGATAATCGCTTCATACCCTGCCACGCTGGTGTAAACATAAATTCGGCTTGCTACAGGAGGAGAAAAAATATCGTGAACCATTCGATCAGTGATTTCCTTCATTGACTTGTGAAAAAAATCAGAGTTTTGAACCTTCGCTTTGTACGCTGTTTTGTCTTTGGCACAAGACCATAGGAGAATAAAGAAAATAAAAAAAATCTTTCGCATAAATGATTTAATAAGTTCTGTGTAGACTATATAATTAACAATTCAATCAACGTACTTTATAATTAGCATGATTCACACCAACGCCTTTTATCTCCAGCGACTTCCATGATTTTGGCAATTGACTTTTGCGTTGTTGAACCCCATTATCTGAAAAACTTAATCCGCCAAAACCGAAAATCACAGCTTGCAGAAATCCGCCGGCACCTGTAGCAAAGTAGGGATTTGTACCTCCGGCAGTCTCTGCCAAAACACCAAACGGTGGCACCTGATTTGGTTGGTAGCTTTTTATAAACAACCCCAGCGCTTTTTCCGGATCACCAAGGCGCGAGTATAAAGTAGACAACGCAGAGTTTCCCATTGCCGGCCCCGTGGGCGACATACGCGCTTCATAGTATTTCAAATCTTTTTGTATCTGAGCAACATCGGTGATAAGCTCCAACGGGTAAGCCAACAAGTTTACATCAGCTTGCTTGATCTCAACACCATCGTAGGTGGCATTCTCACGTGTAGTGCCATCGGCGAATTTCAGTATCGGAATATTCTGTGCTACTAATTCCCAATCCGGATCCGGTACAATACCAAGTTCTTTGGCAGCCTGTGTCGCATAGCGAAGTACGGTAATAGCCATGCCGTTGGTGAAAGCATTGTTATCAATATTTTCCTGCCATTCGTTTGCTCCTATTACATTATTGATCTCATAATGGCCGGTGCTCTTACGCTCAACACGACTCGACCAGAAATCTGCTACTTCTTTCAATACAGGATAACCTCTTTCCTTGAGCCATGTCTTGTCTTTCGTCACTTGATAATATTTCCAGAAAGCCCAACCTACGCAACCAGTAATATGCTGCTGAAACGGACCTGTAAGCGCCCATACAGGAGTGTCTTCAGTGCCTTCGGCTGATGACTCCCACGGAAACATCGCGCCTTTATATCCGTGAGAGAATGCATTCTTTCTGGCCGCGTCCAATCGAACGAAACGATACTCCAAAAGCGACTTGGCAATTTCCGGGTGCATTGCTAAAAGAGGCGGATACATCCATAGTTCGGTGTCCCAAAACACGTGACCATTATACCCAAGACCAGAAAGTCCCATCGGTGAAAGGCTGTAGGCAGTGCCAGCTCTAGCGAAAGAATACAAGTGATACAAAGCAAATCGGATATCTTTCTGTAACTGCTCATCGCCCTCGATCACAATGTCACTCTTCCAAAGTTCTTTCCATTCAGCTTCATGATGCTGAACTAACCTCGCGACACCTTCGAGCTTTGCAAAAATGGTAAGTCGTTCGGCTTCATTGAATGGATCATTGTACTGAGCCGAAGAAGTTGCCGAAGCTACAATTGCAAAAGAATAACTTTCGCCCGCTTTCAGTTTCTTCGAGAATTTGACCAAGTGTCTGTTATAATCCCAGTCTTCATGAATGAGGCTTGGTTCTTGCCCATGTGGCTCATTAAAAATCAAACTGTTGCTGACTGCGATTGTGAGCTTACCTGACGGGCTTTTGCCAACCGAGGTCATCAACGGAATTTTAACGTGAGGCCTGTCTATCTCACTGTATAAGTTATGTACATCGGTAAGATGATCGGGAGCTTCTATCACACTCATTGGCGTGACCAGCACATCTTTCTTTGCTTTTAATTCAACAATAATGAGCGAGGTATATGGCAAGTGTCGAAGAGCCATCATCGTGTGGTGTACACTTAATTTATCCTGAACGTCAAATGAAGTGATGAGGGCGGCTCGTTTCATATCCAGCTTCTGCTGATAGCCGGATGTACCCGAAGTAGTAACACGTCGTCCGTCTACATCCATTTCCATATTCACGTGGTTGAATGTTTTAAGGATGTTTGAAACCCTGCCGCGCTGATAATAATCGTATGATCCATTCAGCACAACATCTTTTACTTTCATGGGCTCAGGTGAAGATACCAGGCCAATCATGCCATTAGCTACAGTCACACCAAAGTAGTTTTTGGGGTCAATCCCTTTAGCCTCAATAGTCCACGAATCGGACTGTTGGGCGAAGCCAATATCGGGCAAAACAAAAAGAATAATGACGATAATTTGACGGGTCATCTGGCACATAATTTATTCATTATTCTCGTCATTCTGAGCAGTGCAAAATGAAAAAAAATATCAATACTTGTTAGTGATCTTATATGGAATATTTTAGTTTCGAGGTCGGTTAGGCCTCTTAAAAATTAAACACCTGAATTCTTGTGCGTATCGCTTATAAAAAAATCTGGATAATTCTCTCCCTCTTAATTGCAGGGGTTTTAGTGGCAGCATTTACTCTTCCTCTCCAATCCAATGTAAAAGAAACTATTCAATTTTCTGCCAACACAGATGCGTTATTTCGTCAATTATTGAGAGATACGACTTGGCATCACTGGTGGCCTGGTAAGACTGGATCAACCGGTCAAAAAGTTACCTTCAATCAAGGTGAGTTTACGTTTACCTTCGAAAGTATCTTACTAAATACATTTGTACTCACGACTACATCAGATTCATTTTCGACAAATTCTTCTCTTCAGCTTATTCCTGAAGCAGGAAATAAAGTAACAATTACTCTGATCACAGGTATCCAGCTTGACAAAAATCCTATCACTCGAATTAAATTGTTATTCCTCTCTACGAGATTGAAAGACTCTTATAAAAAGATTTTGTGGGGCTTATCGTATTACTTCACAAATCAAAGAAACCTTTATGGCATAGACATCAAAGAATTAAAAGTTCCCTTTGAATATGTAACCACCATCTCCCAGACTTTCAAGCATAAGCCAAGCTTATCTGAAATCTACTTATTGATTGATCAGGTAAAAAACTACATAAAAAAAGAAGGAGCTGAGGAAAAAGGATATCCGATGTTGTATACTGACA
This sequence comes from Bacteroidota bacterium, assembly GCA_013285945.1. Classification (GTDB taxonomy): domain Bacteria; phylum Bacteroidota; class Bacteroidia; order Cytophagales; family Cyclobacteriaceae; genus ELB16-189. The sequence goes on along the minus strand of JABDGP010000035.1, from coordinate 25,653 downwards.
AAATGAGTAGTGAGGAGTATTTCGTTCAGGTTGGAATACCTATCGAGAAATCATTGCCCGAAAACGAAAAAATTAAATCAAAATGGATGCTTAAAGGCGGGAACATTCTATCAGCTGAGATTGTCGGGAATAGGAAAGTCATAAAAGATGCGGTGAGACAGATGGAATATTATATTCAAGACAATCACCGAAATGTGGTGGCCATCTCCTATGAATCTTTAATTACTAACCGGCTCGAACAGCCTGACAGTAATAAGTGGGTAACCCGAATCTATTTTCCCGTCATTTAATTGTAATTACCCGAAGGCTGTCATTGTTCATTGCCAGGACGTAGGCTTTTTTTCCGCCGACTATTAATGGCTCAACGTGCCTTACCTGTCCCTTCACTACAAGTCCGTTTAAAGATTCGGCTCGAAAGTTTCCATTGCCTATGTTTATGAGTGACGTTCCAAAATTTGCGTCATTGCGTCCAAGCTGGATATTGTTCTGATAAAAATTTCCAAATACCAAGATATCTGGACGACCATCATTGTTGGCATCTGCAACTGTAGCACACTTCATCGAACTAAACTGAGCTTCAGCAGGGAGCTCTCGAACAGAGAAGTTACCATGACCGTCATTCAAAAGAATGGCGCTCGCAAAATAATTGGCAGTAAGTATTTTAGAATCGTCCAATTTGTCGGGCGGAAATATATCGCGCAAGGGAGCCTCGGCATATTTTTCGGCGTAGAGAAATTTCTTTTTTATCATGGGCATTAGTTTCTGTAAATCGCCCTTGCCCATAAACGGGATTTCTTTACCGTCCAAATAATAGGTGATCAGCTGTTCCTTCTTTCCATTACCATCAAAATCATTATAGTATAACCTTATCGGCTCTTCTGTTGAAGGTCTCAGTCTGCTATTAAGCCCTTGATTGCCTGCTACAATATCTATGTCGCCATCATTGTCAATATCTGTCGGCAATACAAAATTCCACCAGCCGTTTTTATCAGTCAGTTTATTCAATTCAAGTTTTCCCGAATTGTTAACGTATAGGTTTATTCCGCCCCAATCCTCGCTAGTCAGCAAATCTTGATCACCGTCTTTGTCCATGTCAAACCAAACAGCATCGGTTATCATCCCGGCCTTTTTCAAATCAGGGCCAAATTTTTCTGTTATGTCTGTGAATTTCCCATGCCCATCATTTTGCAATAAGTAAGAAGATGGGTCTGCTCCGTATTGCCAAGGCACAGACCTGCCGCCAATAAACAAATCTGCATCACCGTCATGATCAAAGTCATACGGTCTGACACAGGAAGCGTTTACAAAGAGAGAATCAAAAGCGTCTGTCTTCTTAGTCAGCTTACCGGTTCCATCATTCAGGTAAATGCAAGGAGACAAATGTTTATCCTTTCCAAAGTACTCGTTGCCACCATTTGCAACCACTAAGTCTAGGAAGTGATCGTTATTAAGATCAACCCAACAAGCTCCAACCTCTTCGTTGAAATTATCCAGTTCCAAATCGGGTTGCTTCATAGATTGGAAAAAACCAGTCGCTTGCTGCAGCAATACTGATGCAGAAGTAGTCTTTGATGACCCTAAAAAAAAGTCCGATCGTCCATCGCCATTAATATCAGCTATAGCTAAGGCTGGACCTTCGGTAGAGATCATTCGAGGAATCAAAGGTTCACGTGTAAACTCAGGAAAAGAATTCTCCTCATGTTTTAAACTTAAGTGCAAATCTTTTGTGATGTCTGAGAATTTCAGGGCAGAATTTTTACTCCTATTTAAAATCACGTCATAATTAAATTGAGAAACTCCATCTTGATGAGTAACTGTCAAGGTCGTATCAGTGGGTATGTGTTTTATAGTTTGAAATAAATTGTCGGGCCAAACAATAATAATAGAGTCGGCCGAATGATTACCTAATCCGACATTCATTGGTATTTGCATACTTGACTGAAATCCCCTCGCAGGGAAATTTTCAAATGCCTGAACATCATCATTGAAAAAAATGAAGACCTTCGCTCCTACTGCAAAAGGATTGACGGCGCTTCCATTTAGCTTGAGGGTGACGTAGTGATTCTTATTTTCTGATGAGGAAAGGTTTTCATAAACCATTGCTGGGTCATCAATATTGTTTGTGATAATGTCAATATCTCCATCGTTATCCAAGTCGGCATACGCTGCTCCATTTGAAAACGTAAGGGCATTTCCTTCAACGGCCTTAGAGATATCGTTGAATTTTAAATCGTGATTATTTAAGAAAAATCGATTGGGCAGTTTTATTTCCGGAAACTTATCAACAAGCGCCATGTCTTTCTGCTCAATTTTATTCGCCCGCAGTTTCGATTGTATTTCACCATTCGAAATAAAATTGACATAATCGATGTCGTTCATCCGTTTGGGAATTCCATTTGAGACAAACAAATCCTTCCAACCGTCATTATTAAAATCAAGCCACAGCGCACTCCAACTCCAATCCGTTGCATGGATACCCGAATAAATTCCAATTTCACTAAACATACCGTTGCCGCGATTTAGCTGAAGATTATTGCGGGTGTATTGATAATCGTAACCGGTCTTAATTTTATAGTAATAAATATCATAATCGTCTTCGCCCAAGGATCTTCTGATCATGTAAGGGTCTGACGGAAGCATGTCCATCGAAACAATATCGACCAATCCGTCATTGTTAAAATCCCCGGCATCTACACCCATCGAATACATACTGGTGTGCATCATCCTGTTTGAAGATTCATCTGAAAAAGTGCCATCCTTCTGATTGATATACAAGTAATCGTTTTCATGAAAATCATTTCCAACATAGATGTCCGGCCAACCGTCAAGGTTAATGTCGGTAACAACCACACCTAGTCCGAAGCTGATTGCCGAACTATTGATTTTGGATTCGTGTGTTACGTCAGTGAATTTCTTACCATCATTCCGGTACATCCTGTCGCCCGACTTGTCGTTATAAGTTCCAATAAACTTATCGCGTGCAGCAAAGGTGCCATTCTGATCAATAGCGTGATTCAACAAAAACATGTCGAGGTCGCCATCAAGATCATAATCAAAAAAAGCTGCCTGCGTGCAGAAGCCCGAAAAGTCAAGACCGTATTGAGCAGCTTCATTTTCAAAATGAGGAATCCCATCTTTCAATCCTTTATTTATCCAAAGCTCATTTGCGCCAGTCAATGTTTCGATGCCACTAACACGACAAACATAAATATCGAGCCAGCCATCATGATTTATATCAACCACCGACACACCCGTTGACCACCCTTGATCGAATTTAATGCCGCACACATCCGTGACATCATTAAAATGAAAGCCACCTTCATTTAAGTACAACCTATTGGCTGACTGATTGGCTGAGAAAAAAAGATCGATGCGTCCGTCATTATTGAAATCGCCAGCCCCCACTCCAGCACCATTGTAGAAGTACATGTACTTAAACATGTTAAAAACAGGTGTCGGCTTCAATCGATTTTCAAATTGCAAGCCGGTCTTATTTGCACCCAGTGATCTGAAAAAAAATCTTTCAGGGGATTTCTCTATACTCTTCGTACAGGAGGAAAATATCAACAGCAATGTAAATACACTGAGAAGACGACAGATCATGTTCAATAACTAATTACGAAATTTTAGCACTTTATTTACTTGAGAGCTTTGGATTAATTCGATACAAAGCTGGAAAATCATCATTCCTCAGAAAAAGAATTTTTTTATCATTTTTAGTAGCAAGTACTTTAATATCCCTAATCTGTCCGGAGACTTGGATGCCAGCCTGACTGGTAGATAAAATCTGGAATTCTCTGTGCCCTTTATTAATCATCACACTTCCATAGTTTGCATCTAATCTTCCAAACTGCGGAGTAAAATCAAAAAGATTTCCTCCCGTAATGATCTCTGGTTTGCCGTCTCCATTAATATCTGAACAGGTTATTGCATTAACAGAAGAAAATTGAATGGCCTGAGGTAATTTCTCAATTGTGAATTTCCCATCTCCTTCATTCCAGGCAATTGCCGACGACCCATAATTGAATAAACGTTTAACAGCTTCGTCGGTCAACTTCTTTTCGAATAGTTCCTCCACTGATTTAGACGCGTATGATGTATATTTTAAATTCTGTTTTTTAAGATATGGAAATTGTTCTTCCATGTTCCTTTTCAAAAAAACAGGCACATTCTTCCCGTCAACAATGCGGGTTATAAATTGTTGTATGCTTCCGTCATAGCCAAAATAATTCACCCAAAGTTTCACAGGATGTAAACTATCGGGCTGTAAATAAAAATTCTCGCCAATGTTTCCGAGTACCAAATCACACTTACCATCACCATCTAAATCGGTAGCAGCTACTGTTTGCCACCAACCGCTTAACGAACTCAGTGTTGATGTTGACTCTTCAAATCGGTTATTTTTAAATTCAAATATTTTAGGGCTCATCCATTCGCCAACAATAATTAATTCCTTTTTCTTATCGCCGATTACATCTGCCACAACTGACCCTGTGATCATTCCAAGTTTATTAAACTCTTTATTATCATCCCACACCATTTCAGTGAAGTGACCATGTCCGTCATTCAGGTAAAAATAGCTTTCAGGAGAAACTCCGTATAAAAAAGAAATACAACGACCTCCTACAAAAAGATCAAGGTCACCATCGTCATCAAAGTCAATTGCTTCTGCAGTTCCTACATTTGACATGTTGGCTGGGAAAGCATCTTTCACGATTGAAAAATTACCCTTCCCATCATTTGTGTAAAGTTGATGAGCCAACTGAGGAGACCTTGGCGGTTGATTATTACCTCCCGAGCCGACAAACAAATCCAAGTCGCCATCTTTATCACAATCGAAAAATAAGCTAACTACCTCTTCATGAGTTTTACTTTCTCGAAAAGCCTTTTGAGGTTTATCTATGTACTTGCCTTCCGCGTTTTGCAAATACAGGTGGCCTCCGTGTAGTGAGGCTCCGCAGATATAAATGTCATCAAGGCCATCAGCGTTTACGTCCCCTGTGGCTGCACGCGGGCCTTCCTTCGAAAGCATTCGCGGAATGTTTCGCTGACTGTAAAAATCAATATAACCGTCTTCCTCGTGTTTTTCAAAATTTGCTGCGAGCTCTAATAGCAAAGGGCTTTCAGGTTGTTTGTTTTCATACTTTTTTAACTGAGATGAAGAATAGGTCACGGCATGAACTTTATTAATCAAAGGCGAAGTTAATTTTATGTAAGTTCGATCGGGCCAGGTTACAATTACAGAATCAATTTTTACTTGATCTTTCCCCAGCCCAATGATTATTTTATAATCCATTGATGACTGAAAGCCTCTGCTTGGAATTTCCTCACGAGATAGAATCTGTTTACCCGCATATACCTCAACCTTACTGCCAATAGCAAATTTATTTTGTTCACTACCTTTAAGAGTAAATCCGATATACTCATTCTTGTTAAGCTCTATGCTATTGTTTTGATAAACAAAAGCCTTACTGTTTACATTATTAACTACAAGGTCAAGATCGCCATCATTATCCAAATCGCCGTAGCTGGCTCCATTAGAAAAAGAGGGTTGCTGAAGTCCCCACGCATCACCTACTTCAGTGAAAATTAGGTTCCCGCCATTCCTGAAAACTTTCTTTTTTAATGGTGCAGAAGACATCTTGCTGGTGATTGTATTCACGTCTTCGCGTTTACCGTTAACTGCCATTTCCTGAATGATGGAGCTTGAAAAGAAATTTATAAAGTCCTGGTCAGTCAGATCGTAGCGAATACCATTACATATGTACAGGTCATTAAATCCATCATTGTCGGCATCAAAAAACAATGCACCCCAACTCCAGTCCGACGCAGAAACACCGCTGTAAAAACTTATCTCCGAAAATTTTCCGTTTTGGTTATTAAGCTGCAGAGCGTTCTGCATAAACTGGTGGTAAAATCCCGAAGTCTCTTTTAAATGATAGGTGTCATAATTATCAAATGCGGCCGTTGTCTTCAAACGATAATCATTATCCGGGAGCATGTCGGTAGTAAAAATATCGGGGTAGCCATCGTTGTTGATGTCTTGCATATCGGCACCCATAGAGGCCAAACTGGTATGTTGCATCCAGTTTTCAATCTCATCTTTAAAAGTTCCGTTTTTTTGATTCACATATAGGTAGTCTCTCTCAAAAAAATCGTTGGATACGTATACATCCGGATAGCCATCTTTATTAACATCCCCCACCGTCACACCCAAACCAAGGCTTATCAGGCTTCCATGAATGCCGGCCTCTCTCGTCACCTCTTTAAATTTTCCGTTGTCGTTTCTGTACAGATGGTCGCCTCCTGCTCTTAAAAAGGGTGCCACTTTCCATTGCTTCGCAGGAATCTCACGTTTGTTGGCAAAATTGAGTGAGTTAACTGGAATAGGTGAGTTATCAACCATGAAACAATCAAGGTCACCATCCATATCGTAATCAAAAAAGGAAGCGTGGGTAGTGTATCCGGTTTCGTCAAGGCCATAATCGGCAGCTTTTTCTGTGAATGTCAGGTCATGGTTATTTATAAACAGCTGGTTTTTCCTTAGGAGGCTATCGAAAACGTTGCCGGCATTGCAGACATAAATGTCTAGCCAGCCATCATTGTTAAGATCTACAAGCGTAACGCCTGTGCTCCATTGTTTTTTTTCTATAAATCCTGCCGATGTGGAAATGTCTTTGAACTTCATTCCCCCCAAGTTGAGGTAAAGCCGGTTGGCAACTTGATTACCTGTAAAAAAAACATCTGCCAGCCCATCATTGTTAATATCGCCAATAGCTACCCCTCCGCCATTGTAAAAATTGCGGTAGCTGAATACATTCATTTTCTTAGTTTCAGTAAGTGTATTGCTGAATTCGATACCAGATTGATCAAGTAGAGTAAAAAGCGTTTTCTTTCCTTCCTTTTGACATGATACAACCAATACAATACTTAAAAAAAACAGGACTTTCTTCATAATTTATAAAAAGAAAAGGCCATCAAATTTAATGGCCTTTTCGAGATAATTAAAGTTGCAAGTATCAATAACCTAAGTTTTGCACCAAATTAGGATTTGAAGACAGCGCAACAAATGGAATTGGGAATATACAACGAGTAGGGTCTGAAGCAGCCGTTCTCCCGTAAACAGGCTTATTGAAGACTTCAAAACGAATTAGGTCGTTTCTGCGTGTTTGTTCCAAATAGAGTTCACGTCCTCGTTCATCTAAAACATCCTGAAGCGTTGCACCACTTACCTGGGTAAGAGTGGGTGCAGGATGACCTGCGGCGACAGCAGCAGCAATAGCGGCATGACTTACTCGATTAGCCCTGATGCTATTTATTATGCCAGTTGGTGTTTCGCTTTTGGGGTCGGTACCTCCTCTTAAAATTGCCTCCGCCTTCATAAGCAAGGCATCGGAAAATCTATAAAACACATAATCATTTGTGCTCGAACTGCCATCACCACCATTTGTCAGTGAAACAGGATCCAAAGGATATTTGTTTGTCCTGTATCCTTTAGCCTCGGTAGCAACAAAAAGATCAACAGATTTTGTGAAAATCAGCGGACTTCCGCTTCGATCAGTCAATGCAGCTTTTGGTGCACCAACGTAATGCCCTCCAGTTGCCGGATCGGTAGGACCATACAATTGCCCTGTCAATACACCCACATTTCTAAACAATGCTGCTGAATAAGATGGAATCGTGTCATAAACGCGTGAATCGTTGAGTGTATCAAATCTATTCCAAGAATCTGCCAGAATCACAAAACCATTCCACCCGCTTGGAACCATGTTGTAGTGTGCGCCCATGTAAGTAGGCCAACGCATATTTCCACCATCCTGTTGTCTCCTCACGAATATGTTCTCAGTTGACTTGTTTGTATTTTTCCAACTGAAGTTGTCCCAATAAAATGGGGAAATTGAAAGTGAAGCATTAGCCTCAATCTGATTTACGTAATAGATCACTGAATCCATATCTGTACTGGCAAAAGAGAAAGGTCCAGCCGGCTTAGTCGGGTCACCCTGAAACACCGCTCTGTTTAAGTATAACCTGGCTAACAAAAAATAGGCTGCCTCCTTGGTTGCCACTCCCCGATTTGCTGCACTAAATGCAGGCAAATTTGCGATACAATTCTTCAGTTCACTCCTTGTTGCGTTCCAGGCTTGAGAGCGGGTATAAACCTGAGGAAGAGCTAAAATTGGAGCTGTAGCGGGGCGGTGCTGAACGATGCCATACATATCCATAGACATATACCTCCAGAATGATCTCAAAAATTGAGCAGCAGCTACATCACCGGCAGCTCCACTTGTACTTTCTGCCAACAAAGTAGTTTGAAACAGACCTTGCTGAATATTGTTCCATGCAGTAATGACTTGTGGATGAACACCATCCCATGTATGTAGGTGTAACTTACGCCATTGACCAAAATCATCCCAGTCAGTTCCGCGGGTTGGCCCCATCATCTCGTCTGTGGTGTGAACACCCATGGCAAACCAGTCCCCCTGATCAGTTGTCAGGCCGGTCAGCTGACCATAGATCGCTGTGATACTTTCTGGCGTAGGTGCCCCCGAATTGCTTACCGGCAATATGACGTTGGGATCCTTAACCTTTACATCAAGACTACAAGCCATCATTAGCGTCATCACTGCCGCAAACAGCCCGCTCCTCATAACTAAAAATTTTCTTGTCTTCATATTCTTAAATTTTAGAAAGTCATATTTAAACTAAGTGTGAAAGTCCGGGGTTTTGGATACCCGGCATAATCAAATCCCCGAGAAGGCACGCCATTGATATTCTTATCAACATTTACCTCTGGGTCTAGGCCACTGTATTTTGTCCACAAATACAAGTTCTGCCCGCTAAGGCTCAAAGTAAGAGCTTTGATATACTTCTGATCAAATTTGAAGTTATGGCTTAGCGTAACATTCGATAACCGGACGAAATCTCCTTTTTCCAAGAATCGGGTAGAAACAGCGCCTGGGTTGAAGCTATTCTCATTTGAATTGTAAGTTGCATAGGTCACATTGTGTGCGGTCCTCAAGCTACCAGCAAGGAAATAAGCATTAGCCGTATTGTTATAAACATAGAACCCTCTTGAGGTATTCATAAATACGGAGAGGCTCCAGTTTCCATAACTGAAATTGTTGGTCAAACCGGCTCCAAAATTAGGAAGCGCAGAGCCTACCACCTTATTGGCAGCATTATCAGCATACTGGGCTACGCCAGCCGAGTTATATCCGGTAAACACAGGCATATTCCACGTAAACAGCGAATGCCCGTTTTCTATAACCTGAGCATATGCACCGGTCAGCCCCTGACCACTGACGGCCCCTGTTTGTAAAGGAGGACGGTTAAAATTATTAATGGTATTATGATAGAAGGTCATATTGTACGATATGTTCCAGTTAAACTTACCTTTCACAATAGCCTCATATTTCATTAGGACCTCTAAACCAGTATTAACCACAGTTCCTGGTAAGTTTTGCCACGCATTTGCGCCCCCTCCAAATCCTCCTGGAGTAGGTCCGAAAAATATCATATTTGTTGTCTGCTTGTTATAATAATCAAAGGTACCCGACAATCGGTTGCTCTTAATTGCCCAGTCTAAACCTACCCCAGCAGTAGCCGCTTGCTCCCACTTCAAACTTGGATTGGCTTGATTTACAATATATTGCTGGTTTGTTTGACCTGGCCCATAAGCAGTATAACTCTGATAATAATTAACGGCAGCATAAGGAGTTAATCCGTCTTGACTTCCCATGACTCCATAATTGGCACGTAAACTCAAATCAGAAAACAAGTTGCCCAACGCAGAGGATACAAAATCTTCCTTCAGCGCTTTCCATTTAACTGCCAGGGCAGGGAAAGTACCATATCTGTTGTTTGCTCCAAACTTAGACGAACCATCTACCCTTACAGTACCGGTGAAATAATACTTCTCAGCAATATTATAGTTCACCCTTCCAAAAAAGGATTGGAGCTGATATTTGGTGTAGGAAGGAATAAAAGCGTCTGCTTTGTTGGCAAATAAATTAAAGTTTTTCGTGAATGGGGAATTTACATCAGTTATCGGATTACCATTATACCCCCAGTACGCTGCGCCATGTGTGTTAGTTTCGAAATCTTGGTATGAAAATCCACCTAAGGCATCTAAAGCACTATTTTCAAATTTCTTAACATAATTCAAAGTCCACTCTGTTAACAAAGAATTATTGTACAGAAATTGATCTGTGGCTCTACCGATGCCTTGAATCCCACTATTGTTATAAGTCGTGATTGCAGTTCCGTTGGCTGCCGATATTGTTATATCACCACCAAATCCATTACTGCTTAGTCTGGGATCCGCAAAAGACTTGCGCTCGGTTTGTGAATAATTGTATCCCAAAGTACCTTTTGCCGTCAATCCCTTTACGATCTCATAGCTTAACTGAAGATTTGCAACCACTCGGTTAGTGACATCATTATCAGTAAAATAAGTAAGCATTTCTGAAGGATTTCGGTTACCATCCTGGGAATCAAAATACGTTCCATCTGGGTTACGAACAGGAGCTGTAGGGTTATAAATGATTGCGGCTCCAATCAAACTACCCTGATAACCAGCAGTATTAGTGTTAGGTATATAGGAGTTCTTAATGTTGGCAATCGTACCGCTAACGTCTAACTTAAGCCGATCATCCATCCATCTTTTTCCAAAATTTATCCGACCTGTTAACCTCTGAAGACCGCTGTTTTTAACAATTCCTTGTTGATCATCATAAGATCCGCTCACACGAAGAACAGTTCCATTATTTGACATCCCCCAACCTAAGTTGTACCCACGAGATGCAGCTCCACCTTGTCTAAAAATCTCCTTTTGCCAGTCCGTAGAAGATCCCCTGTTCGTTGGTACCGTTGATGCCTGAGTAGCAGCAGTAGTCGGACTTATTCCAGCGGAAATCAACTCTTTTGTCACTCCTTTTATAAAATCTTGTGAGTTAAGGAGATCATAAGTCTTGTAAGGGTTAGCTAAAGCCATATAGGTACCGAAGCTAAACTGCCCTTTTTTGCCTGCACTTTTACCATTCTTGGTAGTAACAATTATTACTCCGTTGGAGGCACGCGAACCATAAATGGCCGCAGCAGAAGCGTCCTTCAATATTGTAACGCTCTCAATATCATTTGGGTTAAGAAACAACAAAGGGTTCTTTGGTGTAGACGTACCCTCAACACCGCTCATTGTTGCCAACATTGCATTACTGTTGTCCAATGGCACGCCGTCAATGATATACAATGGATCCTGATTACCTCTAACAGACGAAGATCCTCTAATTATTATAGTTGATGCCGCACCTGGCTCACCACTAGATGGAGTAACATTAACACCAGGAGTCCTTCCTGAAAACAACTGATCAGGAGTAGTAATAACACCTTTGTTAAAGTCTTCTTTTCCAATCACGGCTACTGATCCAGTAAGGTCCTTGGATTTAGCCGTTCCGTACCCGATAACCACAACTTCCGAAAGTGCTTTCACGTCAGTTTGCAACTTTACATCTACTGAAGATTGCGAGCCAACTACTACTTCCTGAGCGGCATACCCTACAAAGGAAAACACCAACGTGGCACCTGATTTCACATTAATCGCGAAATTCCCGTCGGTATCCGAAATCGTTCCGTTGGTAGTTCCCTTCTCTAAAATACTAACCCCGGGGAGGGCCGAGCCATCATCAGATGACGATACCTTTCCAGTCACTGCTTGCTGAGCAAAGGCTGTAGTCGCCCCGCATAGTAGGAGAACAGTGAGGTATCTGCACACATACAGATAGAATTTGATCATAGTTAATTGAATTTATGGTTTAGAAATTGTTTAGGAGTTTACTCGATAAAAGACATCATTTAATAAAAAAATAATACCATTTGCTAGATAATTCACTTGCGCTGCTTCTAAGTTCTTATACATATCCCACTTTAGCAAAGGATTATCAGTAAAAAACCCACATTTTTTTACGCAAACGTTTGCAAAATCCCTTCTAAAACAGGTTTTTTTGTCAAACGATCTCCTACGATCACAAAATTGCCTTATCGAATGTTCCGCAATCGTTTTCGGAGAATTTGTGATAAAACAGCTCAAAATCATGTTTCCAGTACCGTGATTGTCTCAACCTCGAGAGGCCAAAATTTGAAAGCTATTTTCCAATTTTCTCAACCGGATTTCGACACAACTTTGACCTGATCTCTATTAAAAATTTCAGAGTAGCGGCCTGACTAAAGTTTTAGTCATTAGATTTGATTACCTGAACCGCACCAAAATGCCACATTGGAAAATCAAGCTCTCACTGTTCCTCAACTACTTTGTTTTTGCCATCCTGCTCAACAGCGTGGGCACCGTCATTCTGCAGGTGCAGCATAATTATAATGTCTCTGAGTCTTCGGCCAGTGTGCTGGAGGCCTTCAAAGACCTGAGCATCGCGATAGTGTCCTTTCTTGTCGCCTCGTATATCACCCGCATCGGTTATCGCCGGGCAATGCTACTGGCTATGGGCCTGATCACATTTGCTTGCTTACTCATCCCCTCTTTCGGAAGCTTTGCTATGACCAAGGTTTTGTTTGCCACTACTGGTATCTGTTTTGCCTTGATTAAGGTTTCGGTTTACGCCACTATCGGCATTGTCACAACCGATAAGAAGGAGCATGCCAGCTTTATGAATTTCATCGAATCGTTTTTTATGATCGGCATCCTCACAGGCTATTTTATATTCAGTGCATTTATTAATGACGCTCAGCCGGAGTCAACTTCATGGCTTCGTGTATATTATTTACTCGCTGGCATTACAACGCTCGCTTTTTTGCTCCTCTTAAGTGCGCCATTGGACGAATCGGCTGTAAAACACAAGGAATCAAAATCGTTCACCGACGACTTCAAAGAAATGCTCACGCTGGCGATTGTTCCTTTGGTGCTGGTATTTATCGCTAGTGCATTTATATATGTACTTATCGAGCAAAGCATTATGAGCTGGCTTCCTACATTTAATAGTAAGGTTTTGCAGCTTCCGGCCACACTCAGCATACAAATGGCAAGCATTTTGGCCGGGTCAACCGCCTTGGGTCGTTTTGCTGCCGGCATTATATTAAGGAGAGTACCGTGGTTCAATGTTTTGCTAGGTTGCCTATTGGCTGCTGCAGTACTTGTGCTTGTGGCTTTACCATTAGCTCAAAACTCTTCTGGAGTTCAAGTCACCGGCTGGAGCACTGCACCGCTCGGAGCATTTATATTTCCTTTGATCGGTTTGTTCATCGCTCCTATTTACCCGGCCATCAATTCGGTAATTCTAAGTACGCTTCCCGCTCACCAGCATGGCCCTATGTCCGGCTTGATTGTAATTTTCTCTGCATTGGGCGGCACCACTGGGTCAATTATCACTGGAACAATCTTTGAATCCTTTGGCGGCGAAACAGCATTTTATTTTTCGCTTGTTCCGCTCACAGTGCTTATGGTGCTCTTGTTTTTCTTTAACCGAATGCAAAAAAGTATTGAAACCCGATGAAATCTAGTGTTCATGAACTTGGGGCTTTGTTTGAGGAAGTCCAGATGAAAAATATTCTGGGCGATGGTAAAACCTTCCCCGATTGCATTCCGAAAAGAAGCCTTGACGAAATCAATGAGGAATTTCAATTAACAAAAGCCAATCCCGATTTTGACTTGACGAGGTTCGTAGCCACAAATTTTGAATTACCCAAGGCGGAATCAACTAGCTATTCTGGCGGAAAAGCAACAGCACGTGAGCACATAGAAGCACTTTGGGAAGTTCTCACTCGATACCCGTCGGACGAACTGAGTTCACAAATCACACTCCCGCATCCCTATGTTGTACCCGGCGGGCGCTTTCGCGAAATCTATTATTGGGATAGTTATTTCACCATGCTAGGATTGAAGGCATCAGGCAGAATTGATCTCATCCAGCACATGATCAACAATTTTGTGTACCTGATCGATCGCTATGGCTATATCCCCAACGGAAACCGGACTTACTTTTTAGGAAGATCCCAGCCGCCATTTTTTTCATTAATGGTAAAATTGTTGACAGAAGCAAAAGGACAGGCAACTTTAGAGCACTATTTGAATCCTCTCGAAAAAGAATATTCATTCTGGATGAGCGGCTCAAAAGAGTTGAGCAACTCAAATCGAGCCGTGAAACGCACAGTTCTGTTGCCCAATGGTGTAATACTTAACCGGTATTGGGATGAAAACAATACCCCCCGACCGGAATCATTTAAGGAAGACATCGAGCTCTCTCATCAAACTCATCAAAAGCCGGAAGAACTGTTTCGCCACTTGCGGGCTGCAGCCGAATCGGGATGGGATTTTAGCAGTCGCTGGTTCAAAGAAGTGCATTCATTCGCCTCCATCCACACCGCAGAAATAATTCCAGTCGATCTTAATTGTCTGCTACTGAACTTGGAACTCACGCTTTCAGACACACACAGGCAAATGGGATCGGCTGATAAGTCACAAAAATATCTAACACTGGCAGAACAGAGAAAAAAGGCAATTCAGGATTTTTGCTGGGACGGCACGGGGTTTTATTTCGACTACGACTATATAATAGCCAAACGAAAAACCTCAAAGACACTGGCGGCTGCATTTCCTTTATTCTTTAAAGTAGCCACTGAGCAACAGGCGGCAAATATTGCAGCTACCCTTAAAGAAGAATTCCTGAAGCCAGGAGGTTTTACAACAACACCGGAATTTTCAGGCCAACAGTGGGATGCTCCCAACGGCTGGGCACCATTACAATGGATTACGTTTCGTGGTTTATTAAATTATGGATTCGATGAACTGGCCAATGAGGCGAAAAGCCGCTGGGTCACTGCCAACCTAAAGGTTTTTGAGAAAACCGGAAAAATGACCGAGAAATACGATGTGTGGAATAAAAATGCGGAAGCCAGTGGCGGTGAATATCCCAATCAAGATGGGTTCGGCTGGACAAACGGTGTGTTTTTAGCATTGAATTCTACTAATTAACTAATCTTGGAGAAAATCTATTGAGTAGGGATATACAGATAGTGCCGCACTTTAAAACAAAAAACAGCTTTAGTATAAATTATAGTCAGAAAAGCAGGTAACGCACTTACGTCTGTAAGGCAAATTAAATTGGGCCCGATTTACCATCTACGCTTTTTTCTCCCGCCCCAGGATCGCAAAAACAATTTAATTCTTTTGCTCCTCCGTCACCTTCCATTCTTGTTATTAAACAGATAAAAAACATACAATAGAAAGTAATGGGTTGCTACTCCTGAGTTGGCGCAGGAAGCAGGATATACTTTTGCATCATCAAACACCAACAAAAAATGAAAACACTAAAAACATTATTCATCGCAGCTCTCACATTTGTTAGCGCTGCAACATTCGCTCAAGAAAGCCGCCCCATGCACGAAGTTTATTCCATGATGGTATTCAACTTTGTGAAGTATGTACAATGGCCTGAACAAGACAAAGCGGGTGATTTTGTAATCGCTGTAGTTGGCAACAACGACATCTACAACACTCTGAATTCATGGTATGCCGGAAAAGCAAAAGGCGCCAAGACTTACGTCATCAAGAAATTCAATTCGGCTGCAGAAATTACCGATTGTCAAGTAGTCTTTATTGACAAAAGCAAAAGTGGTGAGTTTGAAAGCATTAATAATAAGGTGAAAGGCAAAGGAACCTTGGTTGTAACTGACAGAAATGGCCTTGGCTCAAAAGGCAGCTGCATCAACTTCAAAACTGTAGATGAAAAGCTCCGTTTTGAATTAAACCAGCAGGCAATCAATGCATCAAACCTTAAAGTCTCCGGGTCACTCTCTTCAATGGCAATATTGATCTAATCAGAAATTGTTTAGTGTGCAAGCCCGGGCTTATGTTCGGGCTTTTTTATTATTTAAACTTGCGGGAATCAATACTTAAGTAAATATATTTACGGTGTCTACACTATAGTCTTTTAATCTTCGTTAATAAGTGCCGGTCATGGTATACTCATAGAAAATGGTTGTACAGTACGTTTGATGTACCGGATAATAGTTGGCTTCTAAATCCTGATAGTAGTTGTTTAGAATTGGCCTCTTAATTCCAAATCTGAATGGTTGACAAGCTAAAAAAAGGAGGAGAAATTGCCGTGCTAGTCCTTTTCACTCCTGCGGTAATATCAGCTGTTTTTTTTGCTACCTGCACAGGGTTGCTCCTCAGTCTTATTGCTTACGGACTAAGTGAGTTGAAGAAAAAATCTACTTATGTAAAGCCTGTAGCACTTCTGTACAACGGCATTATTAGAATTATCATTTTAAACTTTTTGCGTTAAGCAATCGCGTTCTGCCCTATCTGCCAATCGGCGTTTACTACGCTCTTAAATCGCCATTCGGCCAAATCCAAAAAAATGCAAACAGCATTTGATGGTGTATAATAAATGAACTGCATAGCCTGATAGTTACCAGCCTTGGTAATTAACAACTTTTAGCACTTTCGGCTTGTGATCAGAACAAGCTAACCCAAAGGCTTTATGAAAAAACACCTTAAAAATCATTTGGATCTCTCCAAAGTAGATGCACCCCCTAGTCCGGTTTCAACCGAAGCAGACCTGCACAACACATTTGTTTCAATACTAGATGGTCACGAGGAATTCATTCTGTCTATCGAAGGAAAGATTATCGGCAGCAATCTCGAAGCTGTGAATTTAACTGGTTATGAAGAGTGGGAAGTGATCGGAAAGTCGTTTACATTATTCTATTTGCCAGAAGAGAAAACCGACAAATTATATTTAGAGCATCTGCGCAAAGCAGAGGTTTATGGAAAAGCAGTCTATGAAGGGTGGAAACTTAAGAAACGCGGAATAAAGTTTTATTCGCGATTGCGCTTTTTGTCAATTCGAAATGCCCTTGGCGAACTAACGGGCTACAGGATGAACATCAGCGACATCACACATAAAGTCGTTTACAACGGGAAGCTTTTAAAAATCAAAGAGAAATACCTTGGCATATACAATAACGCTTTCGTAGGTATTATGACTCTGTCATCTGAAGACTTTTCTATTATCCATAGCAACAGCAAGGCCCGACAAATTTTAGGAGAAAAAACTGACAACCTTAAAAACTCATTCGAACTGGCACATGAATTTGAAATTTTTAAAAAACAACTCCTCGAAAATGAAGCCATCCATGGTTTTGAATTTAAAACCAGGCTCCTGACAGGGGAAGAAAAATGGATATCGTTTGATTGTCATCTTCACTCGGCAGAAAACACAATTGAAGGCGTGATCATTGACATTACTCAGCTTAAAAAGCATGAGCTGGAAATACTCAAACTGACAAAAGAAGTTAACACTTTCATTTATCACGCTTCTCACGAACTGAGATCACCAATGTCGACCATTCTAGGCATCCTGAACTTGATCTCGATGGAGAAAAAAGACGATCCCGTTGTAACCAACTACGCTTCTATGATAAGAGAGCGTGTAAAATCACAAGATCAGTTACTAAAGGATTTGACGGGTGTGATATACAATAACACGGCTCCCATTCATTACGAAGATTTCAATTTTACAGTTGAATTGCCAGATATTCTTCGCGAATTCAAAGACGCCTATCCCGAAGTGGAGACCGAAACAAAAGTTCTTATGGCTTCCATCATTAAAACCGACATGGTAAGGATGAGAACGATCCTTCGGAATGTATTGTCGAACTCATTCAAATACAATTGTCACGTTGGTGCCAAGATCGAAATATCGGTATCTGAAGAGAACTCAAAAACGAATATTTTGATCAAAGACAACGGAATTGGCATGACCGATGACCAACTGATGATGATTTTCAATCTCTTCCACCGGTCGCACGAGGGGTATCCTGGAAATGGTCTGGGTTTATACTTGGTCAAATCTATTCTGACAAACCTCAAAGGTGAAATAAAAATAAAGTCCAAGAAAAATCTTGGAACAGAAGTGCTTTTGATTTTAGAATAATGCGGGCGTCAAGGTGATAAAGAAAAAGTCATTGCGCTTTTCGATATGAGAATAGATATAGACAACTCTTATTTGGCAAAAAACCCCGAGACAAAGTCCGTTTCTTTTCAGGATTCTGAAAATAGTAAACGGCTGGGCGATATTCTCGACATGATCGGAAGAATCGCCGCGCTTGACTTTACCGCAGTGCTGAATCCCAGTAGTAAAAATGATGTAGTGGATGCTATAGCAGTTGGGCTAAACATGCTCAGCGAAGAACTTAACTCTAACGTAGTAGAAAAAACGAAACTGGACGAGGTAAACTGTAAGCTCGAAAGGTTTGCCCACACCACAGCTCACGACCTCAAATCTCCCCTCAACTCAATTGTCGGGTTGGTCACCATTCTCGAAATCGCTCTTAAACCGGACAAGGATAGTGAAGTGCACTCCTGCCTTTTAAAAATAAGAGAAACCACAACCCAGATGAAAGACCTTATTTCAGGGATTTTAGACTACTCTAAAATAGCCGGTGATGAAATCCAGAAAGAAAAAATAGACCTAAACGAAATAATATTTGAAGTCAGCAATCTTGATGGCATCCTATCGCGGGCAAAAATTGAAATTATAGATATCCTCCCAACCATTCTGTTTAACAGAGCTTCGATGGTTCAGGTCATCCGGAATTTGCTGGACAACGCTGTTAAGTACTCGGATAAAAAAATGTGTTTGATAACAGTGCGGGTCAAAGAAATGTGTGATCATTATCAGGTAAGCATCTCAGACAATGGCCCTGGCATAGCATTGGAGAATCAAAAAAGAATTTTTGAGCTTTTTACAAAGGTCAACTTGAGCAAGCCTGACAGCCAGGGTATCGGACTGGCTACCGTGCGAAATATCCTTGAAACCGAAGAAGAAAAAATATGGGTCGAATCATCTTTGGGCGAAGGAACAGTATTCACATTCACGATAAAGAAGTGATTAAATTAAAAGAATATGAAACAACCATCGGCGATTTTCATTTTTCCAAGCATGTTACGAGAAACAAAAAAAATAAGATTTACGATTGGCTCAGATAATATCCTCCGTACCGAGTGTTTTCCAGATACTATCATGACACTGGAAGATGGCCGAGAAAGTACAAAGGTATCTGCCGAGATGGTCAACCATCAACCGCACCCTTTATTGTGCGACTTAACCAATGTCATAAAGATGACGCAAGAATGCCGGCAACATTTCGCTGGCCCAGAACATGCCACTACGTTTTCTAAATGCGCGCTCATCGTATCAAGCCCGATAAGTAAAATGATTGGCAATTTTTTTCTCGGCCTCAATAAACCATTGAAACCAACAAAACTATTCACAAGCAAAGAAGAAGGTTTGAGTTGGCTTATGACGAAAGACTGATACTAATTTCAATCAATATGCAGCGAAAGACAGAAACAATAACATTCACCATCCTACCCGATAATATTCTTCACATCGAGTGTGCGCCCAACACCATAATGACCTTAGATGAAGGAAAAGAAAGTACTCGAATTGGTGGTGAATTGGTAAACCACCAGCCATTGCCTATGCTTTGCGACTTGACTAATGTAGTAAGAATGACACACGATTGCCGCCAGCATTTTGCGGGGCCCGAGCATGCAAAGATTTTTAGCAAGTGTGCCCTTATAATCCGCAGCCCTATTGCCAAAATCATAGGAAATTTCTTTTTGGGAGCGAACAGGCCTTTACGGCCAACAAGGTTATTCACTGACTGCGAAGAGGGTTTGAAATGGCTGAAAAAACAATGAATCTTAGTCACTTCATTTTTTTGATTTTTTTCCTGTCTCACTACTAAGCCAAAGTCTCTCTTCGTTAAATAAATGGTGCTCCTTAATAAGTAGCGCTAAATACTGTCTGCCTTAATCTCATTTTTGATGGCTCACATCCTTAAATAAATTATTATGAGAAAAATCTTTACAGGATTCCTATTTGTTATTAGAGCTTCGATCTCAGATGCTCAGCATTTTGGTTTTTCACAAGAGATCAGCAGCTATGCTCCGCCTGGTGCTAATGAAGTGCAGTTGACTACTGGTTCGATTCTCGGCATTGATAAAATGAATGGCCATTTACTTGTTTTAGATAACACTGGTTTCATAGCAGTTGTAGATCAAACAAATGGAAAGACTATTACCCGCTTTGGTGACAGTAACATTACATATCCCAGTGCCGCCACTACTGATAGCCAGGGGAATTATTATATAATCAATGGCACTCAAATATTTAAATACGATCCAAACGGAAATATATTACTATTCTGGGGAGGAGCCGGTACTGGCAATGGTCAGTTTAACGCACCCTATGCTATTTGCACTGACGATGCCGACAACGTATATATAGCCGACACAAGTAATAACAATATTCAAAAGTTTGATACTCAAGGAAGTTTTATTACCAAGTGGGGTTCTTTCGGTGCGATTAATGGTTCTTTCGATCAACCACAATCGATAGTCTATTGGCCTTCATTGGGCTTAGTGATTGCAGACCACAATAACAATCGTCTGCAGGTCTTTGATAAAAATGGAACATATCTATCTGGCATAGCCAACACAAGCGGCTCGTTGGGAGTTGATTTGGTGAACGATAAATTACTAGTACAATCTGCTCAAATACTTCAATATAGTCACGCTGGCCTTACCCTTAACTTAGTTGCTAAATGGGGGCCTGACGGAACACCAAACACTCACTTCTCTAACGCGTTATCTATTGCTGTTTCTAGCTACTCATTTCCATCGGCATTTTCTCGTGCGTTTGCTGTCGAAAATAACAGGCTGCTTTCTTTTTATTTGGGGGGAGCAACAAATGGAACTTTAGTAGGCAGTTATGGTACCGATGGTTCTATATTGGGGGAGTTCAACGCACCTGTTTCTGCAGATTATGCGAACTCAACTTTATATGTATTGGATAGAGAGAAATATGACGCAGTCACCAAAAAATTTCAAGCAGCTATTACTAAAGTACCAACCCAAAAGACATCTTACCCTACTCCATTTCCAACTGATCTTGTTATAAGCGGAGGATTCATTTATATGCTCGACCGAACTTTAGTAACAACTCCCAGTAACCACCTAGAGATTTATAAATTTGACTTAAACAATAATTACTTAGCGACAATAAGCATCCCTGCTTTCAATATTCGAGCATGGACAATGGACACCTCAGGAAATTTTTACTGTATGATAGCTAATTTGTTTAATCCCATTTATGATATCTATAAATTAGACAATACCGGGGCCCAACTTATTAATTGGAGTACTTCGTCTAGCACCAACTATGTACCACCAATTGTTACTGATGTCGCCAATAATCTTTATGTTATTGATCAGCAAACTGACCATATTTTAAAATACAATACCGCCACAAGTACTCTTACTAGCACTTTTGGAATTCATGGCTCGGCCACAGGTCAATTGAACGGCATCAGTTCCGTTGACGTAGACGCTGCTGGAAACCTATACGTTTTGCAGAACGACCGCTTTCAGATTTTCGATAATTCATTTAATTTTTTACAACGAGTCGATCTTCCGTACGGAATGAAGTCAGGGAGTATGATCAAACCATTTATTATTAGGGTTGATGACGCGGGCAGCAATTTGGCAATTCTGGATCATTTGTATTATTCAGACCGCGTCCAATTATTTACAGTTAAAACGGACCAAGCCATAAACTTTAGCGCCTTGCCGGCAAAGATTTTTGGATCAGCACCTTTTCAGGTTTCAGCAACGGGGGGAGCTTCTGGTAACCCTATAACTTATAATAGTTCAAATCTATCTGTTGCTACAGTTTCAGGAAACACCATAACCATTGTCGGAACCGGCCAATCGACAATCACTACAAATCAGGCTGGAAATGTCAATTACAATTCAGCACCAAGCGTTCAGCAAACATTTACCGTAACCAAAGCTAACCAGGCCATTACTTTTAGTCCACTCGCAAGTGTTGCGTTTGGCGTTGCGCCTTATATTCTTTCGGCAACAGGTGGCACTTCCGGAAACGCCGTGACTTTCTCAAGTTCAAATCTCGCAGTGGCTACCATTTCGGCAAACACGATAACTATTGTAGGTGTTGGTCAAACAACAATCACCGCAAGCCAAACGGGCAATGCCAACTATAATTCTGCATCTGATGTATCTCAAACATTAATCGTTACAGCACAAGTGAAAACTAATCAAATTATCAATTTCCCAGGCTTACAGAATTTCGCTTTTGGCACAGCACCGTTTATATTATCGGCAACTGGCGGTGCTTCGAGTAATCCGGTAATTTTTACAAGTTCAAATCTTGCAGTAGCAACTATTTCAGGAAACACTGTAACAATTGTGGGCGCTGGTCAAACAGTAATCACAGCAAGTCAGGGAGGTGATGCGACCTACAATCCTGCTAATGATGTGCAGCAAATGCTAACTGTGAACAAAGCTGATCAGTCAATCATCTTTAGTATGCTACCAGATGTTCAATTGGGAGTTTCATCATTCACACTGTCGGCTACAGGTGGCGCTTCGGGTAACCCAATAACATTTACAAGTTCTGATCCTACCATAGCAACTATTTCAGGAAACACAGTAGCAATTGCAGGTATCGGTCAAACAACGATTACGGCTAGTCAGGCTGGCAATACTAACTACAATGCAGCAGCAGATGTAACTCAAACACTTACAGTAGTTGCTAGAGCAAATCAAACAATTAATTTCACAGCCTTGCCCAATATCACATTTGGCGCCTCGACATTTGTACTATCGGCTACTTCAACCTCCGGCCTCAGCATAACATTCTCTACCCTCGATGATGAAGTGACAATCAGCGGAACTCAGGTTACTATAATAAAGCCTGGCTATGTTACTATCAATGCCGATCAAAGCGGAAGCAGTATATATAATGCTGCCACTCAAGTGCAGCAAGGGTTTTGTGTTTATCCTGTCAAGCCGACTATTCAGGAATCTCTGGATAATTCAACTTCACCTGTACTCGCGTCCAGCAACACCACGGGCAATCAATGGTATTTGAATGGAGTTGCGATTTCAGGAGCCACTAATGCAACGTACAACGCCACATTTGCAGGGCAATATACTGTGAACACAAGCGCAGAAGCATGCGTCAGTGCAATTTCAGATGCTTATGAGCTGATAGTAACAGCCATCGAGAAAGAAAATGCTGCCATCTCAATTTCACCAAACCCTGCCGATAATTTTATTACGATTAATGCCCCGGCCGACATCGAGATTTCAACCAGAGTAGCCATCTACAACATGACAGGCCAGACAATCCTTACAGGTGGTACCGAGTATTTAAACCAGCCCATCAACGTTTCACAATACGCTAAAGGAATATACATCACAAGCGTTATTATGAATGGAAAAAATACTGAGCTGAAATTCATGAAAAAATAACAATGCAAAATGAAGTCCGCAGGAATACCTAAAGCGCTTCCAGCGATCTGATAATATCGTGCAGCTTATCTGGCGTAATCGGTTTGATTAAATAGTCTGATATCTCACTTACTTTTTTTGCGCGATCTAAGTCAATGGGATCTACCGAAGAACTGACAATATATATAATGATCTTTTTTCCTATTCGTGGTTTAATGGAAATATATTCTTCTATGAATTGCCATCCATCCATAATCGGCATATTCAAATCAAGAAATATAATATCAGGAACATGTTCATAGTGATCTATATTATCGATTAGAAATTGAATCGCGAGTTCGCCATCCGAAAATACAAGGACTTTCTTTGCAAGTTTATGAAATTCAATTGTTCGGGTAACCGTAAATTGATAGATCTCATCATCATCAACAATGCAAACAATAAATGGCTTATTCATGAAATTTTAATTATTTCTATTAAAAAGAACTTTGAAAGTGCTTCCGTTATCTACCGCACTTTCAACAGAAATACTTCCTCCCATCGCCTCCACCTGAGTCTTGGTTATGAATAATCCGATTCCTCTTGCCTCTGCATGTCTATGGAATGTTTTATGCAGACCAAAAAGTTTATTGCCATGCTTTTCCAAATTTATCCCGAGACCATTGTCGCTTACTATCAGGGTTACTTCATTGCTGACTGTTTCTGTCTTAAAGTGAATCTTAGGCACACGTGCTGGAGATTTATACTTAATAGCATTGGAAAACAGATTGAGCATTATACTTTCCAGATAAGATCTTGGGTATTCAATCATATCTGCTCTGGTAAAATCGAACGTGACAATTGCATTTGCTTCAATAATATGACCAGCCAATGTCTCTTTAGTTTTATTTAAAATTTCCTCAAACCTTACTATCTCTCGTTCTTTACTCAGGTCTTTCTGAATTTTAAGAGCTTCAATCAATTCATTTAGAGTGGTGGTGAGGTGACGAGTAACAATTTCAAATTTTCCAAAAAGCACTTCCTTGTCACCACTGCAATTACTGACCTTATATAGGTGAAGCAAGGAATTAAGATTGCTTACCGGCGACCTTAGATTGTGTGAAGTAATATGGGCAAAGTTCAACAGGGTGTTATTTTGCCTTTGCAAATGATTAGCTAAAATCTCTAAATCTAATCTGGCTTTATTTAAGTCTGACACATCTGTGGCAATGCCAAGGTAGCCAGTAATGTTTTTACTTCCGTCAAGTATAGCGGTTACAACAAGTTGCACTGGAAATCTTGAGCCATCTTTTCTGATATAAGTCCATTCTCTGGATTCATACTTCCCTTGTTTTGCAAACTCAACAAACACATCAAATCCTCTGACCTCTCTGCCAAATTTTTCACTTAGTTCATTTCCTCGTGCTATTACCTCTTCCTTTAAATGAATAATCTCTGGCGTTTGTTTTCCTTTTACTTCCGTGATGGGGTAACCCAACAGAATTTCTGCACCTTTATTAAAATGAGTAATAACTCCGTTTTTGTCAGTCCCTATTATTGAAACCAGCGCAGAATCAAATATTGCCCGTAGCTCCTGATTACTTTTGGCGATGAGCACTTCAAGATTTCTGTTTCGTTTAATATCTTCTACTTCCGTTTCCTGTTTTCTGTGACCGATCTTATTCAAAGTATTTGCTGCATCTAGTGTTAATAAAAAAGCACAAATGAGGAGTAAAATCCCCAACAGCACTATTTCAAACTCAACACTCAGGATATTCAATCTGTGAACTTCAATTCCTGCCACGTAAAACAATCCCAGTGTTATTAATATTTTAGGGAAAAGGCGTCGTGCCATTAAATCTCCAATGCCATTCCCTGAGAATAACTGAGTCGTGCGCTGCTTAAGTTGACGATGGATCATTCGTTAGTGAATAATCATTTTCACAGCTTTCGTTGATGATGTTGTAGACATTCTAACAACATACACTCCTTTAGATAAGCCTGTCCAGTCGAATGATTGCTTAAATTGAGCACCAGTATTATTATCGATACTCGTATTAATTACACGTTTCCCTATTGCATCAAAAACTTCAACTGACACTGTTTCTTTATTCGGATTAGTTAAGCTGAGAGTCACAATGCCATTATTCGGATTCGGGTAAACTCCTTCAAAAGAATTTACTCCAGGGTCTGGGTTAGCTTTTACATTGTGAAGAATAAAACTGACCACCCCCGCTGGCGATGCAGTAAAGTTGCCGGATGCTGATTGAGTAGCCGTGACTGTTGATTTTATGGAATCATAAACAACACTATAAGTCTGATTGGGCTCCATTCCACAAAGA
>JABDGP010000034.1:7679-35679 GCA_013285945.1 Bacteroidota bacterium | reverse complement strand
AAAATGGTACGCCATGCGCCTTCCAATAACTCCAAGGGTTATGGAATCTTAAAAGGAGGAACGTTAACCGAAATCACGTTTGAAATCCCCGGCATCCGTACCGAACACATCAAAGTAGGGGAGAAGAATGAAATCATTTCGATTACAATCCTCACACCACTTAATGAACACGAGACTGAGCTGACTCACATCTTCTACAGTTCGCTGGCAATCTCGCGGTGGCTGTGGTGGCCGCTCAAGCGTTTGGGTAAACAATTTATCGGTCAGGATTTGGGTGTGTTCAGGAAACTAAGTGAAGGCCTCAAATCAAAACCCACGTTGTCATTGATTGGCGAACCCGACATGCAGGCGCGCTGGTATTACGAGATCAAAAGATTGTGGGCACTGTCGCAGCAGAATAACGAGCCATTTGTAAATCCGGTGAAGCCACAAACTTTGCATTGGGTAACCTAAAAAAAAATAAAAGCAAACCTGTAAGCCGGGTTCTGTTTCCCGACAAAGTCGGGACGCTTATCATTTATCTGGCCCCGACTTTGCAGTCGGGATCGAGCAGTCTACCCAACCACGACAGAGGTTACTCCTGGAACGAGCCGCTCCATCCGAGTTATCAGAATCGTGGCCTATTTGACCTTTCAACCCGTAAGGCTTGCCATGCCCTCAATGTCGCCATTGAAGCGGTGGTCTCTTACTCCGCCTTTTCACCTTTTCTCATCCCGACAAGTCGGCACGAGTAGTTTGTTTTCTGTGGCGCTATCTGTATCCCTCTTGCGAAGAACCCTTCCCGTTAGGAAGTACGGTGCCCTATGTTGCCCGGACTTTCCTCTCCGATCCCGATTTGCACCGGAAACGCAGCGATAAGCCGGTTTGCTTTGATGCAAAGGTAGCACGTTTCTAAAATAGAATTTTATTGTATTTTTGAATACCCCCAATCTCTTTCTGTTATGAAAATAAAACCTATCCACTTTCTAGTCCCTTTTTTCATACTATTTTCCTTCACTACTTACGCCAAAGTAAAGAAGGTAAAGAAAGCGAAGTCGGATACCGTGATGGTAGGAGCTTACATCATAAGTATTCATGACATTAATTTCCACCAGCAGGAATACACAGCTAGGTTTTGGCTGTGGTTTGTGTACGACAACCCGAATTTTGATTTTTCTCAACAGATTGATATTACCAACGCGAAGGACATTGAGATATCTTCCGCAACTATCGATACTGTAAAAGGGAAATACTGGGCGCAGATGCGCGTGAAATGTACTATGAAAGAAAATTGGCGCGTTCATGATTTTCCGTTTGATACCCAGCACCTGAAGATTATCATGGAAGATGAAGCCCTTGATATTGACAATCTTGTTTTTGTAGCAGATACGGC
Source organism: Bacteroidota bacterium (assembly GCA_013285945.1). Lineage (GTDB taxonomy): Bacteria > Bacteroidota > Bacteroidia > Cytophagales > Cyclobacteriaceae > ELB16-189. The sequence goes on along the minus strand of JABDGP010000034.1, from coordinate 34,307 downwards.
TTCGAGCCGATTTGATAATGTGGAGGCGCTGAGCAGTTGGAAAGTGGATAATTTCAATGTTTCAACCAGTATTGCGAGGTACAACACTTCTTTTGGTAATCCCGAGCCCGGGTTTGACAAGCAGGAATTTTCAAAGTTTACGATCTCGATGGATATTGAACGCGAAGCAAGGGGGTTATTTCTAAAAATATTCCTTGGAATGTATTTTGCATTCCTGATTGCCTTAGTCAGCTTCCTTACAGACACGAATGAACTAGACCCGAGATTTGGCTTGCCTATCGGCGGACTGTTTGCTGCTGTTGGAAATAAATATATTATCGATTCGCTCCTGCCTGAATCTTCGCAGTTCAGCTTGGTTGATATCCTTCACAACCTCACTTTCCTCGGGATATTCTGTATACTTTCTGTTTCTGCCATTGCCTTGAAATTGCACAATGGCGGGAATATTGTTGCAGCTCATAGACTCAATAAAGTTGGAGCAGCAATTGTTATCGTCGGTTACATCATCTCCAATATTTACTACGTCATCAACGCCTGATGATTTGTAAGCAAGAATATCTTAATAAGATTTAACGAGGAGAGATAGCAAGCACTTAGTTTTGATGCCCGTGGTAGCGCAATTCCTTTTCGCGCTCTGCATCTTCCTTTTCACGCTTGATACGCACCTTTGCCGGAGGACCAACCATGATCGGCACGTTCTCTACTTCTACGTTGGCCAGTTCAAGACCGTACATTTCTTCAGTAGAGAGGCTGTGTTTTTTGATAAACCGATAGCCCTGAATGATCAAATTATCGAATGTAGAGATTTCACTGTCTACCGATGCAAGTGAGTGCAGGATGATAAACTTAAAATCGGAAGGCATGCTATGCTTATGCAGCGAATCGTAGTGACTTAGCAAATCGATCTCTGATGTTTCGGCGAGGTCGTGTAAAATTTTATTGAATAAAAGGTTCACCCGGTGATCTGCTTTGAACCCTAATTTGATCCGGATGAAAAAACACTTTTTAGGAATAATGGTATCCACCGAGTATTTAGACGAATACGGGCTGTCAACAGTATCCACATGCACAAACCAGTAAACATCGGCTCGTTTTGGCCTCTTCTTAAAAATAGAATAGATGATATTTGAATCAATGTAGCGTTTACTATCAGCCACTGACATGTAGACCAAGTTGGTCGCTTCTTTGGGAATGGAAGTGTCGGCCTGCAAATCCTGAATCACAGGAACATAGTGTTTCAAGTCTACAAATTCTGTATGCCTGTCACGCAAATGCCTTGCCTTCAGCAGCACGAACATCATAGTGAAGAATATGATCGCAATGGAATAAGTAAACCAACCACCCTGCTCGAATTTGTGAAGGTTGGAAACAAGGAATAGAAACTCAAGTGTAAAGAATATAACAGCAATTCCCGCTGTCCGCACGCGTGAATGCTTGGCCGTGCTGAAGTAAAAAACCAGAAGTGTTGTGGTCATCAGCATATTCAGCGTGATCGCCAGTCCGTATGCACCTTCCATAGCTGATGATTGCTGGAAGATCCAAACCACGCCAATTGTGCCGAGCATCAATATCCAGTTGATGGCTGGTATATAAATCTGTCCTTTGATCTGGCTTGGGTAGCGCACCTTGGTACTCGGCCAAAGTTTCAGTTTCATGGCTTCGTTCACCAGCGTGAATGTGCCTGAAATTAAAGCCTGACTTGCAATAACTGCAGCCATCGTGGCCACTACAATACTGAAAATCAACATTTCATTGGGCACCATTGCATAGAACGGAATGCGGCCATTGAGCAAAGTACCCTGCTGAGAAAGAAGCCACGCCGCTTGTCCGAAATAATTTAATATCAACGCTATTTTCACAAAACCCCAGCCTACGCGAATGTTGCCTTTGCCACAATGGCCTAAATCTGAATACAATGCTTCTGCTCCGGTAGTGCAAAGGAAAACTTCGCCGAGCAGCCAAAATCCTTCGGGGTAGTTTACTAATAAATTCCAAGCATAAACAGGATTGACCGCTCTCAGTACTTTTAAATTCGGCAACAGATAAATAAGACCTAGTCCCCCTATCATAAAAAACCAAACCATCATAATCGGCCCGAAGGTTTTGCCTACCACATTGGTACCGAATTGCTGGAAAAAGAAAAGTAGAATCAAAATGACAATAACAATGGGAACAGTCGGGATGTTGGGATAACTGATCTGAAGCCCTTCAACCGCAGAGGAAATACTGATGGCGGGTGTGATGAATCCGTCGGCAATCAGCGTGGCACATCCGATAATGGCTGGAAAAATTACCCAGGCGGCCTTGTATCTGCGTACCAATGCGTACAATGCAAAAATCCCTCCTTCACCCTTGTTGTCAGCATTGAGAGCGAGATAAATGTATTTGAATGTGGTGATTAGTGTGAGTGTCCAAAACACACAGCTCATGCCACCCAGCACCAATTCTTCAGTAATCAGCCGTGTGCCAATAATAGCCTTAAAAACATAGAGGGGTGATGTGCCTATATCACCATAAATGATCCCGAGAGAAACCAAAACACCGGCTGCGGTAAGGGGATTATTTCGTGAGTGATCGTTTAGATTTCCCATGCGGTAAAAAGATGGATCAGAGGTTCAGAACGCTTACGCGTGGTTGTATTTATGGGCATGGAAAGTGAGCCTGCATTGCAAACGGTCGCAAATTTAAGTTAACCTAAAGGATTTATCGACAGCTTAAAAAAATATTTTAAAAAGGGATTTTTATGCCCTGAATTATCAATGTACTTTTACTTAAACACAACTTAACAACTGTATGGTCAAAAATCTTATTGCTTTGGCGGTAGCTGCGCTCATTTTTGCCAGCTGCAGCAACAAATCCGAAAAACTTCAATCACAGGTAGATTCTCTCAAAGAAGCTCTACAGACAAATCAGAAATTCGTACAAACTCTGCAAGAGGTGGGCACTTTGATGGACTCCATCGATGCCAGCAGACAATTGCTGCGTGTAAACATGGTGGAAGGGACTACCTATTCCGACTATACTTCGCGCATGAAGGATATCAATAATTATGTAAAAGACACTCAAGGTAAAATCGAGGACCTCGAAAAGGCGCTTAAGAAATCAAAAGGTAATTCAAATGCTTATGCGGCGACTATTAAGAAACTGAAATCTGATCTGGAAGAACGCAATAAGGAGATTGCAACACTTAATGCTCAGGTTGAAGAGTTGAAAAACCAAAACGTACAACTGATCAACACCACAAACCTGCAACAAGCTGAAATCAATGATAAGTCAGCCCAGATTGAAGCTAAGAAACAGGAACTTGCTTTACTCGATGAAAAGATCCAGCAGGTACAACTTCAAAGCAAGGTAAGCGAGGCGGATTCTTATTTTGCCAGAGGACAAGCTGTAGAAGAAGCAGCCAACAGAACTAAACTAGCTCCCCGCAAGAAAAAAGATACTTATAAAGAAGCTATCGAACTCTATAAGAAAGCGCTGAGCTTGGGTAAGACAGAAGCACAAGCGAAGATTGATGCACTGAACAAAAAGATATAAGTAACTGATTTATTAAAAAAGCTGCTTCAGAAATGGAGCAGCTTTTTTTATTGCGTCTATTTTATAATAATTTTAGTTGACAGGCTTCTTGCTGAGGAAAACCTGAAGTCCGATATTAAAATTTATTGAGGGTGAATTTGAATCAAGGCCAGGTTGACTTACGTTGTTTTGCTGATAAAAGACGAGCCCCTCAATTCCAACTTTGTTGTTGAGGAAATAGGTGGCACCGATCCCTCCCTTGAAATTACCAGTGGTACTCTTTTGGGTAGCATACTGGTTTGTGCCGGTAAATTGGTTAAAGGTAAAACCCTTCAAAGTCTCCCATCCAAAATTGTAACTCACATGCGAGAAAATAGCCCATTTATTGAGCATATAATAGTACCGGGCCATGGGGCCGATTGAAAAAGTATGAGTTTTCTCTTGATAAGAGCCATTAGTCTCCTTTTCATTTGTGTAAGAGTATGATGGGGTGATCCCAAGCGCAAGTCCCTTAATTACAAAATAGGAGATATTGGGTGCTAAGTTCAAACTTACACTTTTAAATTCCGGAGAAGGAGTCGGAGGATTTGTGCCGAAAGTTTCTGTGGTTTTTGAATTACTAAACCCCAATGAGCCGCCAACTAAAAAACTTCCCTTGTCAACCTGAGAAATAACTGGTTGAGCCAGCAGGGTTACAAAGATCAAAGTAAAAAATGCCTTCATTTGGTTGATTACTTTTTCTCTACCACCGGCGTTACTTTTTCAATTTCCATTTTGGGTAATGACTTCACCTCTGCCGTGTGTTTCACAGTAGAGATATGCGGAGCGATGATCAAAGCAACAATAGAGGATAATTTAATTAAAATATTCATGGACGGGCCCGAAGTATCCTTAAATGGATCACCAACAGTATCACCGGTTACGGAAGCCTTATGGGGTTCTGATTTTTTGTAATACATCTGGCCATTAATCTCCACACCTTTTTCAAAAGATTTCTTGGCATTATCCCACGCACCGCCGGCATTGGATTGGAAAATTCCCATGAGCACACCACTTACAGTAACACCAGCAAGGAACCCACCTAAGATTTCTGCAGAGCTTACTCCTTCGAATACGTTTCTAAATCCAAAGCCAATGACTAGTGGCATAAGCAACGTAATTGCTCCTGGTGCAATCATTTCGCGAAGCGAGGCTTTTGTTGAGATGGCAACACATTTTTCGTATTCAGGCTGGGCTTTGTATTCCATAATTCCCGGAATTTCCCGGAATTGTCTGCGTACTTCGTTCACCATGTCCATGGCAGCACGACCAACCGCAGCGATTGCAAGCGAAGAGAAAATAAACGGGATCATAGCGCCTACAAAAAGCCCGGCTAAAACCGGTGCTTTATAAATGTCAATGGCAGTAATTCCCGATACGCCCACAAAAGCTGCAAACAATGCAAGTGAAGTAAGTGCTGCAGATGCAATCGCGAAACCTTTGCCGGTAGCCGCAGTTGTGTTTCCAACAGCATCAAGATTGTCAGTACGGTGACGAACTTCTTCTGGCAGGTGACTCATTTCGGCAATACCGCCCGCGTTGTCGGCAATGGGACCGAATGCATCAATTGCCAATTGCATAGCCGTAGTTGCCATCATTCCTGCGGCAGCGATCGATACTCCGTACAAGCCAGCAAAAGAATATGACCCCAAAATACCAGCTGCCAAAACCAGAATAGGAAGGGCAGTTGATTCCATACCAATGGATAAACCACCTATGATGTTAGTCGCGTGGCCCGTACCTGATTGTTTGATAATTGATTTCACAGGACGCTTGCCCATCGATGTATAGTATTCAGTGATCATGCTCATCAGCGTTCCTACAACCAATCCAATAATAATAGCGATGAACACATCAAGTGACGTAAACTCAACTCCGCGATGAACCAGTTTCTCAGGAAGCAAATAAGTGACAGCGAAGTAAGAAGCGATGGCCGTCATAATGATAGAAGACCAGTTGCCAATATTAAGAGCCTGCTGCACGCTGTCGGTTTCATTTTTGATGCGCACGAACCAAGTGGCAATAATAGAAAAGACAAGACCCATGCCTGCAATAACCATGGGTAACAAAATCGGGGAAAGTCCGCCAAAGTTATCTACTGCAGAAATCTCCTGACCCAATACCATGGTAGCCAAAATGGTGGCTACGTAAGAACCGAATAAATCAGCACCCATACCCGCAACATCACCCACGTTGTCGCCTACGTTGTCTGCAATTGTGGCAGGGTTGCGAACATCGTCTTCAGGAATTCCTGCTTCCACTTTTCCAACGAGGTCAGCGCCTACATCGGCAGCTTTTGTATAAATACCACCACCCACACGGGCAAACAAAGCAATTGACTCCGCACCTAACGAAAACCCTGCAAGCACTTCGATTGCGCGGCGCATTTCAAGTCCTGTGATGGCCGCGCCTTCAGGCACAAAAAACTTATAGAATATAATAAAGAGTCCTCCCAAGCCCAACACGGCGAGCCCTGCTACACCGATTCCCATCACCGAGCCACCAGTGAAAGAAACATCTAAAGCTTTTGCTAATGAGGTGCGGGCAGCTTGTGTAGTGCGCACATTGGCTTTGGTGGCGATTTTCATGCCTATGAAGCCTGCAAGCCCTGATAGCATTGCGCCAAGTAAAAATGAAATAGCAATGATGGGATGCGATTCTTCTATCAGGGTGCCTGACCATCCTAATAAAATAGAAGCAATGAGCGCAAATACTCCAAGTATGCGCCACTCTGCTTTGAGAAATGCCATTGCGCCGCGAGCTATATAGCCGGCCAGTTCTTGCATTTTTGCTTCGCCGGCATCCTGGCGGGTTACCCAAGCCGATTTAAATGCAGTTACGATCAGGCCGAGAAGGCCAATAGCGGGAATAAGGATAAGTACGATGTTCACAGGTTTATATATTTAAGTTCAAGGTTCAATAGTAAACTAAGGGTTCACAAAAGAGGCTGCAAAACTAACCAAAATCGTGAAATGCCAGTTTTGAAATAATGAAATTTCCATACACGACCACTATGCAAAATTCGACCGTAATCGGACGCCCCCGTTCGCTTGCGTCCGCCAGAGTTCAAAAAGACCTTCGTTTTTGATCAATTTGAGTTGATTATTTGATGGCACTAAATTGGTCATGGTGCTGTCGACCATCTGACACCTGCCATGATTAGAAACTATTTCAAAATCGCTTTCAGAAGCTTAATCAAAAACCCGGCTTATTCCTTTATTAATGTCGGAGGCCTGGCCATCGGCATCGCGTCAAGCATACTTATCCTTTTATGGGTAGCTGATGAGTATTCGTTTGATCGTTTCCACAAAAACTACAATAGTATTTACCGGCTTTATCAAAGCCAGCAGTGGGTGCAGGGCATCGGTACCAACACTTCTATGCCTTACCCCCTGATGGAAGCCATAAAAAATAAGACGAATCAGGTCAAGCACATTGCGATGACCAATTGGGGTGAAGGGAACACGTTACAGGTAGGAGAGAAGCGGTTAAATAGATTTGGGATGAGCGCTAGTGAAGATTTTTTTAAAATTTTCAGCTTCGATATGATTGAAGGTGATCCCAATACAGCACTGAATGAGCCCACATCAATCGTCATAACCGAATCGACGGCCAAAGCATTTTTTGGTGATCAGGACCCAATCAACAAATTCATACGGATAGACAATGACCGCGATCAGAAGGTGACCGGTGTTGTAAAAGATGTCCCTCGCCAGTCTCAATTTACATTTGACTACATATTGCCGTTTTCCTACTATGAGCTGACGCAAAGCTGGGTGCAGCAAGTGCGCGACAAGTGGGACAATAATGTGCTTCAGTTATATGTGCAATTGCAGCCCAATGCTACAGAAGCTGAAGTAAACGCGAGTATTCAGGACATTATAAAAGACAATAACCCGAAAGCGCCAACCGCAAAATTATTTCTTCATCCTGTCAGCAAGTGGCGGCTTTATTCCAATTTTGAAAACGGAAAGAATACGGGAGGCATGATCGATTATGTGAGACTGTTTACTGTCATTGCCATTTTTGTTTTGACAATAGCCTGCATCAACTTCATGAACCTTGCTACTGCGCGTAGTGAAAGCCGCGCTCGCGAAGTAGGTATTCGCAAAAGCGTAGGTTCGAGAAGAAAAGAATTGATCTTTCAATTTTTGGGCGAGTCGCTCGTCATTACTTTTATTTCATTTCTGCTAGCGCTGGTGCTGGTGGAGCTTCTATTGCCGTCATACAATGTTATCGTCAATAAAAATATTTCCATTGATTATTCAAACCCCAAACTGTGGATGATATCGGCAGGATTGGTTTTGATTACTGGGATATTCTCCGGAAGCTATCCTGCATTTTATCTTTCTGCTTTTCAACCGGTGAAAGTACTGAAGGGTAAAGTGAATGTGGGCAAGGGCGCCAGCACGCCCCGCCAAGTACTGGTTACATTACAATTTGGCTTCTCTATATTTTTAATCATCGGTACGATTGTGATCTATCAACAGATCATGCACGTGAAGAACCGCGAGATTGGATACGACCGCGAAAATTTAATTCAAATCTGGATCAACAACGAACTGGACACCAACTTTCAAACCATCAGACAGGAGTTGGTGAATACGGGGGCTGTAAAATCCGTTTGCAAAAGCAATAGCCCTGTCACCGCAGTATTTGCAAACAATGAAGTACAATGGCCAGGTATGCCAACCGATCAGCGGGTCTCTTTTACCACAATCGCTACCGAATATGATTATACCGAGACCATGGGAATCAAAATGATTGAAGGACGAGATTTTTCGAGGGACTTCAAGAGTGACTCATCTGCTGTAATTATTAACCAGGCAGCGGCTGACTTTATGGGTATGAAAGAACCGCTTGGAAAAAAGATAAAATTAATGGGCCAGGATTTGGAGATTATCGGGGTGACGCCCAATGTCGTAATGGCCTCTCCGTATGTTCCCGTGGAGCCTCTCACCATGTATTTTAATCCTACCTGGACGAGTACGGTTACCGTGCGGTTGAACAAGACCGGCGACCTCAACGAATCCATCGAAAAAGTAAGAGGTGTCTTTAAGAAACTTAACCCCAACTATCCTTTTGAATTTCGTTTCGTGGATGCTGTTTTCGAACAGAAGTTTTCGACCATTAATTTAATAAGCCGGCTTGCGAGCATTTTTGCTTTCCTGGCTATTATGATTACATGCCTTGGTCTTTTAGGGTTAGCTGCATTTACTGCGGAGCAGCGCACAAAAGAAGTTGGTATTCGCAAAGTGATGGGCGCATCTGTAGCAAGTCTTGTAGTTCTCATCTCCAAAGATTTTTCACGGCTTGTGATTTTCGCATTTCTGTTGTCGTCTCCGTTGGCGTGGTGGTTTTTAAATAATTTTCTTCAGCGATATCCTTATCGGGTGGAAATAGCCTGGTGGGTTTTATTGATGGCCGGAGCCGGGGCGCTTATATTGGCTTTGATTATCGTCAGCACACAGGCATTGCGGGCTGCCACTGCTAATCCTGTGAATAGTCTTAAAAATGAATAGAAAGAACAACACTTAATCATACCCGATATGTTCAGAAATTATTTCAAGGTTTCCGTCCGCTACCTGCTTCGCAACAAGGTGTATTCCATAATCAACATCTTTGGCCTGGCGCTGGGAATCGCCTGCTGCCTGTTATTGTCCTTATATATAATGGATGAGATGAGTTATGATAAGCATCATGAGCGACCTGAGGATCTTTACAGAATAATCAGCAAGTTCGAGTCCGACAAGGGGTTTGATAAATTGGGAACAGCATCTCCACCCATCGCTATGACAATGAAGGAAGAGATTCCGGAGGTTGAGTATGCAGCCAGGTTGCTCGACCCTCCCGGTGCTACTCAGAGCCTGATCCGCTATGGCGATAATTCTTTTTATGAAAGCGATGGGATAATAGCCGACTCTACCGTGTTTGATATGTTCTCGTATAAATTAATTGAGGGCAATCCGAAAAAAGCGCTGACTCATGGCAATACCGTTGTTCTTTCTGAGAAGCTCGCCAAAAAACTCTTCGGCAACGAACCTGCTTACGATAAAATGATTTCTATCAGCCAGGGAGGCACACCGCGAGAATATAAAGTGACCGGCGTATTTGTGCAACAATACCACAGCCACATCAAGGCAAACTTCTTCACGTCTATGATGAGCGCCGGCTGGGGCGAGTACGTGCGTACAGAAGGGGTTAAGCACTGGGCAGGAAACAATTTCATTCCTTCTTATTTGAGATTAGTGCATGGACATGACAAGGCTGCTGTTGAGAAAAAGATGAATGAAGTTTTGTTAAAGCATGGAGCGGAAGCCATGAAGGCGCTTGGGTTGCATAAGACTCTTTCTCTGGAACCAGTAAAAGATATTTATCTAAAGTCAGATGTTGACCAGAGTCCGCGCATTACTTATTTATATGTGGTTGCTTCCATTGCAATTTTCATTCTTCTGATTGCTTGCATCAATTTCATGAATTTGTCAACAGCCAAGGCTACCAAGCGTGCTGCCGAGATTGGCATTCGTAAAACAATGGGCGCCTACCGGTCTACTTTGATACAACAAATATTAGGTGAGGCTATGGTCATAGTGATAATCTCAATTATTATCAGCATTGGCATTGTGCAGCTTGTACTTCCCTTGTTCAACCAACTTACAGACAAAGAGATCTCGTTCAGTTCAGGCAACTTAGGTTACTTTATATTGGCAGCAACTGTTTTGGCTTTGGTTACCGGACTAGTTGCGGGAAGCTATCCCGCCTTTTATTTGTCGTCATTCCAGCCGGCAGAAGTGCTCAAAGGAAAACAAAGACTTAGCAATTCTTCGGGCCTCTTGCGACAGTCGCTGGTAGTGTTTCAATTTATGATTGCGATCGCCCTGGTGTGCGGCCTGCTGGTAATTTCCCGTCAGTTGAATTTCATGCAGGAGAAAAATCTGGGATTTAATTTCGGAGCTAAGATAGTATTGCCATTGCGAACGGATGAAGCACGCAGGCGGTATGATGCGCTGAAGAAGGAACTGCAGAACAACGGTAATGTTAGCGCTGTTTCTGGTACAGTTTATATTCCGGGCGCAGTGATTTTTAGCGACATGATGTTTTATCCCGATGGCGGCAATATGGACAAAGCGGTGGACATCAGGCGTAACCTTGTGGATGCGGGCTATATGGAATTGCTGAACATGAAACTAATTGCAGGCCGCACATTTACCGACAATAGAACTATGGAAAGCAAATCCAAGTTAATTGTGAACCGTACGTCCGCCAGCAAACTGGGCTTTTCACCCGAAAAGATTGTGGGGCAGAACTTACATTACGATTGGGAGGGTAAAAAATATGACTTCGAGGTAATCGGAGTAATGGAAGATTATCATCAGAATTCACTTCATGAAGAGATCAAGCCTACTTTGTTTGAAGTTCCCGATAGCACCAAACGCTATGATTTTATTGTTGCGTCTGTCACTGCAGGTAATTTCGATCAGACCATTCAAACTATTGAGAAGACATGGAAAAATTTGATTAACGACACACCCTTTGAATACTCATTCCTGGATCAAAGCATACAGAAACAGTACGATGAAGACCGGAGAGTTTCTAAAATCATTACTAGTTTTGCTTTGATAGCGATGATCATCTGCAGCCTGGGGCTTTATGGACTTTCTTCTTACATGGCGGAAAGGCGATTCAAGGAAATCGGAATACGAAAAGTGATGGGGGCAAGTGTGACGCAAATTGTGTCCATGATGTCAACTGAGTTTGTGAAGCTAGTGCTCATCGCATTTGTGATAGCCGTGCCGATAGCCTGGTATGGTATGACCAAGTGGCTTGAGAGTTTTGCTTACCGCGTCTCAATCGGCTGGGCTGTGTTTGTTGTGGCAGGAGTTGTTGCGCTGGCTATCGCATTGATCACCGTCAGCTTTGAATCGATCAAGTCGGCTATAGAAAATCCTGTCGATAGTTTGCGAAGCGAATGATGTCATTTCTGATTTGAATGCTTTTCAGTTTTTGAATTTTAACGCCAATAAAAAATGCTAAGTAATTATTTAAAAATCGCACTAAGAACACTTTGGAAAAACAAGGGATTCGGCTTTATCAATATCGCGGGTCTGGCGATGGGAATAAGCACTTGTATTCTTATTGCGTTTTATGTTTTGGATGAATCCGGTTATGACACTTTTCATACTAAAGCTGACCGGATATACCGGCTGACGGAAATACTTCATATGCCGAAGGAGAACAGACCGCAGGCAGTCACGTCACCGCCTATGGCTCCGGCACTAAAAGAGAACTTTCCTGAAATAGAAAAGACTGTGCGATTGAGCCGCAGCAGCAGATCCTTGGCATATCAGGACAAGAAAATGTACGATACCAAAATTTGGTATGCCGACTCTTCTCTATTTGAGATTTTTACTTTCCCCATGATCAAGGGCAACCCAAAAACTGCCCTGGTAAATCCTTATTCCATTGTATTGACAGAGCAGGCAGCAAAGAAATATTTTGGCGAAGACGATGCGCTAGGAAAGTTGATGACGTTTTCAGATACGATCGCACTCACGGTGACGGGTATAATTAAAAATATTCCATCTAATTCTCATCTCCAGTTTGATGTTATGCTTTCGCGTTCAACAATCACGGAAATGACCCAACACCAACCTGAGGACAATTGGTTTAATAACGGATACTACACCTATGTCTTGCTGCGCGAAGGATACAATGTAAAGAATCTTGAAGCAAAATTTCGTCCGTACCTGGACAAGAAAATGGCCGAAGAGAAAAGGGCCAGTGGCTTGTGGTATGATTTTGTTCTTCAGCCACTGACCGACATTCATTTGAAATCCAATATGAGTGGAGAACTCGGGCCAAACGGAAATATCAAATATGTTTATATCTTTTCTGTGGTAGCAATCATGGTGCTATTGATTGCCTGCGCCAACTATGTTAATCTTTCCACAGCGCGCGCGATGAACAGAGCCAAAGAATTGGGATTGCGAAGGGTAATCGGAGCTAAAAGACAGCAATTGATCGTTCAACTTTTAGGCGAGTCTTTTCTCACCACGTTTATTTCTTCTCTTCTCGCAGTCGTTGTCATCAGTGCAGCCTTGCCTGCTTTTAATACTTTGACAGCCAAAGAAATAGGATCGCAGTATTTGATGACGCCAGGAGTTGTCGCTGTTTTTATTTTGGTATTTCTCACCATTAGTGTTTTGGCTGGTGCTTACCCCGCCTTTTTGATGTCTTCTTATTCTCCGATTAAATCATTGAAGTACAAAATTTGGAGTGGCGGACAAAATAGCGCGCTTAGAAGAGGGCTTGTGGTTGTGCAATTTACGATTTCAATTATTCTGATTGTTGGAACGATAGTGATATTCCATCAAATGGATTTCTTAAAGAATAAGAAAATAGGACTTGAAAAAGAACAAGTCGTAGAGCTAAAAATGCGAACAGCAGTTATCTCCAAGTATCAGCTTATCAAGGACGAAATGATGAAAGTACCGGGCGTTACCATGGCGACCGCTACAGACTTTTCATATTCAAACGGCCTCAGCAGTGTTTCAGTGCTGCCGGAAGGAGCTCAGGAGAATGAAATCTCTTCAGAGACTGTCATCAGCGTGGATTATGATTTTCTCAAAACGTTCAAAATTGAAATGCTTGCCGGTCGTGACTTCACAAAAGAATCTTCAACTGATGCAGCCGAAGGATTTATTGTAAACGAAGCTGCTGTCAAACACTTTAATTGGAAGAGTGCAGAGACCGCAATTGGTAAAAAAATAGATTGGGGCCTTGGCAAGAAAGGAAAGGTAGTAGGGGTTGTAAGAGATTTTAACTTTTTCTCGCTGCACTCAAGTGTGAAACCTTTGATCATACACATCAAGCCCGACTGGTATCGTTTCATTGTGGTAAAAATCGGCACCGGTCAAATTGAAGGCACGATAAACGGGTTAGAAACAGCATGGAAGAAACTGAACCTCGATAGCCCTTTTGATTATTCTTTCCTGGATAAAGATTTTGAGAAACTTTATAAAGCCGAAGAGCAAACTCAAACCATTATCGGGTTGCTATCTACTCTCGCCATTTTTATAGCGTGTCTTGGCCTTTTTGGATTGGCTGCCTTCACTGCCGAACAGCGAACTAAAGAAATAGGAGTAAGGAAAGTGCTCGGCGCAAATGTGATGAGCCTTGTGGGGCTTCTTTCAAATGATTTTTTGAGACTTGTAATGGTAGCCATCGTTCTTGCCATACCCGTTGCTTGGTTTGCAATGAACAAATGGCTTGACGGCTTTGCGTACAGGATTGAAATATCGTGGTGGGTCTTTATAGCCGCCGGCTTTACTTCAATTGCGATAGCGCTTTTCGCGGTAAGCTTTCAGTCGATTAAAGCTGCTTTGGCCAATCCTGTCGATAGCTTGCGAAGTGAGTGATCAATTCAAAAAATCATATAAACTCTGAATCCGAACGATATGCTACACCATTACCTTACCACGGCGCTGCGCAATTTTCTCAGAAATAAATTTTACACAGGCATTTCTGTTTTTGGTTTAGCCATTGGGCTTGCTTCTGTCTTTTTGATCATTCAATACCTGAAACAAGAATTGAGCTATGACCGGTTTCATAAAAATGCCGACAATATTTATCGCATTGCATGGATAAACACCAACGCCCAAACACGTACACCTCACCCCATGGCGCAGGCTTTGGTTCAAGATTTTCCCGAAGTAGAAAGTGCAGTGAGCCTTTCACCACTTTGGGGACCGGGACTTACACGTGAAATTTTCTCCATTCGCAATCCCGAGAAGGACGTGCGTTATGATGAATCAAATATATTGGCCGTCGACAGCACATTCTTTCAGGTGTTTTCTTTTCCATTGATTAAAGGTGATCCCAAAACTGTGTTAAAAAACCCTCGCGGAGTTTTGATCTCCGAATCTACTGCGATTAAATACTTCGGCACCGTGGATTGCCTCGGTAAGCAACTTGAAGCCAACGAAGAAAAATATTTGATTCAGGTAGTTGGTGTGTTTAAAGATGTACCACAGGCTTCCCATTTCCATTTTGATTTTCTGGTTTCTTATGTTCGCGAAAAATTATTAGATCCGAATGATCCCTATTATCAGTGGGGCGACTTTGGTCACTATAATTATATCAGGTTAAAACCCGGAACCGACGCAAAGGCCTTGGAGAGTAAGCTGCTGACCTGGACAAAGAAATACATCAGTTACCGGGAGGAGGAAATCCGATGGCTTGAAGAAAATCATTACGGTTTTCAATTGCAGCCAGTCACCAGTATTCACTTGCAGTCGCACTTGCGGTGGGAGTTGGAAGCTAACGGAAACATCGCGTACGTTTATTTGATGTCGGCAGCAGCTTTGCTTATACTGATCATTGGTGCAGTGAACTTTGTGAACCTGAATATGGCGCAGGCAACCGAGCGCGGTAAAGAAATTGGTTTGCGCAAGTCGTTGGGTGCCTATCGTCAGCAGCTTACTTTTCAGTTTCTTGGTGAGTCGCTTCTGATCACTGCGATGGCTGTTATTCTCGCTGTTGTCTTTATCGAAATCTCCATTCCGATGTTTCGCTCGCTTACCGGAAAAGTGTTTTCGCTGGAGCCAGGCTTTTTTATAAGTGTGATCTTGTCTCTTGGTGTAGTTGTAGCGCTGATCACAGGAGTTTACCCATCACTGTTTCTATCTGCAGCAAAACCGGCATTGATTCTTAAGAGTAATATGATTCAGACCAAAGGGATTGGCATAAGGCGTGCGTTTATCGTGTTTCAGTTTGTTACATCAATGGCATTGATTTCGGCAAGTATCATTATTTCTCAGCAACTGGATTTTTTACAACATAAAGACCTTGGATTCAAACCTCAGGAAATTATTGTGTTGCCAATCAAAGACAGGTCGATGAACAAACGGATAGATGAACTGAGAACTGAGCTCACAAAAATCAAAGGTGTAACGGGGGTGTCAGCTACTTCAAATGTCCCCGGGAAGTCTTTCAATCAAAATCCAATATATGCAACGCAGAACCCCGAGGAACGCAGAGATGCTTCGGAGGAAATGATTGATGCTGATTTTCTCAAAGTAATGGACATGACTATTGTTGAAGGCCGCAATTTCCTAAAAAATAACCCGGCCGATGCGGATGGATTTATTCTGAATGAAACAGCTGTTCGCCAGCTTGGCCTGAAAGACCCAATAGGGAAAGAAATTTTGTGGGAACGCGACGGCCCTGAGTTGAAAGGCCCGGTGATTGGTGTAGTGAAAGATTTTCATTTTCAATCATTGCACGAACCATTGCGGCCACTGCTCATGAGAATGGAGGCCAATTATAACTTTGCTGTGGTTAAAGTAAACACCTCCGACTTCAAATCGGTTATTAAAAGCATCGAGAAAACGTGGCGTAAATTTGATGACAGGTTCAGATTTGAATTCTCATTCCTCGACTCACAGCTCAACCAGCTTTATACCGAAGAGCAAAACATGGTGCAGGTGCTGAATGTCTTTTCTATTCTGGGAGTGATCATTGCCTGCACGGGCTTGTTAGGTATAGCAGCATTAGCCTTTCGTCAGCGCACCAAAGAAGTTAGCATTCGCAAAGTACTTGGAGCCAGCGTGTCAAATTTGATTTACTTATTGGTCAGTGATTTTACGCGTTTGGTTTTAGTGGCCGTTGTTCTTGCCGTTCCATTAGTTTGGCTGGTGATGAAAGGTTGGCTGCAAAATTTCTCGTACCGGATCACGATTAGCCCGCTGGTGTTTGTCATCACAGGCATAGGACTCATATTACTTACGTGGATTACACTTAGTTTCCTTACTATAAAAACAGCACAAGTCAATCCTGCCGAGACATTGAAATCCGAATAAATTAATAGCTTTGCCCGAAAATTACATTCATGCAAATCGCAAAACACAAAGTAGCCGCTATTCATTATAAACTAACCGATAATGACGGCAAAGTGCTTGACAGTAGTGAGGGCCGCGAGCCACTCCATTATATACAAGGTATCGGTAATTTAATTCCCGGTATGGAAGAAGGCCTCGAAGGAAAGAAGCAAGGCGATAAAGTGAATTTAAAAGTAAGCCCCGAAAAAGGCTACGGTGTAAAGAGCGAAGAGCTGGTGCAAAAAGTGCCGCGCACTGCTTTTGGCGATCAGAAGATTGAGAAAGGAATGCAATTCCATACTGACAGCGGGCATACGGTAACCGTTACCAACGTGGGGCTAAGTGAAATTACCGTTGATGGCAACCATCCGCTGGCGGGTGTTGAATTAAACTTTGCTGTAGAGGTAATCAGCATTCGCGAAGCAACCGAAGAAGAACTTGCCCACGGAAATGTGCATGGCCCGGGTGGACATCATCATCATTGATTATCTCAGCGAATCAATATAGAGCTGCTCTACTTTCTTCCTCGCCCACGGAGTCTTTCTTAAAAAAGTAAGACTGGACTTTATGCTTGGGTCGTGGTTAAAACAATTCACGGGAATAATTCTCCCCAAATCCTCCCAGCCGTACTGACTTACGAGATGATTCAAAATCATTTCAAGAGTCTTGCCATGTAAAGGATCGGTTGATTGCATCTGTTTCGTTAATCGTTATTAGTTGATGAAGTACTATGTCCAGTGTCTATTGTCCAGTGTCTCTTGACTAATGCTTATTTACTATCCCTCAGTGTCACAGTCCTATTAAACATCAGCTTCCCTTTCGAGGAGTCAGGATCTAAAACAAAATACCCCATCCGCAAAAACTGATAGTGTTCGCCAAGCTTCGCATTGAGCAGCTCAGGTTCGGCATAAACTTTAGATAATACTTGCAGCGAATTTGGGTTCAAATGATTTTTGAAATCGTCTTCAATAGCATTCATGTCTTCGGTTACGAAAAGCCGTTCATACAAACGAATCTCTGCGGGCACGGCATGTTGCGCACTCACCCAGTGAATAACACCTTTTACATGAATCCCAGAAGTATCGTGCCCACTGCGGCTTTCGGGAAAGTAAGTGCAGCGAAGCTCTGTTACGTTGCCAGCGCTGTCTTTGATAGCTTCATCGCACTTGATGATGAACCCGCTTTTTAATCTTACCATTTGCCCGGGAGCAAGACGGAAATATTTCTTCGGAGGATTTTCATTAAAATCATCGCGTTCAATCCACAACTCCCTACTGAACGGCATTTGGCGTACGCCTGCATTCTCGGCTTCTGTGTTGTTCTCGCTCGGCATCAATTCCGACTTGCCTTCTTCGTAGTTAGTGATCACTACTTTCAATGGATCGAACACCACCATTCTGCGCAGTGCAGATTTGTTGAGTTGGTCGCGCACACAAAACTCGAGCAGGCTGATGTCGATCAGGTTGTCGCGCTTGGCAACACCAATCTTGTCGCAAAACTCGCGAAGGCTTTCGGGCGTGTAGCCCCGGCGCCTGATGCCGCTAAGCGTAGGCATGCGTGGGTCATCCCAGCCGTTAACTAATTTTTCGTTTACCAGTTGCAGCAGCTTGCGTTTGCTCATCATGGTGTAAGTCATGTTCAGCCGGGCAAACTCGTATTGTTTGCTTGGATAGATTTCTAATTTCTCAATGCACCAATTGTAAAGCTCGCGGTGCGGTACAAACTCCAGTGTGCAAATGCTGTGCGTAATATTTTCGATGGAGTCACTCTGGCCGTGCGCAAAGTCATACATGGGGTATACACACCACGTGTCTCCTGTGCGGTGATGGTGTGCGTGTTTGATGCGGTAAATCACTGGGTCGCGCATGAGCATGTTCACATGGCCCATGTCTATTTTGGCACGCAGCACCTTCGAGCCGTCAGCGTGTTTTCCTTCTTTCATCTCTGTGAAGAGTTTCAAATTCTCTTCTATAGAGCGGTCGCGGTATTTATTGTTTTTGCCCGGCACTGTGGGTGTACCTTTTTGTTGCGCCATCTCATCGCTTGTGCTATCGTCCACATAGGCGAGGCCTTTGTTGATCAGCTTCGCGGCAAACTCATACAGTTGTGTGAAATAATCGGACGCATAGAGTTCTTCGGCCCACTCAAAGCCGAGCCAGCGCACATCGTTTTTTATATTTTCGACATATTCGGTTTCTTCCGTCACCGGGTTGGTGTCGTCAAAGCGCAGGTTGGTTTTGCCACCGTATTTTTGGCTAAGACCAAAGTTCAGGCAGATGCTTTTGGCGTGGCCCAAATGCAGGTAGCCGTTGGGCTCGGGTGGAAAGCGCGTAGCAATGTTTTTGTATTTGCCAGCGGCCAGGTCGGCCTCGATAATCTCTTCAATGAAGTTTAAACTCTTCTCGTCAGCCATAAAGTGTGTAAGTCAGTACTATCAATTAATAAAGGCATCAAAGGTAAATAATGAGCGACAAAGTTAAGGTAGTATTTAGACGAAGAAATCTTTTTTAAACCTAACCAAATCACTTCGTCCAATTTGAAATGCTCAAATCTTTAATGCGCTTAAAGTGGCTGGTATTGTTGGTGACGAGTTGCAGTTCGTTTGTCAGGGCAATACCTGCAATCAAAGTGTCGGTGTGACCGATTTCGGTTCCTTTTTTTCTCAGGTCGGCTTGGATGGTTGCCGCCATCTTGGCCATTCGTTGCGTCAAGGGAATGACCTTATTCAGAGCTACGAACTCTTCGAATTTTGACAATTGCTTCTTTGCATCCTTGTACAAAAGGCCGTTGAGAATTTCGTAATAGGTGATGATGCTTAGATTAATAAACCCATGCTCCTTCAAGTATTCATCTACCTTGGAAATAACTTTTGGATTGCCACGCAGAAATTCAGACAGAATATCTGTGTCAAGCATGGATGGCATCATAGCTTACTAGTGCGGTCAAAAAGCTTTGTTCTTGCTTTTTTAGTTTGACGAACAAAGCCAGTATAATCCTTCTGGCTCATATCACCAAGGATGCCGCCAAAAGAGAGTATTTTTTTCCGCGCGCTTTCGGTTTGCTTCGAGGTCGGTGTAAGCGAATTAATGAATTGATGAAGCTCTTCCAGCCGGTCTGCCGGGAAATCCTTTATCTCTTTCATTATAGTGCTACGTGTTAACATTTCGAAATCTAAAATTTAGACAAAGATAAAAAAATAGCCAGTATTATTGGCGGCATGGCGAGACGCACGCGCCACCGCAGGCTTCCCGAGGCTTCCGACGGTATACTCCTCGTGGAGCGAGCACACCACTGCGGGTGCCGCTGCCCTGGCCGGGGTGTATGCTTCGTAGGAAATAGTAACTAAGGATATTGAAGGTGAATTAGAGGCAATTAATCCGCGATGTTTGCGCAACATCATCGGATGTTACAACAAAACCTATTCCTTCGCACGTACAAACTCCACCTCCGGATCTCCGCCCACTTTCGTTCGTATTTTGTCAATATTGCCGGCTTCATTGGTGCCAAAGTGTAATTTATATACACTCAAAGCATAGTTAAATGTAAAGTCAGGATGTTCTGTAGACCAGAATTGATCGTAGTGAAAATGTTCCAGCGCCTCATCCCAAATTCGGTACTTCATTCTCAGATGATCGCCATCAAGTGAGATAATCATTTTACCATAAGCCTTGTGCTCATACGTGCCCACATAATCGGTGAGCGTATGCGACGGCTTTGTGTCCTTTACTTTTAAGGACTTCAGCGAGTCTATCTCTCTCCATGTCTTCTTATCCTGTTTGGCAATCTCTGCTTTAATTTTAATTGTCCATGGCGAGTCGCCCAGCTTCAGTAGCCTGTCTACTATACCAAACACTGCTGCATTAGCCATGGGAGTGCCTTTTGCTGTATTAGTCAAGACAATAATTCCGATACTGTCTTTGGGCAGCATACATATGGTAGAGCGATAACCGCTGATCACGCCACCATGTGATACCAGCACATGACCTTTATAATCGGTAGTAGATCTGCCCATGCCATAGAGTCCATAAAAAACTTCATCGTAGATCATGTCCTTTGAAGTAATGTTATTGGGCTTCATCGTTTCAATAATAGCGTTGCGTGGTATTACCTGCTTGCCTTTAAATTTCCCGCCATTTATCTGCGTAATTATCCAGTTGCTCAGTTCTTCTACGTTAGAGACTATGGCAGCAGCAGGTGCCCAGCAAGGGCAATGTGTATCGGGTTCATACTCCTTCAATTTTTTGTCTACTCTGCCTACCAAATAATCTTTAGCGAACTCGCCTTTTTTTGCAGCGTCTTCAAAACTGAATGTGCTCAATTTCATTTCCAACGGATCAAATAGTTTTGTTTGGATTAATTGCTCCCATGTGGTGCCGTTTACCTTGGCGGTGACAGCGCCAGCAGCTGCGTACATGTTATTATTATAGAGATAGCCTTCACGAAAACCGAGTGTGGGTTTCATGTATTGCAGCCGGTCCAGAATTTCCTGAAGGGTATACCCCGAACCTGCCCACACACCGTCCCAGCGAGGCACACCGCTGCGGTGACTCAGCATATCGCGCAACGTCAGTTTTTCATCCAGTTCTCCGGTTGCAAAATGCAACTCGGGCATGTAGGTGCGCACGGGCTTGTCGAGGTCAAGCTTTTTTTCTTCGTGCAGCATGGCCGCAGCCATGGAGGTAAACAACTTGCTGTTGCTGGCAATGCCAAACAAGGTTTTGGTGCTCACCGGAAGTTTGTTGGCTACATCGCGATAACCGAAGCCTTTCGAAAATATAACCTTGTCTTTATAGATAATACTGACGGCACTGCCAGCTATTTCCCACTCAGTCATCAGTTGCTGTATGTACGGATCAATTGTGGGTAACTCTTTCTTAAAGGTGGGTGCTTGTGGCCGAGCGGTGGCGAAGACGATGAGCAGCAAAAGTGTAGCAGATATTTTCATAGGTTTGATGTAGATGTAATAACTCGGACCTTACAAAAACTATAAAGTACGCACACTCAGCAAGTTGTTATTGTGTCATTTTCCTAACTTCATTAACCGCTGCGCCAAAATTCCCTGCTCGGTTCTAATGCGAAGAAAATATAATCCTGATGCCAGGTATGCAGTATTCAACTGTTCCTCACTTTGATAGAAAACTGATTTTTCGATCACCCTCTGTCCAGTTATGTCAAATAATTCAATTTGTGTGGCATGACCGTCAAGCGGAACAAAAAGAACCTCGTTAAAAGGATTAGGATAGGAGAGGCTTTCATTATTTTTCTCATTCAGTACACCATCAACTAGAAAATCCGTTGGCAATGATGTGGATTTGCATCCTCCAAAATTAACCTGGACTTTGTAAATTCCATTATTGACTACCAGTAATGTTGAATTTTTAGCACTATCAATAGGGGCCTCATTGAAAACCCAGATATTGTTTGACACGCTGCTTGAGCTCAAAGAAAACAGGTTCCCTATTTTACTAACAGTAATTGTTGGAACTGGCGGGTCGACACAAAAATCAATTTCGGCAGATGTCGGAGCAGAAGTAGTATTGCCAGCAACAGTCGCTACTATTTTTACGGGTCCAGGGCTGAACAGTGTAACCGTATCTCCTTTCATGGTTATTCCGCCACTTATTACGGAGTAAGTGATTGGTAGACCAGTAGAAGCCGTTGCAGAAATTATAACTGGCGGTGCGCCTATAACCTGCTCTGGTACTGGAGTGATGGTAATAGATTGGGTAGCTTTTGTTATAAAAACTACTGAGTCTGGCTGGGAGAGTAAAATATTCGTTAGCGTATTTGCAGTATTAACATTGTAAGAATATACATCAACCGTATAAGACGTTACTTGAGTTAAACCGGTAGCACTAAATGCGGTAGTGTCTTTAAACAGCACTACATAATTATCTGATCCAATTAGAGCACCGACACCGAATTGCGCATTTGAAGAATAGAAAATATTATTCTTCGGTTTACCGGCAGAAAAGCCCGTTTTACGAATCACTGCCAATTTACTGTTTCCATTACCGCTGCTTAGAGTGAAATCCGCATTCGTATCTGACAAATGTGTCAATTCAATTTGTGCCTTTTGTGTAGGAGTGGTTATTAAGTCGTTGAAGACAATTGCGATCGGATCTCCATTAGTGGCATAAGAAACGATATCTTTTTTCCCATCGTTGTTCATATCTGCTATACGCAAGTAATCTACTGCGGAATAACCTTGACTACTCAGTATTGGCGCACTGGAATAATACGCAAATGTTCCGCCAACCTGCTGAAGGTAAATGGAAACTCCAATTGAGGTCGATGTGCCGGAAACATACACAACATCTTTTCTCCCATCATTGTTTAAATCGCCACCAGTCACACTCCAGAAAACATTTTCACCAGCATGACCTTGTGTAATAGATTGCTGAAACGAACCATTTCCCTGATTGATAAAAAGCGAAAAACCATCAGCTCCGTTGGTATTAGAATGAATGGATAAAATATCCGGCAGATTATCGTTGTTCATGTCAACTACATCAACACCATCAGAGTACCCCGAGGCGGCAATCGTATTGAAAGTTTGAAAATGCCCGATGCCGTCATTAAGGCTTACATAAGTAGACGAAGCATCATTAAATATAAGGTCGGGCAATGAATCATTATTAACATCTACCGCTGCTGCATTAAACGGAGTGAACGAGACACTATAATAGTACGGCGAAAAATTTCCGGTTCCATCGTTAAAGAACACGACGTTAGTAGCAGCTAAATCTATAAATCCATCGTTGTTGAAGTCAGCCGCTGCTAAAACCGTATTACCCGAATTCATTAGCGTCTTTTTAATTGTTAGTTTCCCATTGGCATCGCTAAGATTAACATTAATAAAACCATTGGTAGAAGTCGATACAGAACAATAAGCAACGTCAGGAAATCCGTCGCCATTGAAATCGGCAACTTGTACAGCGGATAAGCCATTATCTTCAGTAATGGAAAAGGTTGGGGAGGCAAAAGCGCCATTGCCTTCATTGAGGTATACAGCGACTGAGCCCGATATTTGAGAACACGACACGATATCGAGTAAGCCATCTTTATTCATATCAACGGTAAGCCCTCGATAAGCAGGACCACCAAATACGAGTCGTTGCTCATATTGAAATGTACCGCCAGACTGAGAAAAAATATTTATAAACTTAAAATAAGAGAGGGCAACGATTTCTTGAATTCCATCTTTATTTAAGTCAATAAATAAACAAGTCACATCGTCCACATCGTAGCCACATGGTAATGATAAATTGGTGAAATTATTGGTGCCCGTATTTTTTAGCAGGACAAATTCAGTCCCACTATTCAACCCACCAGTCAAAACATCTATTCGCCCATCCCCATCATAGTCTTTCAACACAAGGGGCGGCGTCCAAAGACCACCTGAGAAAATAGTCATTGGTGGCGAGCCAAATGACCCGCTTCCATTATTAACATATTCAGCTATGAAATTAGGGATATAGGTTGGCGAATTATTGATTTGGTAAGTGATTAAAATTTCCTTCAATCCGTCCCCAGTAAGATCCCCCGTCCCTAAGCTTAACGCAATGTGGTTATTGCTCGGCATTAGATATTTAGTGGTAGTAAAAGAATGATTATCATTTTGAAGGTTTACAAATATCGTATCTGATGCCGTGAACACAATGTCATTCTTTCCATCAGCATTCATATCTGAGACATCGAACATGAACCAGTTATTATTGTAAACCTTTGGAAGGGCTGACATGGCTGAGACGGAAAATCCTCCGTTACCATCACCCTTGTAAAAAAGAAAGGAGAGTGAATTGCTAAGGATTAAATCAATATTTCCATCCAGATCATAGTCCAGCGCTTTAATTGGGTAATTATAATATGTATTTTCGAATGAAGGCGTTACGGATTGTTGGCTGAATGAACTGCCTGTTGAAATTAAAAGTACGAGAAATTGCTGGTTGCTAGTAAAATCTATCAAAGCCAAGTCAGTTTTTCCATCATTGTTGAAATCGGTCGCAACCAGGCTTGTTATAGATCCATTTCCTGGAGATTGAACCTGTACTATCTTCACTTCGGGGGCTGGAACCTGACCAGGGTTGTAGTATAAGAAGACTCTTTTATTTTCCTGATCAAGAAAAGCAAGATCAGGGAATGAATTACTGTCAAAATCGCCACTTACCATCGGCTCGAGATTAAAATTTTTATCCAAAGAAATTGATGGTTTAAAAGATAATTGAGCCAAAGCTAAATTGACTGACCAAAATAGTATAAAGTAAAAACCGGCGATTTTTTTCAATTCGAGTTTGGGTTAGATTAGACGAGTTCAAAATTATATATTATTCTTTAAACCCTAAACGAGTTTGAAAATGGACACACCACAAAACTATCGCCTATAAACAAAGGAGTTGAAAAAAAGTCACTACCGAGAGGAAGTGATTTCGGGGTCAGGTTGCTTGAAATAGCGTGAGGAGCGATTACGTTGTTGCAAAGCGAAAAGCATCAAAAGTGCATTAGCGGTGGTTTTTGGTCATTGAGTAAAGCCAACCGATGACTGATTGTGAACTGGATCTGTTTGCTCAAGGTCGGTGTTGTCACCGACCTGAACCTATCCCTCACCACACATCACCTCTTCTTAGAAATCACTCTAACCAGAAACAGAATAATGATCGCCCCGATAGCGCTTGTGAAAATATAGCCCAGTAAACCATGGCCGAGAGAGATGCCCAGACGATCAAACAACCAATAAATAGCCTAGCCATCCGCCAAGCAGGCCAACTATGATGTCGCCAAACAGGCCTAGCCCGCTGCCTTTGTAAGTCATACTACCAAGCCAACCGGTTACACCACCGACTAATAAGACAACGAGGTAATTGTGGCAAATCACAGATGATTTTGCAAGTGTGGATTGCCAACATTGACCTGTTTCGCCAAACGTTTATTTATCGGTGAGGGGAGACACAGGAGATGTGATCCCTGATTGAATCACGAATTGTTGAGCAATGAGGGGGCACAGGATTACATATTAAATGGTATTTTTAATCTTAGAAACATTGGGAAATGAGTAGTCAACACGTCTGCAAAAACTGTGGCAGTTCTTTTGCCGGAAAATTTTGCCCTGAATGCGGCGAAAAAGTCTATACTAATGACCACTCATTTAAGCATCTGATCGAAGAAGTGTTGCACTTCTTCACTCACCTTGAAGGGACCTTTTTTAACAGCATTAAGGCAATGCTTTCAAAACCCGGAAAGATCTCTGAGGATTTCTGCAACGGAGTTCGTAAGAAATATTTTAAGCCTCTTTCTTTTTTTCTGATGCTTGTGATTCTTTATCTTTTATTTCCGGTGTTTGAAGGGTTAAATATGCGGTTGCATTATTACAAAGAAAACCGGTTGTTCGGGGCCTACGCCACAGAGCAAATTGAAAAAGTGAAAGAAGAAAAACATTTTACCAATGAACAACTGGAGGAAGTGTTTCTTCATAAAGGAGAGAAGACCTCGAAGTTTTTGTTATTCATTATAATACCTTTTTTAGCGGCGATTTCATTTGTCGTTGGCTTCAAAAAACGAAAGTTTTATTTCGATCATTTTATTTTTAGTGCAGAACTCATTTCTTTTTTCATACTCTTCGGTTTCCTGATTTTACCCTTAATTCTGATATTGACACAATTAATCGGATTTCAAGTGTTCCACTCCGACGACTCAATGGTTATTTTTGTTTATTCTATATTAATTATTTACGTGGCCATCTCCTCCAAACGGTTTTTTCATTTCACCCGATTCTTCAGTCTGATTTATGCATTGATTTTCGCTGCATCCCTTTGGTACTTTTTAGAATATGGCTACAAATTCATTTTATTTTCAATAGCCATTCATCTGATATAGATATTAAGTACGTCCCAAAGAATTGAATGACCCTCTTCTGCAGCGTTGATGTTTCTTCACCAACGTGGTTGAAAAATCTCAGACGATTTTGTATGAAGGATCCAGTGCCTTCAGGTCTTCCGACCTGAAGCATACTGCACTTAAATGAATTGCTCAAGGTCGGTGTTGTCACCGACCTGAACCTATCCCTCACCACACATCACCTCTTCTTAGAAATCACTCTAACCAGAAACAGAATAATGATCGCCCCGATAGCGCTTGTGAAAATATAGCCCAGTAAACCATGGCCGAGAGAGATGCCCAGACGATCAAACAACCAATA